>NZ_JFYS01000001.1:0-407148 GCF_000632045.1 Stenotrophomonas sp. RIT309
GGGCGGGGATGTGCATGGCGCCATCGTATTCAGCGAGCCCCGTCGCCGAATTTCGCTAGAATGTCAGTCTATCGCTGAATCCGGTCATCGAGAATGACTCGCATTTCACTGCCTGGCTTTGATCTGGACCCGGACGCGACGGATCGGCCGGCAGTGGCCAGCCGCCTGCAGGTGGCCGACCACGATGCCGAGATTCCAGTGCATGACCACCGCAAGGGACAGCTGATCCTGGCACTTCATGGCGCGGTGACCTGCGAGGTGGCCAATGCGTTGTGGATCGTGCCGCCACAGTGCGGCGTGTGGATTCCGGGCAGCATGCCGCACAGCAACCGGGCCACCGCCAACGCCCGCCTGTGCTATCTGTTCGTCGAGCCGGGCGTTGTCGACCTGCCACTGCACTGCGTGACGCTGTCGATCTCGCCGATGGTGCGCGAGATGATCCTGCACCTGGCCGATGCGCCGCAGGACTACCCGCGCGGTGGGCACACCGATCGCCTGGCGCGAGTGCTGCTGGACGAACTGGTGCAGATGCCGGCCGAGCGGTTGTACCTGCCGGTGAGTGACCACCCCAAGATCCGCGCGCTGGCTGCGGCGCTGTCAGCCAATCCGGCCGACCGCAGCACCATCAGCGAGTGGGCCAAACGCCTGGCGTTGGGTGAGCGCACGTTGACGCGGCTGATTGATCGGGAAACCGGACTGTCGTTCGGGCGCTGGCGGCAGCAGCTGCATCTGCTGGTTGCCATTCGCGAGCTTGCAGGCGGCGCGGCGGTGCAGCGGGTTTCTGAAACCCTGGGCTATGAATCGGTGACGGCGTTCATCACGATGTTCAAGAAGGCGCTGGGGCAATCGCCCACGCGGTATTTTGCGGCGCGGTTGCGGGATCAGGATTCAGCTGCGCGTGGTGGTTGATGGTGACTGGCTGACGTTGATTTGCTGAAAGGGCGCATCAGCTCTCTGCGGAACTGCGTTTGTCACGTATCGAATAGATCACCGAAAAGATCTTCCAGCCCCGCTCGGTGCGGACCAGCCCTTGTTGATCAGCGAGGTGCGGAAGGACTCGATCACCTGTTCGATCGCTTCCACATCGGCAGGCGTGCGTTGCTCTGCGTAGACCGGAAGGCTGGGCAACAGGCAAAGGGCGAGGGTGGTGAGGACCGTTCCTGGAGTGTGCATCTGTAGTGTCGGGTTGCAGGGGAGGGCGGGCATGCGCATCAGCGAGCGTACGTGCGCCAGAAGAGCACATGATCGCCGGTTCCGCTTGTTGCGACGAAGATCGACTTGCCGAATTCGGGCTCGCAACGAAAGAAGATATAGGAGCGCTTCAGAGCGGTCTCACTCGGCCACCAGCTTCGATTGAACAGCGCCGGCTGGGTAGCGCTGTGGTTGACGGGCCGGCAACCGGGCGGCAACAGCAACTGCTTGCTGCGTGGTTTGCTGAAGGCAAGCGCGCTCACGTTTGAATCGAGGTCGTGCACCTCACGCAGGTCGGTCGCCTCCTCGGGCACCCACGCGGGAATCCAGCCCTTGGCAATCATCTCGGCGTCGACGGCTTCCTGCTTCGTGGCGTAGGAGCTGTCCATCACCAGATCCAGATCGCAGGAGATGAGTATCAAGCAGAGCGCGAAGAGGAGGAACAGCCTCATGCGGTCTGAAAATGGAGGTAATGTCGGCGTCATAGACGATCCTGCAGCGCATCCTTGCATCACTGGCTTGACGGTGCACGCTAGCACCAATGAAGACTGGAAGCAGTTTGGGGGAGTACTCTGATCACCAGGGAGGGGCGTTGCCGATATCGATAATCGTGACCGACATCCCACGGCTTGACTTGATTATGTAATGGGCTTGCGCGATAACTGCCCCGTGCGGCGTTGCCGCATTCCGGAACAGGGACGATCCGAAGCAGGGCGCGATAGGGCGGTGAACCGCCCGTGCGCCTTCGTCCCTCCCGGCGCGGTATTCGCCCAGGAAGGAGAACACGGATGTTCGAACGGACAATGAAGCTGGTGTGTGTGGCGCTGACGATGGCCGCGCTTGGCTGCGCGGCCCCCCTTGCCGCGCAGGCGCAGGAGAGCAAGACAACCTGGCGCATCTCCCAGCCAAGCGGGAATTCGACCCAGTACAAGACTCAGCAGGAGGCAGTGCAGGCGATCAAGAGCCTGCCCGCGCCGAGTCCGTTCCCGCCTGAGCTCCAGTTCGGTTGGCAGTCCGTCAATTCGATCAAGTCGAAGGTCGTGGACCTGGAGGGAAATACCTCAATCACGTACTGGATGGGCAAGTCCCAGCCCTCCGACCCTGATTGGTCGTATCTGAGTACCGCTATATTCCCGACAGAAGAGGCGATGGTTGCTTCCTATCTCGCCGATATCAAGGCGTTCAATCCTGTATGCCCGGGTGCAGCCGTTACGCCTACAAGCGAGTGGTATGCGCTCAGCCCGGACATGGAAGGAACCATCGAGACACGTGATTTTGAAGTGATATACATGACCGGCGACAACACAGCCGAGTCGCCGTGCACGCCCTACCCAAGCGATGCCCATATGACGCGGACCCGGCGTCTGAACTGCCCGGTCCCCCTCACCCAGTGGTCCAACAAGCACGAAGCCTGCGTCAGCGAAGAGTTCGTAGCAACCATCACCTCCAAGACGACGCAGTGCGACAAGGATGGCGGGAACGGCAATTGCCCGACCTCGGGTAACAGCGCCATGAGTGGCATGAGCCCGAACCCCTCCAGCACTCCGGCATCGCAGGAGCCTCCGTGCACTGGCACCGTAGGCAACCCCTGCGACGTGAAGACCGGTGAGAAGTACGAGATCGCGCAGGACTTCGATCTGGGCTGGGTTGCACTGACGCGCTACTACCATTCGGGAATATCCACCTCGTCCGGAGGCTTCGGCTACGGTTGGACACACTCGCTAGGTGCCCAGCTCGCACTGGATGGGGCGGGCGGCGCAGGCATCGTTGAAGCCACCGGTTTCCAGCGCGCCTTCAAGAAGATCGGCCAGGTCTACGAGGCCGCCGACAGCAGTGGCGATCGCCTGGTCCAGAATGGAAACTGGACGCTGTACGCGTCCGACGCCATTTCGACATTCGACGATGCGGGCCGGCTCGCCGTGAAGCGCTTTGTGGACGGCACGTCGCTCACCTTCATCTATGACGATAGCCAGCGCCTCGCTGCCGTCGTGCACAGCAGCGGCCGTACGCTTGAATTCGTCTATCAGTCCAACGACTACGAAGCATTGATCAGCTCCGTTCTGGTCGCGGGCGTACCGCAGGCGAGCTATACCTATACCGCGCACGGGCAGGTCGCTACCGTCACGTACGCGGGCGGCGGGGTGCGCACCTATCACTACGAGAATCTGGATTTCCCCCAGCACCTGACCGGCATTACCGCCGAGGATGGGCGCCGCTACAGCACCTTCACCTATGACACCATCGGTCGCGTCATTTCGAGCCAGCACGCGGGTGGCGCTGATGGCGTAACCCTTGCCTACAGCCCCAATGGCGGTGCGGTGGTCACTGATGCATTGGGCCATCAGACCGATTACACGCTGACAGCCGGTGGCGACAGCGCACCTCCCCGCAAGGTGTCGGGCACGACCGATGCCCAGGGTTCGGTCAGCCGCACCTACTATGACGGCGCGGTCGATTTCCGCCGGCGTCTGGATACCTATACGGACCGGCGCGGCGTCCAGACCAAGCACACATATAGCGAAGGCGTCGACGCGGTGACGGGCCGACCGGTCAACACCCATACCATCACCGATGCGGTGGGCCTGCCTGAACAGCGTGTTGTGCAGGCCGTGCGCGACAGTGTGACCAACGCGGTGCTGGCGACGACCATCGGTCAGCGTGAGACGCGTACCGCCTACAACCCGCGCCGACAACCGGTGAGCGTGACCCTGAAGGATCTGGCATCCGGGCAGACGCGTACGACCACATATACCTATTGCGAGGCTGCGGATGTGGCCGCGGCGGGCAGTTGCCCCGTGGAGGGGCTGCTGAAGAGCGTGGATGGCGCGCGCACCGACGTGGCCGACGTCAGCACCTATGCCTACTACGCCGCAGACGACGCAGGGTGCGCGACCAATGGGGCCTGCACCTATCGCAAGGGCGACCTGCGCAGCGTCACCAATGCACTTGGTCAGACGGTGGAGACGTTGGCCTACGACGCCTACGGGCGACCGTTGTCGGTGAAGGATGCCAATGGCGTGGTCACCGACTACGCCTACCATGCCCGGGGCTGGCCCACCTCGGTGACCGTACGCGGAGCCACTACCGCCGATGATCGATCCACCCACATCAGCTACTGGCCCACCGGCCAGGTGCAGCAGATCACCGAGCCCGATGGCAACAGCGTGACCTACGTGTATGACGCTGCACAACGACTGACCGACATCGAGGACAACGCCGGCAACACCGTCCACTACACGCTGGACAATGCCGGCAATCGCCTGAAGGAGGACACTCTGGATGCAGGCGGCACCCTGCGCCGCACCCTGGCACGCACCTTCAACACGATTGGCCAGCTTACGGCGCTGAAAGACGCCGGCAACCACGCCACTGGCTTCACCTACGATGCAAACGGCAACCCGCAGACGGTAACCGACGCCCTGCAGCGCGTCTCCAGCCAGCAGTACGATCCCCTGAACCGGCTGGCGCGGACCCTGCAGGACGTGGGAGGAGTTGCTGCGGAAATCCGCAGCCAGTACAACGCGCTGGACCAGGTCACCCAGGTGACTGACCCGAAGGGCCTGCACACTACCTATGCCTATAACGGTTTCGGTGATCTGACTGGACAGGTCAGTCCGGACAGTGGCGCCAGCAGCTTCACCGTTGATGTGGCTGGCAACCGCAAGACCGCCACCGATGCGCGGGGCCTCACCGCTACCTACAGCTACGACGCGCTCAACCGCCTGATCGGCATCGCCTATCCGGACCCCAATCTGGACGTGGGCTACAGCTATGACGTGGCACCGGCTGCCTGCGCCGCCGACGAGCGCTTTGCCAAGGGGCGCCTGGGGCAGGTGTTGCACGCGAATGGCAGCACCCAGTACTGCCATGACCGCTTCGGCCAGGTCACCCGCAAGGTGCAGACCGTCAACGGCGTCGTCAGCACGCTGCGTTATGCCTACAGCAAGTCCGGCCGCCTGACCGCGTTGACCTACCCGGACGGCAGCGTGGCCGACTACGTGCGAGATACCCAGGGGCGCGTCAGTGAGATCGGCCTGACCCGCCCTGGGCAGTCGCGGCAGATCGTGGTGAACAACGTGACCTACGCGGCCTTCGGCCCGGCGTCAGGGTGGACCTACGGCAACGGGCGTCAATTGCAGCGGCCACTGGACCTGGATTACCGCCAGCAGGCCGTGCATGACCCGGCAACAGGCGGGCTATCGCTGAGCTATGGCTATGATCCGGTCGGTTCGATCATCGAGCTGAAGAATGGAGCAGGGTCCGAAGTGCTGGCCAAGTACGCCTATGACGCGCTCG
This sequence comes from Stenotrophomonas sp. RIT309, assembly GCF_000632045.1. Taxonomy (NCBI): domain Bacteria; kingdom Pseudomonadati; phylum Pseudomonadota; class Gammaproteobacteria; order Lysobacterales; family Lysobacteraceae; genus Stenotrophomonas; species Stenotrophomonas sp. RIT309. Next base: position 5,488 of record NZ_JFYS01000001.1, read on the forward strand.
GCCGCCTGACCCAGACCCAGGACGGTACGACCGGCACGCCGATTGAAACCTACGGCTACGACGCAACCGGCAACCGCATCTCGCTGACCACTTCGGCAGGAACCGCCAATTACACCTATCCGGCCACCAGCCACCGGCTGACTGCGGTGGATGGCGAGGTGCGGAATCACGACGCATCGGGCAACACCACCAGCATTGGCAGCAAGGCTTTCACCTACAACGATGCCAACCGCATGAACGCAGTGAAGCAGGGCAACGCCACATTGGAGAGCTACGCCTACAACCATCGCGGTGAGCGCGTGCTGCGTACCCCGGCCGGTGGTGCGGCTCAGATTACCCTGTATGACGAGGCAGGGCAGTGGGTGGGCAACTACTCGGCCACGGGGCAGGCGCAGCAGCAGGCGATCTGGCTGGACAACTATCCGGTGGCGTTGATCAATGTGCCGAGCGCCGGCGTACCGGAGCTGGCCTACGTCCAGCCGGATCATCTGGGTACGCCGCGCGTGGTGATCGACCCGGTACGGAACGTCTCGATCTGGGAGTGGAGCAACAAGAGCGAAGTGTTCGGCAACCAGATTACGAGTGCCGACCCGGATGGCGACGGTGTGGCGTTCGAGCTGGCGCTGCGCTTCCCGGGCCAGCAGGCGACGGATGCGAGTGGGTTGTTCTACAACTACCAACGGGAGTACGACCCGGCAGTGGGGCGGTATTCGCAGAGTGATCCGATTGGGTTACGAGGCGGAATCAGCACCTACGGATACGCTGGCGGAAACTCACTTAGCTTGATAGACCCGTTGGGATTAAGGAACGTGCACAAGACAGCCGTCGCAATTGGGAATGCCATCAACGCTGGGCGCTTGCTTGCTTCAGGTACGCTGAGGATCGCTGGAGGACTTGGCATGGAGGGTGCAGTAGTGACCGCCGCACCGGGCTCCGCAAGTATTGGGTTGGGCGTCTGGAACATCACTAGTGGCCAGAAGGCGTGGGCTCGCGCCGAGCAGCAGTGGGCGGAGGCAGCCTGTGAAGACAGTAGCAATTATTCAAGGGGCGACGTCCTGAAGACATACTCGGGTTTGTTGCCTTGGGGAACTGAGTCAGATGACCCTGGTGAGCCTTTTTGGATTGATATTATGGAGAAGCACGTTAAGGAGGCTGTCCATAAGCCAAGTGAATTCTTGCAGGAAGTAGGAACCATAGGACTATGAAAACTGGATTGCTGCTCCGCTATGTTGCTTTGATGATCCTGATCCTCCTGGGCTGGTGGTTTTATAGGCACATAAGCCCCGCGCTGATGACGTTGATTGGGCTAATCATCATGGGCGGAAGCACCATTTGGGTCATTTTGGCTCTCACAAGAAAGCCAAGTGAAGTGGCCCGAACAACCAAATCTTGGTGGCGCTTGATCTGGGATGGCTTCTGGGGACTTTGAGCTATCAGGGCTGGTATCGGCGTAGGCGGCGGGTTCTCATTCGATCCTATGGGTGGAAGCCCCGATCAGAAAGCTGCCGACTCATGTGAGTCTGCCAACGGAGTAGGAGTCTACGCAGAGGCATCGGGAACTCTCGGTATCATCGGCGCAGGCGTTGGAGCCAATTACGGTGCGACGCAGTCGTTCGACTTGAAGGGCCGTGTTCAGCACTCTGAATATAAGTGCGTGTCCCCTGCGGAGTGTCAGCCGCTAGCAGTTCGACCCGCTGAACAGGCTGGCTCAGACCCTGCAGGACGTGGGCGGCGTGAAGGCGGAAATTCACAGCCAGTACGACCAGTACGGCGCATGGGACCAGATCATCTAGGTCACCGTCCCGAAGGGGTTGCGCGCCACCTGAACTTCCAGCGGTTTCGGTGATCTGACTGGCCGGGTCAGCCCGGGCAGTGGTGCGAACAGCTTTGCCGTCGACGCCGTCGGGAATAGCAAGATCGCCACCGACCCGCGCAGTGTTACTAATCGCTACGATGCGCTTACCCGCTTGGTCCGAATCGCCTAGCCATGCCCTAATCTTAGTGTGGGCTACAGCTATGACGCGAGGGTCGCCTCGGCCAAGTGTGTCACGCCAAAGGAAACCCCCAGCACTGCCACGACCGCATTGGAGCCGTTGATGTCGAAATCAAAGCGAGCTTGGCGCCCCCTCGTCTTCTTTCCGGGCTTGGTATTCTGCAGTCTGGCTGCCTTCATGGGCGTCTTGGTTCTGAAGTTTGGAATCAACAATAGCGGCACGCTGTGCGGTCGACTTTGTGGTTTTGGATTTGCGATTCAGCAGTACTTTGGCCAATTGGCCTATGAGAGGTCCGTCGCGGCGATGTGCTTCGTCGCGGCGGCAGTAGCGTTGGATATCGCGATCCGACAAGGGCTGCGCGAAAGTCCATCAGCCCAGTCAGGAAAGAAACGGCGTCAACGATGAAGGCTTTTCGGTTCCACGGACGCCGGCGTAGTGCTGCAAGCCATCGTGCATCAAGGAGTACGAGCAGCGCTGCTCAACGTGCGGCCGGCTCAGCTGTCGATCCCGGAAATGACCAAGCCCCCCAAGGCTGACAGGTTGGGCGTTCCCAGCTGCGGGGCGGCGTGCAGCGGTTCATGCCAGAAGCGGAAGGGAGCAGACCGGCGTTTGCCAAGGCGAGGCACATTAGCTTCCGCGTACCAAGGAAGGCCTGATGAAGGCCCAGCGAGCACGGGTTGCATGAGGGCGGAGAATTCCGAACGGAAGCGGTGATGACTTGGATGTTGGTTGTTTTCTATGCGGCGCTCTCGGTGCTCGCGTATGTCGCAATGGTCGGCAGAACTCCTACCAGACGGCTGTTCTCCGCGATTGGAATCGCTGTTGTTCAAATAGCTTCGCTTGTGTGGATTCAGATCACTGCAAGAGCGCTAGGCTCGCAGTCCAATCATGGTTCTTATTCTGTGGGAGTTGGTGAGCTCTACCTCGCCATACGCCCCATCCTCTTGTTCAACCTGGCGGTATGCATCGTCCTTGTTCTGATCTTTCTGGTTGCTCTATCCGGAAAGAGAGCAACAGGCGAGTGAGCGTGGGGCAATGCTGTTGTTGAGACGGAGTAACACGCGAGACAAAGGGGGGGGGGGGGGCTGCAGTACCGGTGGGCTTTTTCCCGTTCGCTGGTGAACCTGGAGGCGCAAGGTGCATTCCAAGCGAGTCCCGTTCACCCCTCCACCTGCAACCGCCCCACAGCCTGCGCACTCAACGCCAGGCACGCCAGCATCAGCCCCTCCATCACCCGGTCGCCCACGTAGTCCTCGGGCTCGCCGTTCTGCCGGGTTCGCTCCGCCGCCAGCAGTACCTCCTGCACCACCCGCAAGCCGGCCAATGCGCAATCGGCATCGGCCAGCGCCATGCAGCGCCCGGGCAGCTGGTGTCGCTCTGGCCAGGGCTGCCCGTCGGCGGCGGCGCCTTTGCCGATGCGTCTCAGGTTGGCACTCAAGGTGTTCGCATCCGGGTGCACGGCCTCTGCCAGGTCATCGGCGTTGGCCGGGTCGCTGTAGGCGTGCAGATGGGGCAGGTCAGATCCGTTCATGGCATGGCTCCGTGCAAGGCAATCGGTAGCCGCCACACAGAGGTGGCGGACGGTACGTGGTTCGAATCCGGGTTGACCTCAAGCCGGCGGGCGCGAACGCCCCCACGCACCGCCCGCCATAGCCGGCAGACGGATTGCCAGCCGGCGCCACGGAATGTGGACGCCGACTGGCAAGCGCAATCACTCAAGGTCAACACGGGATTCGAAACCCGGCCACCCGTTTTCGGTGGCACGCCATCTGAGCCCGCGTCGCTGTGCAATGCCAATCAGAAGAGTTGCAAATAGCTCACGATTGGAGACGCTTTCGGCATTGAACCACGCTGTTAAGTACCGGCACTGCTGGCTGCCGCGATGACCCACCGCGACCAGGCAATCTGCGACAGGTGTCGTGGTTGGGTGAAGAAGCGGGACGTAGCGGCCGGTTCGAAAACGACAGGGTTGAAGGCTGTACCCTTCAGCGCCACCGCAGTCGAGCTCCGGGTTGACGCTTTCAGCGCCCCGGCGCACTCTGAGGGCTCGGGTCGACAACCTGTTCAGGCGCCCAGCGGCATGGTGGGCTCAGGAGTGAAACAGCCATGAGCCAACTCACCGACGGGTTCGGACGCCGCTTCCCGTATCTGCGCCTGTCATTGACCGAGGCCTGCAACTTCCGTTGCAGTTATTGCCTGCCCGATGGCTACCAGGCCGACGGCCGTCCGCGCTTCCTGGCGGTGGACGAGATCGCGCGCCTGGTGCGCGCCTTTGCCATGCTGGGGATGAGCAAGATCCGCCTTACCGGGGGTGAGCCCAGCCTGCGCAAGGACCTGGACGAGATCATCGCTGCGGTGGCGGCCGTGCCGGGCATCCGCAAGGTGGCCATCACCACCAATGGCACGCTGCTGCCGCGGCGCCTTCCCGGCTGGCACCGGGCCGGCCTGACCGCGCTGAACGTAAGCATGGACAGCCTGCAGCGCGAGCGCTTCAGGACCATCACCGGCCACGACCGCCTGCCGGAAATCCAGCAGGGGCTGGCGATGGCACAGGCATTGGGCCTGCCGGCCATCAAGCTCAACGCGGTGCTGCTGCGCGGCCTGAACGACGATGAGTTGCCGCAGTGGATGAACTTCCTGCGCGACCGTCCTTTCAGCGTGCGCTTCATCGAACTGATGCGTACCGGCGACAACGAAGCCTATTTCCAGCGCCACCATCTGCGCGCCGACGTGGTGATCGAGCAGCTGCTGGCCGCTGGCTGGCACGAGCGCCCGCGCGCGGACGATGCCGGCCCCGCGCGCGAGTTCAGCCACCCGCAGCATCGCGGCACGGTGGGCATCATCGCCCCGTACTCGCGTGACTTCTGCAAGGGCTGCAACCGCCTGCGGGTGACCGCCAAGGGCGATCTGCGGCTGTGCCTGTTCGGCGAATTCGGCGTGCCGCTGCGCCCGCTGCTGCAGAGCGACGACGACCAGGACGCGCTGCTGGCACGCATCACCACACAGCTTGGCCTGAAAGCGGCCGGGCACGGATTGCACCAGGGCCAGACCGGATTGATTCCGCACCTGGCTTCGATTGGAGGATGAGGAACACGATGCCGGGTGATCTGAAGGCGGCCTTCCACATGGCCGATGTGCGCGACAAACGTATTACCCGCCGCCGCGCGGTGGCGGTGGGCGAGCTGCATGCCGGGCCAGTGGCCTACCCGCTGATTGTCGAGCGCCGGTTGCCAAAGGGCGATGCGCTGGTGATGGCCGAGATTGCTGGGCTGCAGGGCGCCAAGATGGCCTCGATGCTGATGCCGCTGTGCCACCCGTTGCCGCTGGAACTGGTGCAGGTGTACTGCGCGCCGGTGCCGGAGCGGCAGGCGATACGCGTGTGGTGCGAGTGCGCCAGCGAGGCCCGCACCGGTGTGGAGATGGAGGCGCTTGCCGGCGTCAACGCGGCACTGCTGACCCTGTACGACCTGAGCAAGCCGGTGGAGCCGGCGCTGCGCATCGAGGGCATCCGCCTGTTGTTCAAGGAGGGCGGCAAGCGCGGCCTGTGGCTGCATCCCGACGGCATGGACGAGGGCGAGCGCGCGCGCTTCAGGCCGCGCCCGCCGAAGGGCCTGAACGGCGCGGCCTGCGCGGTGATCACCCTGAGCGATCGCGCCAGCGAGGGTAGCTATGCCGACGAGTCCGGCCCGAAGCTGGTGAGCGGGTTGCAGTCGCTCGGTGGCGAGGTGGTGGCTGCCGAGGTATTGCCCGATGGCATCGAGCCGCTGGCGGGCCGCCTGCGTGCGCTGGCGGGCGAGGGCGTGCGCTTGTGCCTGTGTACCGGCGGCACCGGGCTTGGCCCGCGCGACCTGACCCCGGAGGCGCTGCGTTCGTTGAATGCGCGACCGGTGCACGGCTTGGCGCAGATGGTGCGCGCGTTGAGTGCGCAGCACACGCCGATGGCCTGGCTGAGCCGGGCCGAGGTGGTGCAGCTGGATGACATGCTGGTGTTTGCGCTGCCGGGCAGCCCGCGTGCGGCCGCGCAGTGCCTGGACATCCTGGCGCCGGTGCTGGGCCACGCATTGGCGATGGTCGATGGCGGTGGCCACGCATGATTGCCTACAGCGAAGCGCTGCAGCACCTGATGGAAGCGGCTGCACCGCTGCCGGCCGAGCGGCTGGCATTGCATGAGGCTGCGGGTCGCATCCTGGCCACGGACATCATCAGCGGGCAGTCGTTGCCGCCGTTCGACAACTCGGCGATGGACGGCTTCGCGCTGCGCGCCAATGGCACGCCGTTCGAAAGCGATACCGAATTTGTGGTGCAGGGCTGGCAGGCGGCGGGCGACGCCGGTGCCGAGGGCGGCGACGGTGCATGGGAAATCATGACTGGCGCGCGCATGCCGGTTGGGCTGGATACGGTGGTGCCGATCGAGAACGTGGAGATCCTTGCCAGCGAGCAGGGTCGCCCGACCCGCATTGCGTTGAAGAGCGGGGTGAAACCTGGCCAGAACGTGCGCCTGCGCGGACAGGACGTGGAAGAAGGCGAGCGCGTGCTGCAGGCCGGGCAGGCCTTGGACATCAATGCACGCACCCTGCTGCACGCCATCGGTGTGGCCGAGGTGGCGGTGGTGGCACGGCCGAAGGTCGCTGTCATTGCCACTGGCAAGGAGCTGGTGACCGAAGCGGCGCAGGCGCTGGACTCCGGACAGATCCGTGACAGCAACCGGCCCTACCTGATCGCCCGCCTGCAGGCCGCCGGTGCCGAGGTGGTGTGGCAGGGCACGGTGGGCGATGACGTGGCTGCCTTCGATGCGGTGCTGGACGACGCGCTGGCTGCGGGTGCGAAGGTGCTGATCAGCACCGGCGCGGTGTCGGCCGGCCGCTACGACTTCATTCCCGATGCGTTGCGCGCCCGCGGCGCCCGCATCGTGTTCCACAAGGTGGCGATCCGCCCGGGCAAGCCACTGCTGTTTGCAGTGCTGCCCGATGGCGCGCTGTATTTCGGCCTGCCGGGCAACCCGGTGTCGGCGGCGGTGGGGCAGCGTTTCTTCGTTGAACCAGTGCTGCGCCGCCTGCTGGGCCTGGCCGCAGAGCCGCTGCTGCAGCTGCCGTTGCAGGCCGATGTGCGCAAACCGCCGGGCCTGCGCTTCCACGCGCGTGCGCGGGTGGACGTGGACGCGCAGGGGCGCTTGAGCGCGCGCGTGCTGTCTGGGCAGGAATCGTTCCGTTTGAAATCCATGCTGCAGGCCAACGCCTGGGTGGTGCTGGAGGGCGAGGGGGACCTCGTCGCGGCCGGCACACCGGTGCGTGTGCAGGGCTGGGGCCATCAGGACCCGCTGCAGCTGGCAACCCAGGAGTGACGATGAAACAGGTGAATCTGCAGTTGTTCGGTGCGTTTTCCGATCTGGATGACAGCCGCGAGATTGCGCTGGAGGTGGCCGGTGGCACGGTGGCCGATCTGCGCCAGGCGCTGCGTGAGCTGTTGCCGGTGCGCTTTCCCGGTTTCCGCGCCGGGTTGCTGGACTATTCTGCCTTTGCCGACCAGCAGCGCGTGCTGCGTGACCACGAGGCGCTGCCTGCCGATGGCAAGGTGGCGATCCTGCCGCCGGTGAGCGGGGGCTGAGCCATGAGCAGCAACGTGACGGCAAAGGTGGTGGACCGTGCGCAGCACGCCATCGACCCGGCCGAAGGCATCGCGGCGGTGTCCGACCCGGCATTCGGCGGCATAGATGTGTTCATCGGCAAGGTGCGCGACTTCAATGTGGGGCGGCCGGTGACCGGCATCACCTATGACCTGTTCGAACCGCTGGTGCTGAACGAGATCCAGCGCTTTGCGGCGGAGATCGAAGCGACGTTCGGGCCGAAGCTGAAGCTGTATGTGGCGCATGCCAAGGGCCGCTTGGGCATTGGCGATGTTGCGGTGGTGGTGGCTGCGGGCAGCCCGCACCGTGATGAGGCGTTCCGCGCGTGCCGGCAGTTGATCGAGGCGGTGAAACACCAGTGCCCGATCTGGAAGCAGGAACATTACGAGGACGGCGACAGCGAGTGGAGCGAAGGCTGCACGCTGTGCCACGCCGATGGTGAACCGGCGCATGATCACCACTGACGGCAGTAGATCCACGCCATGCGTGGATGGCGCCTTCCCCTCGCGCTTGGCAGAAGCAGCCACGCATGGCGTGGCTCTACTGAGGCGTACCTGCACGGTTGCTCCATGCGTGGATGGCGCCTTCCCCTCGCGCTTGGCAGAAGCAGCCACGCATGGCGTGGATCTATTGAGGCGTACCTGCACGGTTGCTCCATGCGTGGATGGGGCCTTCCCCTCGCGCCCGACAGGAGCGGCCACGTATGGCGTGGTCGGGTTTCCCGCGTGAAAACGCCCATTGCCGGCATCGTGCTGGCCGGCGGCCTGTCCAGCCGGATGGGCCGCGACAAGGCAATGCTGCCCTGGCAGGGGCGCACCCTGCTGGAGCACATGCGCGGCACCTTGCGGCTGGCCGGGGCAGACCGGGTCTGGGTGAGCGGACGCTATCCGGCGTTCGGCGGCGTGCCGGACCAGATCACGCGCTGCGGGCCACTGGGTGGCCTGTACAGCGTGGCGATGCAGATGCCCGATGGCCCTGCCTGGGTGGTGCCGGTGGATACACCCCGGTTGACCCCGGAGCTATTGCAGCAGCTGCGTGACCGGCACAGCGGCGCTTGCACGATCTTTGACGGGCATCCGCTTCCGATGCTGTTTAATGTAGCCAATGAAAGCCGCACGATCCTCGAAAACATGATCCACGATCCCCTCGGCCCGCGCTCCCTGCAGGCCCTGCAACACCGGCTGGACGCGCAGACCCTGCGCCTGGCCCATGCCGATGAAGGCGCCCTGGTCAACTGCAATACCCCCACCCAATGGGAGGACGTTGCCTCATGAAGGTGCAGTTGCAGGAACAGACAATGCGCTTGCGCCTGGACGAGGCCGAGCTGGCCACGCTGCTGGCCGGTGAAACGGTGGAGAACCTGACCCGGTTCGGTGGCAGCGGCGGTTGGGGCACGGCCGTTTCGTTGCACGGCGGCGAAAGCGCGGTGCTGCTCGACAGCGGCACCGATTGCCGCCTGGTATTGCCCCGGTCTTCCGTGGAGGACCTGGCTGGGCGCCTGCCATGCCGCGATGGACTGGCCTTTGCGCTGTATCTGGACGACGGCACCACGCTGCAACTGCAGTTCGATGTGGATGTGCGCGACAGCGTGCGCCAGCGCGGCGCAGGCCGGCGCGGCACGTCACCAGCGGCGTGACCCGTGCAGTGCACGGAAGGCGATGGGGCCGTGCCGTATGATGGATGCTTCCGTTCGAGCGTTGCCGTAATGTCTTCGATTCCGTCCCCTCAGCCGCGCCCCGGCCGGGCCACGCCGAATCCTGCCGCCGCCGATGATGGCGACGCGCTGCATTTCTGCAGCACTTGTGCCTTCTCCGATGCTTGCATGTCGCAGGGCTATGACAAGACGGCGCTGGGCGAACTGCATGTGCTGGTAGACCACGTGGGGCCGTTCCATGCGGGGGAATACATCTTCCGTGCGGGTGAGGCCTTCGATTCCATCGCCGCTGTGCGCGCAGGCATGGTCAAGACCTTCGTCGACGACAGCCAGGGCAACGAGCAGGTGCTGGGTTTTGCTCTGCCGGGCGAGGTGATCGGGCTCAACGCGATTCACGGTTCGCGCTTCCCCTGCAATGCGGTGGCACTGGATACGGTGCACCTGTGCCGCATTTCGTTCCCCAAGCTGAGCCTGCTGGCCACCCGCATGCCGGGGTTGCAGGCCAAGCTGTTCAGCCTGCTCAGCGCGGAGATCGGCAAGGTCGCCACGCTGGCGGCCAACCACCGCACCGAGGAGCGGATGGCGGCGTTCCTGCTGGATATGTCGGCGCGTTATGCGCGGCGTGGTTTTTCCGCGACCCGCTTCAACCTGACCATGGCCCGCACCGAGATCGCCAATTATCTGCGGATGGCGCCGGAGACGGTCAGCCGGGTGCTGCGGCGGCTGAGCGATGAGGGTGTCATCGCAGTCAACCAACGTGAGATGCTGCTGCTGCAACCCGAGCGGCTGGCGGCGCTGGCCGTGGCCAGGGATTCCGAAACGGATTGAACACGGACAAGGAGCCGATATGAAGACGCTGGGCGTGTTGTTGCTGGGGATGGTGGCTGCGCTGCCGGCGTGGTCGGCCGAACTTACAGTGTCGGCGGCATCCAGCCTTACCGAAAGCTTCCGCGAGCTGGGCGCAGCCTATGAGAAGGCGAACCCGGGCAGCAGGGTCGACTTCAACTTTGCCGCTTCCGGCGTACTGCTGCAGCAGATCGCGCGCGGCGCGCCGGTGGATGTGTTCGCTTCGGCCGATGAAGCAACGATGGACCAGGCTGCGCAGCAGAAGCTGCTGGCGGCCGGTACGCGTGAGGTTTTTGCGGTGAACGCGTTGTGGGTGGTCGTGCCACCGCAGGCGAAGGCGCCGCCGCGCGCACTGGCCGATCTGGCGGGTGCCGGCGTGCAGCGCATCGCAGTGGGCAACCCGGACAGCGTGCCGGTGGGCCGCTACGCGCAGGGCGCGCTGCAGGCTGCCAAGCTGTGGCCGGCCGTGCAGGGCAAGGTGATCAGTACGCAGAATGTGCGGCAGTCGCTGGATTACGTGGCGCGGGGCGAGGTGGATGCGGGGTTTGTCTACGCCACCGACGCGCAGGCAATGCCTGATCGCGTGCGGCGCGCGTTCCAGGTTCCGGTTGCCGGACGCATCGCCTATCCGCTGGCGGTTGTGCAGGCCAGCACGCAGCCGGTGGAAGCCAGGCGCTTCGCGGCGTTCGTGCGCTCGGCGCAGGGCCAGGCGATCCTGCACAAGCACGGGTTCGGCAAGCCCTGACGGATGGACCTGGACTGGAGCGCACTGGGATTGTCGTTGAAGGTGGCCGGCTGGGCCACGGCGATCAATCTTGTTGCCGGCGTGGCGCTTGGCGCGCTGCTGGCGCGGCGGCGCTTTCCCGGTCGGGAACTGCTGGATTCGATACTGACCCTGCCGATGGTGCTGCCGCCGACGGTGCTGGGCTATTACCTGCTGGTGCTGATCGGGCGCAATGGCCCGATCGGCGCCTGGTTGCAGTCGTGGTTCGGCATCAACCTGGTGTTTACCTGGCAGGCGGCGGTGATCGCTGCTGCGGTGGCGTCGTTTCCGCTGGTGTTCAAACCGGCACGCGCTGCATTCGAGGAAGTGGACGGCCAGTTGGAGCAGGCCGCGCGCACGCTGGGCGTGTCCGAAGCGGCGGTGTTCTTCCGCATCACCCTGCCGCTGGCATGGCGCGGGATCCTGGCGGGCCTGCTGCTGGCGTTCGCACGGGCGATGGGTGAGTTCGGCGCCACGCTGATGGTGGCCGGCAGCATTCCGGGCCGCACGCAGACCTTGTCGATCGCCATCTATGAAGCGGTGCAGGCGGGGCAGGATGGCAAGGCCAATGCGCTGGTGATCCTGACGTCGGTGGTGTGCATCGTGATCCTGCTGCTGGCCGCGCGGCTGGTGGGTGGGCGCCGTCGGGAGCTGCGCGATGTGGCTTGACCTGCAGGTGCAGCGGCGATTGCAGGCGTCCGGCCAGACGTTCGAGCTGGACGTAGCACTGCAGTGCACGCAGCGGCAGGTGGTGCTGTTCGGGCCTTCCGGTGCCGGCAAGAGCCTGACGCTGAAAGCGGTGGCCGGCCTGCTGCGCCCGGAGCATGGTCATGTGCGCCTGCACGGGCAGACACTGTTCGATGCGGGAGCAGGGGTCGATCTGCCACCGCAGCGTCGTCGCCTGGGATATGTGTTCCAGGACTACGCGCTGTTTCCGCACCTGAGCGTGCGCCAGAACGTGGCGTTCGGGCTGCAGCGGGGCTGGTTGAATCCACCGCGCGGCACCCGTATCGAGGCAGTGGAGCAGTGGCTGCAGGCATTCCGGATCGAGCATGTGGCGGATCTGCTGCCGTCACAGGTATCCGGCGGACAGCGCCAGCGCACGGCGTTGGCGCGTGCACTGGTGACCCGGCCACAGGCGTTGCTGCTGGACGAACCGTTCGCAGCGCTCGACCACGACCTGCGCCAGCACCTGCGCCAGGAGCTGGAAACCGTGCTGGATGAAACCGGTATTCCGCTGCTGCTGATCAGCCACGATCCGCAGGATGTGGCGGTGTTCGGCCAGCAGGTGGCGCGCGTGGTGGACGGGCGCATCGTCGGCGGATGACGCGCGGCGGTCGTGCCGGGCCATGCCCGGCGGACACCGGCACGCTGTGCATCCACGTGGGTAGTGCCGACCGCTGGCCGGCAGCTTCGTAGCGCCAACAGCAGCCGGCCAGCGGCCGGCTCTACCCGAAGGACGGTTCAAATCAGGATGTGGCGGTGTTCGGCCAGCAGGTAGCGCGGGTGGTGGACGGGCGCGTCGTCGGCGGATGACGCGCGGCGTTGGTGCCGGGCCATATCCTGGCGCGCCGTGTATCCACGCGGGTAGTGCCGGCCGCTGGCCGGCAGCGCCGTAGTGCGAAGAGCAGCCGGCCAGCGGCCGGCACTACCCGAGGGACGGTTCAAATCAGGATGTGGCGGTGTTCGGCCAGCAGGTGGCGCGCGTGGTGGACGGGCGCGTCGTCGATGGTTGATACGCGGCGGTCTTGGCGAGCCATATCCTGGCGCGCTGTGCATCCACGCGGGTAGTGCCGGCCGCTGGCCGGCAGCGTCGTAGGGACGGTTCAATACAGCTCGCAGTGGGTGCGGCCCTCACCGCGCAGGGCATCCCAATGGCCTTCGCCGCCGATCGCGTCGATGGCTTCGCGCATCGCACCTTCCAGGTGGCTCTTGTTGCCACACAGGTAGATGTGGCCGCCACGGGCCAGCACTTCCCGCATCTGCGTGGCCTGCTGCTGCAACACATGCTGCACATAGACCTTCTGCGCAGCATCGCGCGAGAACGCCGTGTGCAGGCTGGCCAGTACGCCACGCGCCTGCCAGTCCTGCAACTGCTCGCGGTACAGGAAGTCATGCTCGCGGTGCTTCTCGCCGAACACCAGATGGACCTCCCGCGCATCGCCGGTTGCCTGCAGTTCCTGCATCAGGCCCATCAGCGGCGCGATGCCGGTACCGGTGCCCACCAGCAGCAGAGGTGCGTTGCCGCCTTCGGGCAGGTGGAAGCCCGGATTGGAGCGGCAGTACACACGCGCCGTGTCGCCGCCTTGCAGCAGGCTGCCGGTGGCGGTGCCGAAGCGTTCGCGGCCACGCAGGGTGTAGCGCACTTCGCGTACACACAGGCTCAGCTGGTCATCGCGCGGATGCGAGGCAATCGAGTAGGCGCGCGGCAGGCAGGGTGATAGCAGCTCGCGCAATCGCGCCAGCGGAACCGACTGCGGGGTGGCGTGGTCCTGCAGCACGTCCAGCAGGTCCAAGCCATGCAGGTAGGCGTCGAGTTCGCGTTTCTGGCTGATCTTCAGCAGGCTTTTCAGTACGTCGCTACCCCCCAGCCTGGCCAGTTCGCGCAGTACGCCCTTGCTGAGCAGGCGCAGTTCGCGGTCGCGCAGCGCGTCGACGGCGCTGGAATCGCCATACCAGCTGGCCAGAGCCTGCAGCAGCGCAGGATCGTTTTCTGCAATCAGATGCAGGGTGTCGCCGGCCCGGTAGGCCATGCCGCTGCCCGCGATGTCCAGCTGCAGGTGCCAGGCGGCGGGGGTGCTGTGATTCAGTCGGCGCCGTTCGACAATGCCGGCGGCGAACGCGTTGTCTTCGCCGTAAGCCGTCACCTGCAGGCGCAGATCCTGGCCGGCGGTCGCATCACCGTCCAGTACCTGGCCCAGCACCGGCCGCCACTGCTGGAAGAACTGTTCGTAGCCGAGGTCGGCGTCGACACGGTGCAGTAGTGGCTGCGCCTGACGATCACTCAACGCTGCATCCAGCGCCTTGGTGAAACCGCAGAAGCTGGGGTAGCCGGTATCCCCCAGGCCGAACACCGCGTAGCGCAGTCCGGGCAGGGCGGGCGCCTGTCGCAGCGACTCGAAGAAGCGCTCGCCATTGGCCGGTGGCTCGCCGTCGCCGAACGAGCTGGAGATGGCCAGCAGCACATCGCCGTGGCCGAGGCCGGCCACATCGATGTCATTGAACGGCAGGACCTGCGGTCCATGCGGCTGCAGTTCCGGGTCCGCGCCCAGGCGTTGGGCCAGGGCGCGGGCGTTGCCCGACTCGGAGGCGAAACCCACCAGCAGCCGGCTGATGGGCCTGCGTGTGGGGATGGCGTTCACGCAGCCTCGTAGAAGTCGTCGAACTTTTCCTTGCTGAACTCGACAAGGTCGTAGTTCTGCATCAGGTCGTTCACCACGCGGCGGATGCTGATGTACGAGGTGATGTTGCCATCGGCGTCGAACAGTGGCTGCACGGTGGTGTCGACCACGTAGAGCACGCCGCCCTTGCCAAGGTTGGGGACGATGCCGGTCCAGGTCTTGCCGGCCTTGATGGTGTCCCACATGTCCTTGTAGACGGCCTTGGGTACGTCAGGATGGCGGACGATGCTGTGCGGCTGGCCGATCAGTTCCTCGCGCGCGAACCCGGTGAGCGTGCAGAACAGGTCGTTGGCATAGGTGATGTTGCCCTGCAGGTCGGTGGTGGAAATCACCATCACGTTCTGCATGGCGTTGAGCAGCTGGGCGTTGTCGGGGGTGTAGCTCATCGCAGGTCCTTTGGATGCCGGTGACGCCGGCGTATTGGGTTCCTGCATAGAGATACGCGCCCGTGGCGTGGGGCGGATTGATATAGGTCAAGCGTGTGCCCGGAGGGGGCTGCGACCGGCTGTCGCAGGGAGGGGCGGCGCTAGTGGGCGATGGCGGGGAATCCGATGGTGTGGTGGCAGTGCCGTAGCAGTGCGCGCCCTTCTTCGTCATCGCGTTGGATACGATCCCCGCTGAAGAATGCCTGCAACGACTGGCCCATCGCGTTGCCGGCATTTCCAGAGCGCTGTGCAGCCGCCGGCAGCAGGCTGTCAGCGCGGGGATCATGGCGGCCAGGTAGCTGCTCGCGCCGAAGCTCACGTTCAATCGCCAGCAGCGCGCATGCCCCGGCGAGGTAGGCCTCCGGTTCCCGGTGCGCTCCCCATCGGCGCTGGCCTGCCATCGCGGTGGCGATATGGTGGAACTCGTGCGCGGTGGTGGAGATTACGCGCGCACGCAGTGCAGCAGCGTCGTCGCCAGCGGGAAACCAGAACGCCACCACCAGTTCTGGTCGGACTGGTCTGGCAGGTTGTTGCCAGATGCCGCCGCCGTCGCTGACGATCGTGACCTGGTAGCGGACCGGTGTATCGTTCAGGCCTGCGGCATGGAGCGGTTGTCTCGCGGCGTGCGCGGCGGCAGTGCATAGAATCACGGCCTGGTCAGTGGATAGGCTGGGTTCGACCCAGCGCACCATCACTTCGATTGTTTCCCGTTGGCAAGTGTGCGAGTGCGTCGTCTGCTCGGAACTCTCCTGGCCGCGCAGTACCGATGCGGTGCCAACGCTCAGCTGCAAGGGCGCTCCGCGCAGGCGCGTGGCAAACCCTCCGTCCGCGCCGACACTATCTCGCGGGGGAATATCGAGGGTATTGCACGCACTGGCGCAGAGCAGCAGCGCTGCTGCGCCCGTGGCGTGCCGCAACCAGGATTCCATCTGCAGGAGATCACCCTTCCAAGGCGGTGGATGCATCCTTGCAGACGCCCCGGCGCACGCACAATCAGACGTGTTGCATAGGGAAGCCGATGGTCGGCGCCGGTTGTCCTCTGGCGCTCACCCCATCACATACCGCAGCACACCCGCCGATACCACGCCGATCAGCACCGTCGGCAGCATCGACAGCCGCGTGGCCGCAAGCAACGTGATCGCCAGTGCAGCCAGGTCGGCCGGCTTGTCGGCCACGAAGTCCGGGGCGATCACCGAGATCAGCACGCAGCCCGGGGCGGCTTCCATCACCGTCACCGCGCGCTTGCCCAGGGTGCGGTTGCGCAGCGCGAGGAAACCGATGATGCGGGTGAGATAGGTGGCGGCGGCCATCAGGATGATGGTCAGCACCGAGGTCCAGTGGATCAGGCCGTTGAAGATCATGCGGCGTCCTCGGCCAGCAGCCACGCAGCGGCCAGACCGGCCAGCGCGCCGCTGGCGACGTACCAGGCGCCGGGCACCAGCAGGTAGGTGCCCGCTGCCACCACCAGGCTGACCAGCCATGGCCGGGCGGCGCGCATGCCTTGCCACATGCCACGCAGCAACACCAGGAACACGGCGGGGAAGGCCATGTCGAAGCCATAGGCGTGGATGTCACCGAGCAGTGGGCCGACGATCGCGCCCAGCGCGGTGCACAGTACCCACACGGTGTACAGGCCGGCCGACACGCCGAGGTAGTAGGACAGGCTGAAGCCCAGTGCGCGACGGCGCGCATCGGCCACGCCCAGTGCCCAGCTTTCATCGCACATGAAGAACAGCGCCGGCAGCACGCGACGGCGCGGCAGGTGCTGCAGCAACGGCGCCAGGCTGGCACCCATCAACAGGTGGCGGCTGTTGACCAGCGCGGTGATCGCTACGATCAGCGCGATGTGTGGCGGCGAAGTCCACAGTTCGACCGCGGCGAATTCAGAGCCACCGGCAAAGTTGAGGCCGGTCATCAGCGGCACTTCCAGCACCGACAGGCCCTTCTGGGCGGCCTGGGCACCGAGCACCAGGGCGAAAGGAATGAAGCCGATCATCACCGGCACGGCGGCGCGCAGGCCGCGCAGGAATTCGGCGCGCGGTGCGGTGTCGCACGCGGGATCAGGCAGGGGCAGGGTGGTTCGGGCGTCCATGGATCAACAACGGGTGGGGGTGGCCCATGCTAACGGTCCGATCACGAAATCGGGTTGCGTTGATGCCATTGAGCCGACGAAATGTGGAATATCATGCGGCCATCAGCCTGATGGGTGAAATTTCATGCAGTACCAGCTCGACAACCTGGATCGCCGCATCCTCGACGCCCTGCAGCGCGATGGTCGCCTGCAGAACCTGGAGCTTTCGCGACAGGTGGGGCTGTCGCCGTCCGCCTGTCTGCGCCGGGTCCGCCTGCTGGAAGAGGGCGGCTACATCGATCGCTACGTGGCCCTGCTCAACGCGGCGAGGATCGGGCGTGGGTTCACGGTGTTCGTCCGCGTGTGGCTGCGTGGCCAGGACGAAGACACCAC
Source organism: Stenotrophomonas sp. RIT309 (assembly GCF_000632045.1). Taxonomy (NCBI): domain Bacteria; kingdom Pseudomonadati; phylum Pseudomonadota; class Gammaproteobacteria; order Lysobacterales; family Lysobacteraceae; genus Stenotrophomonas; species Stenotrophomonas sp. RIT309. The sequence goes on from NZ_JFYS01000001.1 coordinate 22,658, forward strand.
CAACCACTTCATCAACAGCATCAAGTCCTTCCCGGAAGTGCTTGAATGCCATCTGATGGCGGGCGACTGCGACTTCCTGCTGCGGGTGGCGGTGGCCGACCTTGATGCGTACCGGCAGTTCCAGATACAGCACCTCAACCGGATCGCCGGGGTGCAGAACACCAAGACCGAAATCCCCATGCAGCGGATCAAGCAGACCACTGAACTGCCGGTCTGAACGGCCCGGCGCGTCCCCTGCGCGCCGCCGTCATCGCAATGACACGTGACGCCGCTACGGTTTGACCCGCTTGCCGGCCGTGCGCAGGTCGACCCGCCTGGTCGCACCGCGCTTCGCCGCTGCAGCTGATGTCGCTGCCGAGGGTCATGTGTTCTACGTCAGGGGGCTGAATGGACAGCATGCGATCAGACGTTGGAGGGTGGCGGCCGCCGCCGGGTTGCTGTTCGCCTTCGCTGCCGCCGCACAGGACGACATCCGCGCCTATGACATTCCCGCGCAGCCGCTGGAACAGGCGGTCGAGCGCTTCAGCGTCGTCAGCGGCTGGTCGGTGATGTATCCCGGCGACCTCGGCACGGGCCGCAGCAGCCATCCGCTGCAGGCCAGCCTGCCGCCACTGCAGGCGCTGCAGGTGGTGCTGCAGGATACGGGTGTCGAGGCCGAGCTGATCGGCGCGCAGCGCGTGGTCCTGCGCCGCGCCGCACGCGCCGCTGCCGAGGCCTCTGCGACCGGTGTGGCCAACGACCTCGGGCAGCGTCGCCGCTTCGGCGACCTGCAGCAGCGGCTGCGCACTGCGTTCTGTGGCGACCCTGACCTTGCACCGGGCGCCTATGCGGCGACGCTGCGCTTCCGCATTGCCAACGACGGCCAGGTGCAGGAACCCGAACTGCTTGCCGGCAGCGGCAGCACCCGCCGCGATGCGCGTCTTCTGCAGGCGATGCAGGCGCTGCGGCTGGACGCCGATGCTGCCGCGCTGCCGCAGCCGGTGACCCTGCAGATCCGTCCTTCCAGCGCGGGCCACGACTGTGGCCGGCGCCCGCCCCAACCATGACGTCAAGGAATCGAACATGAGCAACAGCACGGCTGGGGCGGTAGACCTGATGGACCATCTGCTGGGCGCGTACGACGAACTGAAGCGCCGCCTGGTGCGCAAGCTGGGCTCGGAAGAGCTGGCCGGCGACGCGCTGCAGGACACCTGGATGCGCCTGAGCACGCGTCGCGATCGCCTGGACCCGGTACAGAACCCAGCGGCGTACCTGCTGCGCATGGCGATGAACACCGTGATCGACCGCCAGCGCGCCGACCATCGCCTGCTGAGCCTGGAAGAAGTGGATACGTTGATGGACATGGCCGATCCCGGCCCGGGGCCGGCACAGGCGGCCGAGCAGGAGATGGCGCTGGAAGACATGGTCGGCCTGCTGCAGCGGATGCCCGAGCGCCGCCGCCGGATACTGCTGGCGATCCGCGTGGACGGCCTGCAGCAGCGCGATGTGGCCGAGCACCTGGGCGTGTCGTTGCGGCTGGTGCAGCGTGAGCTGAAAGCCGCACAGGATTATCTGGCCGAACGCAGCGGGCAGGGACGGCAGGTGCGGTTCTGAGGCACGGCATCCGTCTACACTTTGACGCCGAGCAGAACCCCGCAGCGTGCGGGGACGGCAAGAGCCCTCATGGACGCTGACGACCAACCGCACCGCCCGCTCGACGCCGTGGAGCGCCAGGCCCACGCGTGGGTGGTACGGTTGACCTCGGGCGAAGCCACTGCGGCCGATGCCAGGAAATTCCGCCAATGGTGCGAGGCCGATCCCGGCCATCGGCACGCCTTTGCGCGCGCGAAACGGCAATGGGAGCAGGTACGCCTGGCCGGTGAGCAGCTGCCTGCCGCCGCACGACAGCCGCAAGCGGCAACCCCGGCACAACGCTGGAGCCGGCGTGCATTCCTGGGTGCGGCTGTGGCAGCGCCGGCGAGCCTGGCCGTGGTGGCTGCGCTGCACCCGCCACTGGGCCTGTGGCCTTCGGTGACGGCGATGACCGCCGATTTCCATACCGGTACCGGCGAGCGGCTGCAGATTGCGCCGACGCCGCACGTGAAGATCGAGCTGGATACGCAGAGCAGCCTGCGCCGGCGCAGTGATGCCGAGGGTGAAGGCTTCGAGCTGGTGCAGGGACAGGCGGCGATCGAGGCCGCTGCGGGAGCGCGCCTGGCGCTGTTCGCCGGGCCGGGTTGCCTGGTGGCCGACGAGGGCGCAGCACGCCTGGATGTGCGCAACACCGACGGCCAGGTGCGCGTGACCTGCCTGCGCGGCAGCGTGCGCATCGAGCATCCGCAAGGTCGCCTGCAGCTGCAGGCCGGCCAGCAGACGGTGTATGACGAGCGCCTCAGTGGCGTGGTGGCCGAAGCCGTGGCGGCCGAAGTCAGCGCCTGGACCGAAGGCATGCTGGTGTTCCGCCGCGCGCCACTGCGTGAGGTGGTGGCCGAGATCAACCGCTACCGGCGCGGCAAGGTGCTGCTGGGCGAATCCGCATTGGCGCGGGCGCCGGTCAGTGGTCGCTTCCGCATTGATGATCCGGATGCCGCACTGGAGCAGCTCGGGCAGACGCTGTCACTCGGCCTGCGTCGCTTTCCCGGTGGAATTGCCGTCTTGGGGTAAGACCCTGGCTGCGCGCGACGCGCACGCCCGCTGCATGCATGGAGAGGCCAAGGATGCGCAACGAGACCATCGGTGTGTTGGATCTGCGCCGCAATCTGTCGGCGCTGCTGGAAACCACCCAGCGGCGGCCGCTGATGGTGCACCGCTATGGCGCGCCGTGGGTATGCGTGGTGTCCGACCCGCAGTGGCGGCAGCAGGCGGTGCTGCTGGAGTTCGAGCCACAGGACCATCCGTTGGCGATGCTGCTGCGGTTGCAGCGGCAGGCGCTGCCACTTTCGGAATCGGGAATGCTGCCTGCTGCTGCACTGGCACGTGCCTTGTTGCTGATGGCCATGCACGGCATCGAGGGTCTGGCGGCACTTCACGATCACGTGCGCTACCACCGGTTGTGGCACTGGTTCGTGGCCGCCAGCGATGCACAGATGGAGGGATGGCAGCTGCCACTGCTGCCGGCGGCGACGGCGGCGCTGCTGGATGACGCGGACGCGATGCACGCGCTGGCGGCATTCGCGCAGCGCAGCGACGTTGTCGTGCTGGCCCGGCGGTGTGGCGGAGAGGCGCCGCGCCTGGACCTGCAAGCCTGCAGGAGGATGACGTTGCGGTGACATTCCCGCGATGCTGCCACGCACTGCTCAACATCGCATTCGTGCTGTCGCTTCGGCTGCCTTGCTGACGTCTTCTGCAGAGTACGACGCTCCCGCGTCGCGGAGCGCAGGCGACGCCGATGAACGACAGTCGCAGGATCAGCATGCTGGAGCTGGACCGCCACCTGAGCCAGTCGCTGGAGCAGGCGCGGCACGCCCCAGTGAATGTGCAGCGCTATGGGCAGCCGTGGGTGTGGATGCTGTCCAGCGATGCCTGGGCCGATGCGGCAAGGTGGTCAGCGCTGGATGTCAGCGGCCATCCGTTGATGCTGCTGCGGCAGGCGCTGGACGCATGCCTGCAGCCGTGGCCTGAAGCGGCCTTGGCCACGCTTGCGCAGGAGAGCGCGGAGATGCGCATGGTGCAACGTGCGGTGCTGCTGATCGCGCTGTGCGCCCCTGGCAGCGTGCAGCGCCTGCACGACGATCTTCGCTATCACCAGGTGTACCGGCAGTTCATCGGCTTCGATCATGGCATGGCCTGGTCGCCCCTGCAGTGCATGCGCCTGCTGCAGGCGTGTGCCGCGCCAGTGCTGCAGCGCTGCGTGGAGGAAACGCTTGCGCGCGTTCCGTCGTCGCTGGTGGACGCTGCCTGCGTGGGGAATGCGCGCCGTGTGGGTGATCGGCTGCAGGAACGGCCGATTTCCGCAGGATGTTTATCGTACTGACACATGCGCCGCTGACCATGGGGCGGCGGTCTCTTCCAGGATGATGAGGGCGGAACAATGGCAATGCAGATGGGTGGTCGCAGGGCTCGGCAGCAGGGCTTCAGCCTGATCGAGATCATGGTGGTGGTGGTCATCATCGGCATTCTGGCTGCACTGATCGTGCCCCGGCTGATGGATCGCCCCGACCAGGCCCGCGTGGTGGCGGCACGCCAGGACATCGCCGCACTGATGCAGGCCATGAAGCTGTACCGGCTGGACAATGGGCGTTACCCCAGTGCCGGGCAGGGGCTGCAGGCGCTGCTGAGACCGCCGCAGGGCAGCGGCGCGATGCCGGTCACGCCGTACCTCGACCGCCTGCCGGATGACCCGTGGGGGCACCCCTACCAGTACCAGAACCCCGGCGCGCACGGCGATATCGACGTGTTCTCGCTGGGGGCCGACAGCAAGCCCGGCGGTGAGGCCGGCAACGCGGACATCGGCTCCTGGCAGTTGTGAGGCCGGACAATGGCACGCCGGAACATTCCAGGTGCGTTTACCCGCCAGCAGGGCATGGCGGTGATCGTGGCGATGCTGGTGGTGGCACTGGTGGCGGTGATCGCCACTGCGCTGCTGACCCGGCAGGCCGCACAGCTGCGTGCGGTACGCAGCGACCAGCTGCGCATGCAGGTACGCATGGCAGTGGACGTCACGCTGGAACGCGCGGCGCAGCAGTTGCGTGACGACGCGCGCGAGCAGTTGACTACCGTTGGCAACGGGCGCTGGGCGCGGCCGGTGCAGCTGCAGGCGCCGCTGCCGGTGCACCTGCAGCTGGTGGACGCGCAGTCGAGGTTCAACCTGCGCACGCTGCTGGCTGACGGCCAGCCTGCCGCAGAGGCACTGCGTGCGTTCACTTCGCTGTGTGTGGGGCAGGGGCTGCCCCGCGCGGCCTGTGCCAGCGCCGCAACGCAGGTCCAGTCGCGCCTGCGCGATGGCGATCGGCAGGCGCGGGCACCGTTGCCGCGTGAGTCGCTGATTGAACAGGTGCTGGCAGGCGCTGATCCGGTGGCGATACAGGCACTGGCGCGGCGTACGGTGGTGCTGCCAGCGCAGACCCTGGTCAACGCCAATACAGGTGATATCGCCGTACTGCAGGCGGTTGCACCGGGGGTGGATGCCGGGCGCCTGCAGGCGCTGCTGGGCGAGCGCGATCGTGGCCACTGGCTGCTCAACCGCGGGGACATCGCCAACCGGCTGCAGCTGAGCAACGAACAGATGGCGCTGATGCCGCTGGGTATCCACAGCGAGTGGTTCCTGGCGGTAGGCCAGGTACAGGCAGACGGCGCATCGGTGGATTTCCGCGCATTGATCTGGCGCGAGTACCGTGACGACAGCGTGCGTGTGCAACGGGTATGGACAAGGATCGGTGCATGAGCCTGCAGCTGAGAGTGCGCCTGCCGGCGCTGGAACGATTGGATGGGGACAGCGCGGTGGAGTGGTCGCAGCTGCACAAGGACCGCGTGCTGGCCACGGGAAGCGACCCTCTGTCGACGCTGGGCCAGCGCTTTCCGCAGGCGAGGGTGCATGCGAGCCTTGATCCGCAGGACCTGATCCTGCTTGAGCTGCAGCTGCCGCCGCTGCCCGGGCGACGCCTGCAGGCGGCCCTGCAGGGTGAAGTGGAAGCGATGCTGCTGGATGATCTGCAGGAGGTGGCGCTGGGCCATGGCACCCAGGCGGCCGATGGCACGGTGGCGGTGGCGTGGCTTGGCCTGCAGGCGATTGCGCGCGTACAGCAGCAGCTGCAGGAGTGCGGGCTGCAGTTGCAGGCGCTGCACCCAACGCCCTTGCTGCTGCCGTGGGCGGTCGGGCAGGCCACCCTGCAGCTGTGTGGTGATCAGGTGCTGGTCCGCTGTGGCCGTGATCGTGGCTTCGTGCAGTGGTGCGGTGGGCGTGACCTGGCCTCGGTGATGCAGGTGCTGGCCGTGCGCCTGCAGCAGGCCGGGGTGCAGGCAGTGCAGTGGATCGATGCCGTGCCGCCCGCTTGGGCCGAGCGTCTGCCGGCCAGCGTGCTGACGCAGGCGGTGCAGTGCAGCGGTCCGCTGCCTGGCTGGTCACTGCCGTTGCCGGCCTCGGGTGCAGGTGCGCCACGCCTGGCTATCGGTCTTGCGCTGGCGGCGGCGGTGCTGGCTGCACTGGGCCTGCAACTGCAGGTGTCGCGCTGGCACAGCGAGGGTGAAGCCCTGCAGCATGACATGGCGCGGCAGTTCAGCACGCACTTCCCCGAGATCCACGATGTGGTCGATCCGGTGGTGCAGGCGCGGCGGGCACTGGCGGTGCCGGCAGTGCCACGGGCACTTCCCGCCGTGCAGCAGCAGGTTGCCAGCGTGCTGCAGGCCATCCCCGAGTTGGCTGGCCAGGTCCGCAGCCTGCGCTATCAGCCGGGCCAGCTGGAGATGGAGCTGGATGCCGACGCGCAAGCCTTGGCCGAGGACGCGCAACGGCTGGAGCGCTGGCAGCAGGCGATGCAGGCACAGGGGTTGCAGCTTGCGCACGAAGCCGGTGGCCGCTTGCGGATCAGCAGCGGGACTGCTCCGTGACCGCATCGGAACTACGGCCGGCGGGCGTCGTGCGCGGACTGTCGCAGCGTTGGCAGCGGCTGGCGGCGCGCGAGCGCGCGATGCTGCTGTTGATGGCTGTGGCGATAGCGGCGGCCGCACTGTGGCTGGGCTGGCTGCAGCCGCTGCTTAAGCAGCGCAGCCATTGGCAGGCTGAGCTTCCACGGCTGCAGGCGCAGGCGGCAGCACTTGCACCGCTGCTGCGCGCCCGTGAACAACAGCAGCAGGCGCAAGGCCGGCGGCCGACACTTGCAGGCCTGCGCCAACAGATCACCGCTGCCGGCCTGGCGGGCAGCCTGCATATCGAAACGCGCGACGGGCGCTGGCACCTGCAGGTACGCAGTGTGCCCGCCGATGCGCTCTGGAACTGGCTGCTGCCTCTGCTGGCCGACCCGGCCATCGAACTGCAGCAACTGCAACTGCAACGGACAGGGGACGCGAACATGCCGGCGGCACGGATTTCCGGAAACATCGTGATGGCCGCCCAGGGCGGTGGCCATCCATGAAGGCGATGCGCAGCCTGGGCTGCAGCGCGGCATTGGCACTGGTGGTGGGCCTGGCCCATCTTCCGGCGCCGGTGCAGGCGCAGGACGCCAATGGCGAACCGGTGCAGCTGAACCTGGTGGACACCGATATCGGTGGGGTGCTGCGCATGGCGGCACGCTTCACCGGCCGCCAGTTCCTGGTCGACCCCCGGGTGAGCGGCAAGATGACCGTGGTCTCCGATGGGCCGGTCAGCCGTGTGCAGGCTTACCAGCTGCTGCTGGGTGCATTGCGCATGCGCGGTTTTGCCGTGGTTGAAAGCGGGGGTGTCAGCCGGGTGGTGCCGCAGGCGGATGCCAAGCTGCTGGGCGGCCGCGTTGGTGCCGGTGGCGCGGGCGGCGAAATAGCCACGCGCACGTTTTCCCTGCGCTACGAGAGTGCCGCAGCGCTGGTGGCGGTGCTGCGGCCGATGATCACCGCGGACAATCCGATCACCGCGAACCCCGGCAACAACACGCTGGTCATCACCGACTACGCCGACAACCTGGAGCGCATCGCGCGGGTCATCGCCAGCGTGGATACACCGGCCGGCATGGACACCGACGTGGTGAAGCTGCAGCAGGGCATTGCCGTGGACGTGGCGGCGATGGTCGCACCGCTGCTGGATGCGCAGGGCGCGGAGCCGGCGCAGAAGGTGGTGGTGATGGCCGACCCGCGCAGCAACAGCGTGCTGCTGCGTTCCAGCAGCCCGGGCCGCACGCGCCTGGCGCGGCAGCTGGTGGAGAAGCTGGACAAGGCCCAGGACGAGTCCGGCAACCTGCATGTGGTGTACCTGCGCAACGCCCAGGCCACGCAGCTGGCCGGGGTGCTGCGGGGCGTGGTGGCAGGGCAGAGCGATGCGCCGGCAATGGGCAGCAGCGACGGCATCACTGCATTGCCGGGCGAGACCAGCCGCAATGCCAGCCCGCCGCCGCAGCCTGCACAGGGCAAGAACAAAGGGAATGCGCTGGAATCGCCGCGGCTTGATCCCGGCCGTCGCGAACCGACCGATGCCGGCAGCACCGGCTTCAGCCAGAACGGCATTTCGGTGCAGGCCGACATCGCCACCAACACCTTGCTGATCTCTGCCCCGGAGCCGGTGTACCGCAACCTGCGGCGGGTGATCGACCAGCTGGACCAGCGTCGGGCGCAGGTGCTGGTGGAGAGCCTGATCGTGGAGGTCAACCAGACCGACGCTGCCGAACTGGGCGTGCAATGGATGCTGGGCAACGGCCGCACCTTCGGTGGCACCCATTTCGGCGGCACCACCGGTGGTAGTGGGCTGAACACCACCGCGCGCACCACGCTCGACGTGCTGCCGAAGGACGGGCTGAACGTCGGCGTGATCGACGGCACGATCAACCTGCCGGGCGTGGGCCAGATCCTCAACATGAAGGCGCTGGCCAACGCACTGCAGAGCAAAGGCGGCGCCAACATCCTCTCCACGCCGAACCTGATGACGCTGGACAACGAGGCGGCCAGCATCATGGTCGGGCAGACCGTGCCCTTCGTCAGTGGCCGCTATGTGACCGATGGCGGTGGTGGCAGCAACAACCCGTTCCAGACCATCGAACGCGAGGACGTGGGCCTGAAGCTGCGGGTGCGCCCGCAGATTTCCGAGGGCGGCACGGTGAAGCTGGACATCTACCAGGAAGTCAGCAGCATCGATGCGCAGAGCTCGGGCAGCGCCGGCATCATCACCAACAAGCGCGCGCTGGACACCAGCGTGCTGCTCGATGACGGCCAGATCATGGTGCTGGGCGGCCTGCTGGAAGACAGCGTCAGTCATGGCCGTGATGCGGTGCCGGGCCTGGGCAAGATTCCAGTGCTGGGCGCACTGTTCCGCAGTGACACCCGCAAGCGCGCCAAGACCAACCTGATGGTGTTCCTGCGCCCGCACGTGGTGCGTGACCCGGCTGCCGGCCAGCGCCTGACCCGCGACCGCTACGACTACATGCGCAATGCACAGGCCGGCGCGCAGCCGGTGCAGAGCTGGGCATTGCCGGCGCTGTCGGCGCCGCAGCTGCCACCGCAGGACCTGTCTGTGCTCGGCCAGGGCAATGCGCGCGATGGACAGGGCCAGCCGCTGCAGAACGGCAGCCTTGCGGCGTTGTATCCGGCCAGCGAGGGCACTGTGCAGGTGGTGCAGTTCGCGCAGGGGCTGGATGCAGCGCGTGCCACGCAGGCCGTGGCACAGGTGCGCGCGCTTGGCCTGCAGGCCTATGCCGAAACCACGCCGGGCGAAACCGGACAGCGACTGCGGGTGCGGGTGGCACGCGACCCGGCCACGCTCGACCCGGCGCTGCAGCAGCTGCGCGGGCTGGGCTACACCCCGGAACTGGTCATCGGCCCATGAGCATGGCCACGCCGCCGCCAGCGCTGCCGTATGCCTGGGTGCGCAGCCACGGCGTGATGCTGGCCGAAGCAGGCGGCGCGCCGGTTCTGCTGGGAACTGCCGAGACCGCCGCCTGGGCGGTGGCCGAACTGCGCCGCCGGCATGGGCCGCTGCCGTTCCAGGTGCTGGATGCGGCGGCCTGGCAGCAGCGGTTGGGCGAGCAGTATCGTGACGGTGGCGATGCCGCTGCACTGGTCGGCGCGGCCGAAAGTGAAGTCGATCTCGACCGGCTGATGCAGGACATGCCCGAGGTGACCGATCTGCTGGATGCACAGGACGACGCGCCGGTGATCCGCATGATCAACGCCCTGCTGGCACAGGCCGCGCGTGACGGTGCAAGCGATCTGCACATCGAACCTTTCGAAACCCATTCGGTGGTGCGCTACCGCGTCGATGGCACCCTGCGTGACATGGTGCAGCCACGACGTGCGTTGCACGCGGCGCTGGTCTCGCGCATCAAGATCATGGCCCACCTGGATATCGCCGAGAAGCGCCTGCCGCAGGATGGGCGCATTGCGATCCGCGTGGGTGGCCGGCCGCTGGATATCCGCGTCTCCACCGTGCCCACCGGGCACGGCGAACGGGCGGTGCTGCGCCTGCTGGAAAAGGATGCCGGGCGGTTGCAGCTGCAACGCCTCGGCATGGCCGACGATACGCTGGCCACCTTCACCGGGTTGATCCGGCAGCCGCATGGCATCGTGCTGGTGACTGGGCCCACCGGCAGTGGCAAGACCACATCGCTGTATGCGGCACTGGGGCAGCTCGACAGCAGCACCAGCAACATCCTCACGGTGGAAGACCCAGTGGAGTACGACTTTGCCGGTATCGGCCAGATCCAGGTCAACGCGCGCATCGGCATGAGTTTCGGCACCGCATTGCGCGCGATCCTGCGCCAGGACCCGGACACCATCATGATCGGCGAGATCCGTGACCTGGAAACGGCGCAGATCGCGGTGCAGTCGTCGCTGACCGGTCACGGCGTGCTGGCATCGCTGCATACCAACGATGCGATTTCGGCGGTGACCCGACTGGCGGACATGGGCGTGGAACCTTTCCTGCTGGCCTCATCGTTGCGTGGCGTGCTGGCGCAGCGGCTGGTGCGCAGGCTGTGCCTGCAGTGCCGGCGTGCCGAAGTGGATGCCGAGGGCCGCACCGTGTGGCGGGCCGTAGGCTGCCCCGCCTGTGCGAACAGCGGCTACCGCGGGCGCACCGGTATCCACGAACTGTTCGTGGTGGATGAGCGCGTGCGGGCACTGATCCATGAAGGGCAGGGCGAACCTGCGCTGCGCGAGGCCGCGCGGCGCGCCGGCATGCGCACCCTGCGCCAGGACGGGCAGCGCTGGGTCGACAGCGGGGTGACTACGCTGGAGGAGATCCTGCGCGTGACCGGCGACGACTGAGGCGCGCATGGCACTGTTCGACTACCAGGCCGCCAACGCGCAGGGGCGCATCGAGAAGGGACAGCTGGACGCCGACAACGCGCGCGGCGTGCGCCAGCAACTGCGCGGGCGTGGGCTGACACCGGTACAGGTATCAGCCGCACGCAATGCTGGCAGTGGCTGGGGCACGCGCAGGCTGTCGGCCGGCGAACTGGCCTGGGCCACGCGGCAACTGGCCAGCCTGCTGGCCGCCAGCCTGCCGCTGGAAAGCGCATTGAGCGCCGTGATCGAGCAGGCCGAACGCCCGCACGTTGCGCAGGCACTCACGGCGGTGCGTGCCGATGTGCGCGCCGGCCAACGGTTGACCGTGGCGCTGGCAGCGCGGCCGCGCGACTTTCCCGCGATCTATCGTGCCCTGGTGGGTGCCGGCGAGGATTCCGGCGATCTGGCGCGGGTGATGGAGCGCCTGGCCGACTACATCGAAGAGCGCAATGCGCTGCAGGCGAAGGTGCTGACGGCGTTCATCTACCCGGCGGCGATCAGCCTGGTGTCGGTGGCGATCGTGATCTTCCTGCTCAGCTACGTGGTTCCCCAGGTAGTGACTGCGTTCGTGCAGGCGCGCCAGACGCTGCCGATGCTGACCCAGGTGATGCTGGCGGCCAGTGCGTTCGTACGCGCGTGGGGTGCATGGACGGGGATCGGTATCGGCGCGTTGGTGGTGGGCTGGCGGGTGGCCCTGCGGCGGCCGGATCTTCGCCTGCGCTGGGACACCCTGCTGCTGCGCGTACCGATGGTGGGGCGCTTCGTGCTGGGCGTGAACAGCGCACGCTTCGCATCGACACTGGCGATCCTGCTTGATGCCGGTGTGCCCTTGCTGCGCGCACTGGACGCCGCACGACAGACACTGGGCAATGCGCTGCTGGCGCGCTGTGCCGATGATGTGGCCGCACGCGTGCGCGAAGGTACTTCGCTTGGCGCTGCGCTGAAGGTGCAGAAAGTGTATCCGCCGATCCTGGTGCATCTGGTGGCCAGTGGCGAGAAGACCGGTTCATTGGCACCGTTGCTCGACCGCGCTGCACAGACCATCTCACGCGAGATTGAACGCCGCGCGATGGCACTCACTGCATTGCTGGAGCCCACGATGATCCTGGTGATGGGGGGCGTGGTGCTGACCATCGTGCTGGCCGTGCTGATGCCGATCATGGAAATGAACCAGCTGGTGCAGTGATGCGCGAAGCGCATCACGGGTAGCGACGGGCCATGCCCGGCGAGCGCGCAGCGCCGCAGGCTTTCGATTCTCCACACAATCCTCCACACCTTTTCTCGATCTTCCACAGGTTTCTTAAGCGGCCTGTCATCGGCGGCGACCAGCATGTCCGTGTCGCCGCAGAGTGGGCTGGGAGGCCCTCGGCGGCAGCAGGCGTGTAGTGACCGTTCCTCCCTTGGTGTTTCACCTTCGCAGTAAACCCTTCAGGAGAAGATCATGACCAAGTACAAGACCCTGGCCGCGCTGGTTGCTACCGCGCTGCTCGCCACTGCTGGTGCCGCGTCGGCCCAGACCGCTGTCACCGGCGGCGGCGCTTCGCTGCCGGCCGACCTCTACAAGGGCCAGGCCGACAGCATCCTGCCGGCCAACTTCAGCTACGCCGTGACCGGCTCGGGCACCGGCAAGAAGGCCTTCCTGGAAAACAACTCGGCGCTGTTCTCGACCACCGGTACCGTGCATTTCGCCGGCAGCGATTCGGTGCTGAGCAGCACCGAGCTGAGCACCTACAACAGCACCTACAACGTGGCTGGCGATGCCAACCGCTTCGGCGCGCTGGTGCAGATCCCGTCGGTCGCCACCTCGGTCACCATCCCGTTCAACAAGGCCGGTTCGGCGGTTGATCTGTCGGTCACCCAGATCTGCGGCATCTTCTCGGGCAAGATCAATGACTGGAGCCAGCTGGCTGGTTCGGGCCGTACCGGTGCCCTGCAGGTTGTCTACCGTGGCGAGAGCAGCGGTACCAGCGAGCTGCTGGCCCGCTTCCTGACCAGCGCCTGCCAGCCGGCGGACGTCTCCGGCACCACCCTGAAGCTGACCAACGGCGTGCCGGCGTTCTCGGTGCAGTCGACCTTCGCCAACCTGTTCACCACCGTGCCGTCGAACTTCATCGCCGCGCCGGCCACCGGTGGCACCTCGCTGTACAACGCGGTGTACGCCGTTGACGGCCGCATCGGCTACGTTGGCCCGGACGTCATCCCGAGCCTGACCGATGCCACCAAGGTGGCCAAGGTCAAGTCCTTCTCGCCGGATGAAGTGAGCGTGCAGGCGACCCTGGAAACCGCCGCTCCGCCGACCGGCGCCGCTGCTGAAAATCCCGCCAACTGGGTGCCGGTGTTCGGCAACCCGAGCGCGGGCTACCCGATCGCTGGCTACACCAACTTCGTGTTCGGCCAGTGCTACAAGAACGCCACTGTCGGCGCCAACGTGCGTGGCTTCCTGACCCGCCATTACGGCAGTGTCGTGGTCGCCGGCGTCGAGCAGGGCCCGAACGATGCGGCCATCCGCGCGCACAAGTTCATCCCGCTGACCAAGGCCTGGCGTGATGCGGTCCGTGCCCGCTTCGCGACTGCCAGCAATGCTGGCGCCGTGAACAACCCGAGCACCTGCGCCAGCATCGGCCGTCCGCTGTAACTGTCTGCAAGGCAACACCTGCTGATCGAAGCGCCGGCCGAAATGCCGGCGCTTTCCTTCGTGGTGGCACCGCATCCGCGCTGAGCTGTCGTCTTCACGCCGCGGCCACCGTCTATCAGGTGCAGGGCATGCGTTACGCAGGCCCCCTTCGTACTCGCCGCGGCCGACGCGGCCCATCAGGTTGACGAGGTCCCCGATGTCGCACCCGCATTCGCCCGCCGCCCGTTTCTCCGCCTCCCTCTGGCGCAGCCACCCGATGGCCTGGGCCGTGGCCGTGGCGCTGGGCAGCGTGGTCGCTCCTGCCAGCCAGGCGCAGCAGGCCTTCAGCCCCGGCTGGTTCGCCGACCGCGGCGCCGCCCAAGGTGCGGCAGCACAGAGTGGCCGTATGCCCAATGGCGCGCCGATCCAGTTCCAGCTGCCTGCACAACAGCAGGATGCGGCGCGACAGAAGCTGCAGCAGTCGATCGACAACCTCGGCACGGCCGCGCAGGCCATCGCATTGCAGCAGCGCATGCAGGAGCAGGCCCGGCAGGCGCGACGCGAGGCGGGCTTCGTGGTGGCCGATGGGCTGGGCAAGGATGGCCTGAAGGTGGACGAGAATCCGCTGACCCGTGGCTGGATCAACGCCCGCGAAGCGACCCAGTCGCAGGGCGCCGACGGCCGGGTGCAGGTCAGCATCGAGCAGACCGCCGACCAGGCGATCCTGAACTGGGAAACCTTCAACATCGGTAGCAACACCACGCTGAATTTCCTGCAGAAAGCTGACTGGGCCGTGTTGAACCGGGTCAATGATCCGGCCGCAAGGCCCAGTCAGATTCTCGGCCAGCTGAAGGCCAATGGCACGGTGTTCGTTGCCAACCGCAACGGCGTGGTGTTCGGCAACAACAGCCAGGTCAACGTCCGCAACCTGGTGGCCGCTGCAGCACGTATCAGCGACGCGCAGTTCCGTGACAACGGTCTGTACAGCGTTGATGCGAACACGTCCGCCCTGACCGATGCGGTGGGCAAGATCATGGTTGAACGTGGTGCGCGCATCACCACGCATGAGCCCACCAGCGCAACGCGCGGCGGAGGCTATGTGCTGCTGGCCGGCCACAGCGTGGAGAATGCGGGCCAGATCGAAACCCGGAGGGGCCAGACCCAGCTGGCGGCCGGCGACAGCTTCGTGATCCGCCGCGGCGTGGGCACGGCGCAGAACACGGCTTCGACCACGCGGGGCAATGAGATCGCGCCGCGCTTCGTCACCGACAGCACGGCCGGCAGCGTTCGCAACAGCGGTCTGATCCAGGCGCGCGAGGGCGACGTCACTCTTGCCGGCCGCACGGTCGAACAGGCCGGCGTGGCGGTGGCCACAACGACGTTGAACCAGCGCGGCACCGTGCATCTGCTGAGTTCGTCCTCCGACAGCAAGGGCAGCGTGACCCTGGCCACGGGTTCGACGACGGCAGTGCTGATCGAAGATGATGGCAAGAGCACCGCGCTTGACAGCCAGCGCGACGCCCTCATCAGGGAATCGGCCGAGCAGGACAAGCTTCGTGCCGCCAGCAACAGTGGCACCTTCGACAATCTCTCGCGGCTGCAGGACCGCCGGGAGCAATCACGCATCGAAGTCGTCTCCGGCGGCGATGTGAACTTCCAGGCCGGCTCGCTGGCGGTGGCCACCGGCGGCCAGGTGATCGCCGACGCCAGCCGGCGCAGCTACCTGGATGATGGCGCGCGCGTGGACGTCTCCGGTGCGGTGGGCGTGCAGGTGGCGATGGAGAGCAACAACGTCAAGGTGAAGGTGCAGGGCAACGAGCTGCGCGATTCGCCGGACAACCGTGACAGCGGCAAGCTGATCAGCAGCGAGGTGTGGATCGACCGCCGCCAGTTGATCGAAGTTGGCGCCGGTACCGGTGGCTATGAAGGTACGCGCTGGTATGCCGGCGGCGGCCTGCTGGAAGTGGGTGGCTACCTGGACAATCAGGGGCATTCGATCAGCGAATGGGCGGCGCAGGGCGGCACCGTCCAGCTGGCAGGCAAGGAAGTGGTCAGCCACGCCGGTTCGCGCATCAATCTGGCCGGTGGCAGCCTGGACGTGCAGTCCGGCGTGGTCCAGCAGAGCTGGCTGCGTGGGCGCGATGGCCAGTTGTACCGGCTTGACGATGCGCCGGCGGAGATGCTGTACGACGGTCTGTACCAGGGCTACGAACTGAAGCAGGAGCGTTGGGGGGTCACCGAATCCTTCCGCAATCCACTGGTCGCCCCTGGCCAGCGCTTCGACAATGGCTACACTGTGGGACGCGACGCCGGCCGCCTGTTGATCTCGGCGCCCACGGCCGTCCTGCAGGGCCAGGTGGATACGGTGGCCTTCCAGGGCGTGCAGCAGACGCGCCGCCCAGACCAGGGACAGGACGGGTACGCGCAGGCGCAGACGGCGGCGGCCCGCAACGCCCAGCTTTGGCTTGGGCGTTTCGACAACACCGGGCGCAGTGCAGTGTTCGATTCGCAGGTCCGCATCGGAGAGCTCCAGGCCGACACCCGGCCGTGGACGCTGCAGGCGCCGGTCGGGGAAGCACAACGCAATACCGTGTGGCTGGACAGTGAGGTCCTGAGCACCCAGCGTTGGGGGCAGGTGGACCTCGCTTCGGCCGGCCGCATCGATCTGGATGGCACGCTCAGGTTGCAGGAGGGCGGCCGGCTTGGCCTTGCCGCAAGCCGCGTCAGCCTCGGCGGAACGGTGCAGATTGCCGGCGGCCAGGTGGAGGCCGGCAACCTGCTTCTGGTGCTCGGCAGGCCGACGGCCCTGCTGTCCTCCGGGCGCGGCGCGCTCGATGTTGCGGCGGGCGCGCGGATCGATCTTG
This sequence comes from Stenotrophomonas sp. RIT309, assembly GCF_000632045.1. NCBI lineage: Bacteria > Pseudomonadati > Pseudomonadota > Gammaproteobacteria > Lysobacterales > Lysobacteraceae > Stenotrophomonas > Stenotrophomonas sp. RIT309. The sequence continues at coordinate 39,017 of NZ_JFYS01000001.1, forward strand.
GCGGCGGCTGGAGCAACGCGCTTGCCGCGCCGGAAGGCGGTCCCGCACAGGCGTGGATCGACGGTGGACAGCTGCGCTTCAACGGCAGCCACGACATCAACGTGGGCGAGGGCGCACGGATTTCGGTGGATGCCGGTGGTGTCATCGATGCCAATGGCAAGGGGCGCGTGGGCAAGGGGGGCAGTGTCAGCCTGCTCGCGGCCAGCACCGAGGTCGCCACCGACGGCAGTGGCCGGCTGCGTATCGGCAAGGACGCACGCTTCAGCGCGCTCGGCAATGGCAGCGGCAACTTCACTTTGGCAACAGGCGGTGCGGTGGCCATCGGCGCGCCTGGCACGGACGCATCGGCGGCGTCGCTGCACTTGCAGGAAGCGCTGTTCAAGAGTGGCTTTGCCGGCTATGACATCGCCGGTCACAACGGCTTGACGGTCGAAGAGGGTACCCAGCTGCAGGTGGAACGACCGGCGCTGCGGCTGGCCGAGGGCGCACAGCAGGCACTGGCCCGCGAGCAGGGTGTGCAGGCCTGGACGCCATCGTTGTATGAGGCCGATCCAGCCAGCGGACGCGTGTCGCAGCGTGGCGGCGCCAGCCTGACGCTGCGCGCCGGGCATCTGTTGTCCACGGCCGACCTGCGCGTTGGCAAGGGGGCCAGGATCGAGGTCGACCCGGGCCAGTCGATCGAACTGTTCAGCGCCGGCAACCTGACTGTGGCCGGTAGTCTGAAGGCGGCCGGCGGGCGCATCCGCCTGGACGAGGCATTCGATCCGTCGGGCGTACGCGGCGATGCACGCCGCGAGCGCCAGTGGACGATCGCCGATGGCGCACTGCTTGACGTGAGTGGCGACACCGTTTCCCTGCCCGACGCGCGCAGGACGTTGCGCGGGCAGGTACGCAAGGGCGGAACCATCGAGATCGGGGGGGCGCTGGACTGGGAGGACCAGGACAACGTGCGCCACCTGCCGCCCGATACCTTCGTGGTGGTGGAGCGCGGTGCACGGCTGGATGCGTCCGGTGCTTCGGCGCTGCTCGATATCGATGGCAGCGCGCGTACCCGGGTCGACAGCGATGGCGGCAGCATCGTGCTGCGTGCGGGCAATGCCCTGTACCTGCACGGCGAACTGGATGCAGCGGCGGGCGGCGACGGTGCGCGCGGTGGCACCCTTGGTGTTGCCTTCGGTGGCGGCACCTACGGCAGAACGGCAGACGGTAAGGACGTGCTGGCGCCGCGGGTGATCTCGCTGACCCAGCACGCCGCGCAGACGGCGAGCCTGCCTGCACGCCTTGAATACGGCCATGCGGCACTGTCGGTGGAGCAGGTCGAGGCCGGTGGTTTCGATCATCTGGCCCTGTTTGGCGATATCCGCGCCCAGGGAGATGTCAATCTGCGCATGGACCAGAGCCTGCGCCTGCAAGGCGTGAACGAGCGTTACCTAGGCTTCGTCCCGGGCAACAGCGCGGGCAGCCGCCTGCAACTGGCCGCGCCGTATGTCCGCCTTGCGCAGGGGCGCTGGTGGCAGCCGGCCGGGGAAGGCACGCTGCGCCCGCTGGAGGCACCGTTCGATACCGGTCGGCAGCATCGCCTGGAGGTGGACGCCGATCTGATCGACCTGCGCGACGTCACCTGGCTGGCCGGCTTTGATCAGGTCGGGCTGCGCAGCAGCGGCGACATCCGCATGCTGGCGCCAGTCGCCAGCACTTCACGAATCTCCACGCTGGCAAGCCCGGGTTCGATCGATATCAGCGCCGCACGCCTGTACCCTGCGGCCAGGGCCCAGGGACGCATCGTGGCCGGCGTTCCCGAAATCGGTCCCTCGGGAATGCCGTCCTGGCAGAACCCAGACGCCGTGCTGCGCATCCATGGCATTGCGGGCGGCGCGCAACCGGCACCGGATTCTGCGTTCGGCAGCCTGGAGCTGGTGGCGGCAACGGTGGTGCAGGGCGGCACGGTGCAGGCGCCGTGGGGCCGCGTGCAGCTGGGCGGCAACGAGTTCAACTCGAATCGTGCCAGCCGTGTCGATCTGCTTGCCGGCAGCGTGACCTCCATCAGTGGCGCCGGGCTGGCGCTGCCCTTTGGCGGCACCGTGGACGGTGTGAGCTGGCGCCGCAACGATGCCGACTTCGATGTACTGGGCCCCGGCTCGATCAGCATCCCGATCGGTATCGACATCGTGGCCAATGCCTTCAGTGGCGCGGCGGGCAGCGTGCTGGATGTGTCCGGCGGAGGCGAGCTGTCCGGTGCCGCGTTCGTGGCAGGGCGCGGTGGCTCGGTGGACATCCTGCGGCATGCGCTGGCGGATGCGAACCCGCGCTACCGCTTCAGCGGCAGTGACAATGCGGTCTACGCGATCATGCCGGGACGCTCGGGCACGCAGGCGCCGCTGGGCACCGCTGACGGCAGTGCCGATCCGCGCGTTGGCCAACAGATCATCATAACCGCCGGTGTTCCCGGCCTTCCGGCGGGAACCTACACGTTGCTGCCGGCCAGCTACGCTCTGCAGAAGGGCGCATTCCGCGTCGAAGTTGGCGCCGAAAGCGCCGTCGGCAGCCGCCAGCCAGTGGCGACCGGCACTGGCTCCTGGCGCGTCAGTGGACACCAGGCGCAGAGCCTGGGCGGTGGTGTCTCACCGCTGCTCACCGATCTGGTGCTGACGCCGGCGGAGGTGGTGCGCCGCCATGCCAGCTACAACGAGACCGCCTACAGCGCGTTCGTGCAGGGCGTGGCCGAGCGGCGTGGCGAAGCGCTGCGCTGGCGGCCGACCGACGCCGGCAACCTCAACCTGGTGTTGGGCGACGGCGCAGGACGTTCGGCCGTGCCAGCCGCGATCTTCCAGGGCCTGTCCCATTTCAACGCCGGCAGCAATGACGGGCGCGGCGGCACGCTTTCGGTCAACCTCCGCACCTCCGATGGCGCGGTGCTGGAGATTGCCACCGAAGGCGACAGCGCCGGCAGCGGCAGCGGCAGCGGTGCAACCATCTTCGACTCCGCGCTCAATGCGTTCCGCCCGGAAACGATGCTGATTGGCGGCGTGCTGCGACGTGACGCGACGACCTATTCGCTGGAAGGCAGCGCGCGGCACATCGTGGTGCGCAACGGCGTCACCCTGACGGCGCAGGAAGTGCTGCTGTCGGCCGCCTTCGGAGGCAAGGGGATCCTGATCGAGCAGGGCGCTGCGATCGACACCTTGACCGGGGCCGATCCGTCGCGAGTTGCGCAGCCCACGGCGCCCTACCTGGTGTCGGGCGGCCTGCTTGCCGTGTCCAACCAGCGCTTGACGGCGCTCAGTGCGCAGGGCGGCAGTGCCGCAGGTCCGGTGGCGATCGACATCGGCGGATGCGTGGTGGACTGCAATGGCCAGACCCGGTTGCTGTCGGCAGGCAGCATCAATGTGGTCACCGACGGTGCCTTGAACATTGGTGATTCGGTGAGCTACGGCACGCGCCAGCTCGGCCTGGGCATGTCGGCGCTCAATCTCGGCAGCGCCGAGGCCATTGCGGCGGCATCGGCGGCCGGCGGCCTGCCGGTCGGCATGACCATGAACCAGGAGGTGTTGCAGCGATTGCTGCGGGGAAACACCGCCACCGGCGCGCCGGCGCTGGAGGCCCTCAGCCTGACCGCGCGCGATGCCATCAATGTCTTCGGCAGCGTGGACCTCGACACCCGTGAGGGCGCAACCGGCCGCAGCAGCCTGCGCAGCCTGGTGCTGGGCGCACCGGCCATTCACGGTTACGGAACCGCGACCGATCGCGCGCGCATCTTCGCCGATACGCTGGTCTGGGACGGTACGCTGGCCGGCACCACGTTGCCCGGCGGTGAGCAGACCCAGCCGGCCGGCGAGGCGATGGTGGGCCGGCTTGGCCAAGGGCAGCTGGAAATCAATGCAAGGGCGCTGGAGCTGGGGCGTGCGCCCCTCACCCGGCCCAGCTCGTCGGTGGCCGCGGATCGCCAGGTGCTCGGCTTCGCCGGCGTTACCCTGGCAGCATCGGATCGCATGTTGTTCTCCGGCAAGGGCAGTCTGGATGTCTTCCAGCGGCAGGGCGACTACGTGGCAGGCAGCGGCTGGCAGTTCAGCGGCGGCGCGCTGGATATCGTTACCCCGCTGCTGACCGGCAGTGCGGGCGCGCAGCTGGCAATCCGCAATGGCGGTACGGTGCAGTTGCGCGGTGCTGCGGCAACCGCGGGCAGCGATGCGTTGGGTGCGGAGTTGTCCATCACGGCCGAACGCGTTGTGATCGACAGCCGGGTGGCGCTGGCGTCCGGCCGGTTCGAAGCCAATGCCCGCCAGGGCGTGGCGCTTGGCAGCAATGCAGTGCTGGACATGGCGGGGCGGAAGGTCAGCCTGTTCGACGTGGACAAGTACAGTTGGGGCGGCGACGTAGCGCTGTCGAGCCGTGACGGTGACATCGTTGCCGACGCGGCGTCGCGCATCGATCTTTCCGCCCGCAACAACCGCGGCGGCCGCTTGACGGTCGCTGCGCTGGGCGCGCAGGGCGGCCGTGTGGATCTGGCAGGCACGTTGCTTGGCGGAGCCAGCGGCCGCTACGACGCCGGTGGCACTGAAGTGCCCTACGACGGCGGCGAGCTGGTAGTGCGTGCACGCCAGTTGCAGGACTTCTCCGGCCTGAACACCCGGCTTACCGCCGGCGGCATTACCGGTGGCCGGACGTTCCAGTTGAGCGTAGGCGACCTGGTGATCGGCGATGAAGTGAAGGCACGCAACGTTGATATCAGCGTCGATGGTGGCAGCCTGCTCGTCAATGGCCGCATTGATGCCAGTGGCGAACAGGTCGGCAGCATCCGCCTGTCCGCCCGCGATGTGCTGCGTATCGACGGCACATTGGACGCGCATGGCAGCGCCTTGCGCGTGGACAGCTACGGCAAGATCATCGACAGCCCGAACCGGGCGATGATCGAACTGACCTCGGCCAGTGGCGGCCTGCAGCTGGGCGCGACCGCCTCGATGGACCTGCGCGCCGGCACCTCGGTGGCCGCGGGTAGCGGCCCGGGCCAGAACGATGGCCGCGCACGCGGCAGCATCAAGCTCAACGTGCCACGCGTGGGCAGCAACGACGCAGCGATCGCCGTGGCCAGCGGACTCCGCATCGCCGGTGCCGGCGACCTCCAGGTCAACGCCTTCCGCAGCTATGATTCGGCGCCACTGGCCAGCGCTCCGGACGTGCATGGCCATCGTCCGCAGGTGATCAACCAGCGGTGGCTGGACACGGTGGTGGACCCGGACAACAGCCAATGGATGAACGCTGCGCTGGCCAATGCAGGATTGCAGCAGCGCACTGCTGCCCTGGGCAGCTACCGCCTTCGCCCCGGCGTGCAGATCGTGGCGCGGACCAGCAGCGACAATCCGCGTGGCGATCTGGTCGTGGCCGACGATATCGATCTGTCCGGCTACCGCTACGGCCCGCAGTCGAACCGGACCGATCCGGCACGGCGCGGGTTCGGTGAGTCGGCCACGCTGGTGCTGCGTGCCGAGGGTGATATCAATGTCTACGGCAGCATCAACGACGGCTTCGCGCCGCCCCCGGCCAATCCCGATGAGGACGGCTGGGTGCTGCTGGAAGGGCGCAGTAGCGGTACGCCCAACACTGCGTTCGGCGGCGACCTGATCGTGCCCGGTGAGGGTGTCCAGCTGCAGCGCGGCACCGAATTCCGTGCCGGCGCCACGCTGAACTATGCACTGCCCTTCGAGGCCGTAACCTTGCCGGCGGGAACCGTGCTGCCGGCGGAGATGGTGTTGTCCGGGCCGCTGCTGCTGCCCGCCGGTACCGTTCTGGGCGCGGCCGTGACGACAGGCAGCGGGCAGGTGATGGCGGCCGGTACCGTGCTGGCACAGGCGCTGGCTTTGCAGTCCGGTGCCCGCCTGGGTGCCGGCTTCCGCCTGCGTACGCCGGCGCCGGTGGCCGCACAGGTGTGGCCGGCCGGTGTCGCCCTGCCCATGGCAATGAAGCTCTCCGGCGCACTGGACCTGCATGCCGGTGCGATCATCCCGTCGATGACCAAGGTGGAGCTGGCCGGCGATGCGCCGGTGAAGCTGCGAACGGCCGATGCCAGCGGGCGCCAGGGGCGCAACTGGGCGCTGGCGGCGATGCTGCCCGACGGCACCACGTCGTGGGATCTGACCGCAGTGGCCGGTGCCGATACGACCGCCGCCGATCCGCGTACCCGCCGCTGGGGAAGTGACGGCAGCATCGTGCTGGCCGACAGCCACTACAGCACCATCGGGACAGTAACCACGACGACAGAATGGAAGGGTGATCGCATCGTCAATCTGGAGGGTTCTCTGTACTGGTGGGGCGATGAGAGTCTGGCCGGAAAGTCACCTGCCGAGGTGGCCGAGATCATCGGGACCACCGAGGCGGAGATCTGTGGTGCAGGCTCCTTCTGCGGCCCCGCGCCGCGCCTGGTGGACAAGGAAGGCTCGCTGGCATGGTGGGGCGATGAATCCTGGGTCGGCCGCCCGGCTTCGGAACTGGGTGCCGAGATGGGCATGTCGGAGGAAGAGATCTGCGCGGCAATGGGCTACTGCTATGGCGGCGGCACGCTGACGGAAGTCACGACCTATGGCAAGCGGCTGGGGGCACCGGCCTGGAGCGTGCTGCGTACCGGCAAGGGTGATCTGGCACTGCTGGCCGCGCAGGACGTTCGCATGAAGTCCGGCTTCGGCGTGTACACCGCAGGTGCGCCGACGTTGTTGGGCGATGGCAACGACGCGCGCTTCAACGCGGCACGTGCGCCGAAACCGATGAACACCGCGCTGCTCGGCGCGACGCAGGCCTCCGGATCCTATGACGCGGCCATCGCCGGCTACCAGGCGTGGTACCCGGACCAGGGCGGCAATCTGCGTGTTGAAGCGGGGCGCGACATCATCGGCGATGTCTGGACCGGCCGCTCCGAATCGGGCACGGCGCAACGTGACCAGGCCGGGCATTCCAGTGCCGCGGTGGGAGGCTGGCTGTGGCGGCAGGGTTCGGGCACGACGGAAGGTGTGCAGACCACAGCAACCAGCTGGTGGATCAACTTTGGCACCTACAGCACCGTCGGCGCCGAACTGGACGCGACGCCCCGCATGGTCGGCTTCACCGGCTTCGGCACGTTGGGTGGGGGCAATCTGTCCCTGGAAGCCGGCCGCCACTCGGGCGTGATCTCGCCGATGGGCAATGCCCTGGGCTTGTTGACGGCGCCCCATTCCAGCGCGATCGTCGCTGCGGTCGGGTCGACCGGACGCGTCAGCGACGGTGAGCTGCATCTGACGGGGGGCGGCGACCTGACGCTGCGAAGCGGCGGAGCGCTCAACCCCGGCCTGCGCGCGAGCGCGCAGCAGCCCGAAGGTTTCCTGCAGGATCTGGATCTCAATGGCGCCGTGACCAATCTACGCGGCAGCACACTGCTGCAGGCGGCGCGCATTGGTGGTGTCAGTGCGATACAGAGCAGCTACGGAACGTTGGGGCTGAAGAATCCGTTCGTGGCCGACGCCCCGGTGGCGATGGCGGGGCCGGTGCTCATCCTGGGCGATTCCACCGCACTGGTGCAGGCGCGCGGCGATGTGGTGCTGGGCAGTGCGGCCGACCCCGGGCGGGTGCCGGTGGCCAATTTCAACGATATCCTGCTGGACGATGGCAGCCACGCGTCGGGCTCGAGCTGGTTCTCGCTGTGGACACAACGCACCGCACTGGACCTGTTCTCGGCAGGCGGGAACCTTTCGCCGGGCCTGGTCGGCACGCAGCATGCCAGCGGAAGCAACCAGGGCAGGGAGGTGATAGACATCAGCCCCAGCGATGGTGACGTCATCCTCAACTACTGGTTGTATCCGTCCCGGTTCAGCGCCGTGGCGGCCTCCGGCAACATCAATCTCGCCAGTCTGCGGGCGAGCGGCGCCACCCTCGGTGCCCAGGATGTCATCCTGCTGGCGCCCTCGGCGTCGGGTCGACTGGAGGTGCTGGCAGGAGGATCCATCCTGGCTGCCGAACAGGCCACCCAGATTGTGCGCTCCAGCAGTGATGCCCGCGTTCCGGGCCCGTTCGATCCGGGCTTCATCGCGCGGGGGCCGGGAAATGCCGGAACCGTGCGCAGCAACGTATCCGTGGACGGGGGCAGGGCCGACCCTGAGGCCGTGCTGCCGTATTTCGCGTTCGGTCCCAATACAGCGCTCGGCGCGCTGCTACCAACTACCCCAACTGTAGCCAGCAGATTCTATGCCGTGGCCGGCGACATCATCGGGCTGGGCAGCGGCAGCAGGCGGCAGTTGTCGCGCGATACGGGGAACAACGGGCGCACCGTGTTCGACTGGTACGAAGCGGGCTCGGCAGTACAGCTGCGCGCCGGTCGCGATGTCATCAATGCAAACGTTACCGCGCTCAACACCAGCAGTACCGATATCAGTGGGATCGACGCGGGCCGCGACATCATCCGCAGCAATCTGACGGTGGCCGGCCCCGGCAATGTCGAGGTCAGCGCCGGCCGCCAGCTGCGCCAGGAAGAGGCGGGAAGCATCGTCAGCCTCGGCGGTATCGTGCAGGGTGACACCCGGCCGGGTGCGAGCATTGCGGTGACCGCAGGCAACCAGCATCTTGATTTCGATGCACTGCGCGCACGCTATCTGGATCCGGCCGCGCTCGCCGACCCGGCGCAATCGCTGGCTTCGCAGCCCGGCAAGGCGGTGAAGATCTATGACAAGGAACTGAAGCAGTGGCTGCAGCAGCGCTTCGGTACATCCAGCGAAGGCTTGGATGCGCTGGCCGTGTTCGACGCATTGCCGAAGGAGCAGCAGCGCATCTTCCTGCGCCAGGTCTACTACGCTGAACTGCGCGAAGGTGGTCGTGAGTACACCAATGCAGAAGGGCCGCGCTTCGGTTCCTACCTGCGCGGGCGCGAAGCGATCGCCACGCTGATGCCGGACAAGGATGCCAATGGCGCAACGATCAACCGTACTGGCGATATCGTGATGTATGGCGGCTCCGGTGTGCGCACCGAAGCGGGTGGCAACATCGAGCTGATGGCGCCAGGCGGGCAGATCGTGGTGGGCGTGCAGGGCGTGGTACCTCCGGCCAGCGCGGGCCTGGTCACCCAGGGCCAGGGCGACATCCGTCTGTTCAGCCAGGACAGCGTGCTGCTGGGCCTGTCGCGGGTGATGACCACCTTTGGTGGTGACATCCTGGCGTGGTCCGAGCAGGGCGACATCAACGCCGGCCGTGGCTCGCAGACCACGCTGCTGTACACCCCGCCGCGTCGGGTCTACGACACCTGGGGCAACGTGATCCTGTCGCCGCAGGCACCGGCCAGCGGCGCCGGCATCGCAACGTTGAACCCGATCGCCGAAGTGGCACCTGGCGATGTCGACCTGATCGCGCCGCTGGGCACCATCGATGCCGGCGAGGCGGGTATCCGCGTGTCGGGCAACATCAACCTGGCGGCACTGCAGGTGCTCAACGCCGCCAATATCCAGGTGCAGGGCGACAGCAAGGGCCTGCCGGTACTGGCCTCGGTGAACGTCAACGCGCTCGCGTCGGCAAGCGCTGCGGCCAACAGCGCCAGCCAGGCCGCACAGGACGTGATGCGCAAGAGCCAGGACGATGCGCGGCGCAACCAGCCGTCGGTGATCAGCGTGCAGATCCTGGGCTTCGGCAGTGCCAGCAGCAGCATCGATCCGCCAACGCGCGGAAACACAGCCGCCGCCACGGGCTACGACGTCAACAGCGCCTTCCAGTTCCCGCAGGCCCGGGCAGACGCAGGCAAGCAGCAGGTGCAGTAGATCCACGCCATGCGTGGATGGAGGAACGGTGTGGATCAAGGTCCGCACCCACCACGCGCAGAACACAGGATCGGGCCAGCTGCCAGGGAACGGTGGCGGCCCCAGCCAGGACGGCACCGAGGGCAGGGAGCAGCCATCAGCGGTGAGGACCACCGACACGGCGCCGCCGGGCGCGGGACAGCGCCCGGCGGCAGGAGGGCGGTAGATCCGCGCCATGCGTGGACGCCTCTCAGTAGATCCACGCCACGCGTGGATGCCTCTCAGTAGATCCACGCCATGCGTGGATGGCTGGGTCAGCTTCAGTGCCGACCAACGGTCGGCACCCACCAGAGCAGGCTTGGCAGTAGATCCACGTCATGCGTGGATGCGCCTCAGAGCGCCAACACCCGCCGGTAGTTCAACGGCCCGCGTCCATCACGCAACCCCAACCGCAACTCCAGACCGGTAGCCGGCAAAACCTCCCCCTGGCTCGGCAGCATCGCCCAACCCACCCTTGGCTGCCACGCCCGCACCTCGAAGCGCTGCACATCACGTGCCACCAGCAACCCGCGCGTTGGCTCGGGCGCAGGCAGCGGATAGTGATCGGAAGGCGCACCGCTGGCGCGCCACAACGTGCTGCCTTGCCGCCACCAGCGAACGCGCTGCCACTGCAGCCCATCACTGCCGACGCTGCGGGTGATCTCCAGCGTGAAGCCACCATCGGGGTGGCGCTCACTGGTCAACGACGGCGGCAACAGCCGCGCAGGCTGATCGGCCGGTCGCACCGCGCCGTTCATCAGCGCATCGTCAGCGCGCATCTCGATATCACGTTGGAACTGCTGCAGCACCCGCATCGCCGTGCTGGTCTCGGCATCGGCCTGGCGCAGGCGCTGGTCACTGTTGGCCACGCTGTCCAGTGCGCGCCAGCAGATCACCGCCAGCACGCCCATGATGGTGATGGCGATCATCACTTCGATCAGGGTGAAGCCGCTCGCCGCGCGTTTCATGGCGCCGGCGTCCAAGGCAACTGCAGGCGCGTCAGCGATTGTTCCGGTGCATCTTCGGCCACCACGCTCAGCTCCAGTTGCGGTTGCCCGTCGGCGCCACTGCCCAGGTGCTGCTGCACCAGGAAGCGGGTGCGCCCCTGCAGGCACAGCAGGCGCGCATCGCCGGGAGGCTGTGCGGACAGACGCAGCTCCTGCCAGCGGTCCTGCGCGCACAACAGGGCCAGCCGACGGTCACGCAGACGCGACTGGTCATCGGTCGCCACCGCCACCGAGCGCATCACCGCCGCCAATGCGATGGCCACGATGGCCAACGCGATCAGCACCTCGATCAACGTGAATCCGTGTTGCTGCCGTTTCACTGCAGGACCTGCAATTGTCCGCTGCCATCATCACGAAGACGCAGTCGACGCCCGTCCAGCGACAACGTCAGCTCCCACGGCACGCCGATCCATTCGGGGCTCAATTCGATGACGGCCGTCGGCTCCACTTTCATGCCGTGGGTCTGCCACTGCTGGGGGCGAAGCAGGTCATCGCGCCGCAGCTCGACCCAGCCTTCGCCGTCGCGGCGGCTGAAGCGATAGCCTTCTGCGCTGGCCTGCCAGCGGATGGGCCGACCATCGATGCGTGCTTCATCGCGAGCGACCTGCAGGCGCTGCGCCAGCCGCTCCGATTCCTGGCGCAGCTGCCGCGCAGGGTCGAGCAGGCTGCCCAGGCCGAGGCCGATACCCGCCGTGCAGATGCCGATGATGACCAGCACCACCATCAGTTCGATCAGGGTGAAACCGCGTGGTCTGCCTTGCATCGCACATCGCTTCCCGTCCTTGCCGATACCTGCCAGCGTAGGCGCGGATGATGAAACAAAAGCGTCAGCGTCAGCTGCTAGCGTGGCCGCACAGGAACCTGGCGAAGGTGCGGAACATGGACGGCAGGCGTTGGGATCGCAATCGCACGTTGACCCTGCTGGCGGCCATGCTGCTGCTGACCGTGGCGGGATACTGGGGCATGGCCCTGTTCATGGCGCCGGCTCGCGTTTCCGCCGCCACGGTGCAGATCGCCGTACCCGCTGCCCCGGCCTTCGACGACGCTGCGAGCGCACCGCTGGTGCGGCTGCTTTCGCCAGGTGCAGTACAGACCGAGGTGACCGTGCTGGGGGTGATGGCAGGGCGGCAGGCGCCACTGGCATTGCTGTCGGTGGATAGGGCACCTGCCCAGGCCTATGCGCCGGGGCAGCGGCTTGGTCCATCTACCGTATTGGCAGCAATCAGCGCGAACGCGGTTGAACTGCAGCAGGCAGGACAACCGCGCTCGCTGCCCGTGCCCGAACTGCCGCCGCTGCCCACCGATGGCATCGTTCCCGCCGCGCTGGGGCGGCACTGAACACGGCTCAGCGCGCTGGACGCTGCGGCACCACCGAACGCCCGAACGCATCGCCCATGCGCTGCCGCGTGCCCTCCAGGTTGTACTGCAGCAACTGGTTGCCGGGCTTGCGCATCAAGCGCTCGGCCTCGGGAAGATTGGGATGGAGGGCGTTGTTCTCTGCCGGCGCCAGCTTGCGTTGCAGGCAGTCCCAGGCGGGGATGCGCTCGCCATTGACCTGTACTTCGATGCATGGCGCTGCATCTGCCTGTTTGGCAGCCTGGTCGGCCCGCGCCCAGGGCGAAGCCAGAGCCAGAACCAACGTCAGGCAGAGGGCAGGGCGGTTTGGCGTAAGCAGAGTGGTGTGCATCCTGAATCACCCGAGGCAGCAAGCGCTTTGCAATGAAGACGTGTGCCAGGCGAAGTGTCCGCCTGCGCCTGTTTCAGCATCGTCAACAGATGACAGTGCTGTCACAAAACTGTTGGCGGTTTTGACGCGGCCTGCACGTCCTGTTGGTAGACCCACGCGCCGCTCCCTGGCCATTCCCTTCGATACGACGCGATGCCTTCGATGACTCCCGTTCCGTGCCGTGCCGTTCGCCTTCCGCTGCGCCTGCATCCCTTGCTGCTGGCCTTGGCCTCGCTGCCGTCTCCAGCGTTCGCGCAGGACGCCGCGCCAGCGCCCACGGTGAACATCAACGAGTACATCGTGCGCGGCAACACCGTGCTCGATGCGCGCCAGATCGAGCGCGCGGTCGAACCGTTCCTCGGCCCCGGCAAAACGCTCGCCGATGTCGAGAAGGCGCGCGATGCAGTCAACGCGCTGTACCAGCAGGCCGGCTACCAATCGGTCTATGTGGAGCTGCCCGAGCAGCAGGTCAACGCGGGCGTGGTGCTGCTGAAGGTGCAGCAGACGCCCATTGGCCAGCTGCGCGTGGTCGGTGCCCGCCATGACTCACCCGAGCGCATCCGCGAGCGGGTGCCGTCGTTGGCTGAAGGGCGCGTGCCCGATTTCGACCAGGCACAGAAGGAACTGACGGCGCTGAACGAAGGGGGCCGCCGCCAGGTGATGCCATTGGTGCGCGAAGGCCAGGTGCCGGGCACCATGGATGTGGACCTGCAGGTGGAAGAGAAGTCGCCCTGGCGTGCCAGTGCGGCGCTCAACAACGACCACAGCGCCGATACCGAGAAGCTGCGCCTGAGTGCATCGCTGGCCCACGACAACCTGTGGCGGCGAGGACACAGCGCGAGCATCGGCGTGTTCATCGCGCCGGAAGACACCGACCAGGCCAAGGTGTTCTCCGCGTCCTACACGGTCCCCTTCGAGGGCACGCCGTGGAGCCTGGAAGCATCGGGCTACAAGTCCGACAGCCGCGTACTCAATGCCGGCGGGCAAGGCGGCGCAGGCACGGGCACCGGCACCAACGTGATCGGCAACGGTCATTCGATCGGTCTCAAGCTCAACTACCGCCTGCCGGGCAGCAGCGCTTGGTGGCGCCAGCTCAGCCTCGGCGTGGACTTCAAGGACACCGAAGAAGACACGCAGATGGGCAAGGACAGCCTGAAGACGCCCTTGAAGTACGCACCGGTCACGCTGGCCTTCGTCGGCGTGCGCCAGGGCGAGCACGATCAGCTGAGCATCAACACGCAGCTGGTGGCGGGAACCCGGCGTCTGTTCGGTTACGGCAGCAACGCCACCGATTTCGGTCAGAAGCGCTACTGGGCCGATCCGAGTTTCGTGGCGTTCAAGGCCGATGTCTCCAACACGCACACCTTCGGCAACGACTGGCAGTGGTATGCGCGCGGCTCGCTGCAGGCGACCGATGCACCGCTGGTCTCGGCCGAACAGTTCGCCGCCGGCGGCATGTACACCGTGCGCGGCTACCTGTCGGCCGAAGCGATCGGCGACTACGGTGGCCTGGCCAACCTGGAATGGCGCACCCCGGCGTGGTCGCTGTGGAGCGGTACCGACCTGCGGCTGTACAGCTTCGCCGACGCGGCCTACCTGCGCCTGCGTCAGCCGCTGCCGGAACAGCGCGACAAGTACAACCTGGCGTCGGTCGGGCTGGGCGCGCAGCTGCGCCTGGGCGAACACCTGCAGCTGCGCCTGGACTACGCCTGGCCCTACGCCGATGGCCCGGTCACGCGCAAGGACGACCCGCGGCTGCATTTCAACATCAGCACCAGCTACTGACCCTTCCCTTGAGATGCGTTCTCCGGAGACCTTTTGCATGGACCGTCTGCTTTCCCGAATGTTGCTGCTGTTGGCTGCGCTGATCGCGCTGCCCGCCGCCGCGGCCGATGCCAACTGGTGGCAGGCCGAATGGAAGTACCGCAAGCCGATCACCGTCGACGCAGGCCCACAGGGCGCGGGGTTGACCGGCAACCCCGGGCGTACGCCGCTGCTGCTGCGCCTGCATACCGGGAACTTCGGTTTTGATGGCACCCAGGAGGGTGGCAACGACCTGCGTTTCGTTTCTGCCGACGGTCGCACCGTGCTGGCCCATCAGATCGAGCAGTTCGACCCGAACCTGGGCCTGGCCCTGGTCTGGGTGGACGTTCCGGCACTGACCGCCAGCGCGCCGCAGACGATCTGGATGTACTACGGCAATGCGAAGGCACCGGCCAGCGGCAACGGCCAGCAGGTGTTCGATCCGGACTACACGCTGGTCTACCACTTTGCCGAGGCCAATGCGCCGGCGCGTGATACCACGGCCTACGGCAACACGGCCGGCGCGGCGGTGCCTGCGGCGGAAAGCACGGTGATCGGGCGTGGCGTGCAGCTGGGCGCTGGTCCACTGCCGCTGCCGGCCAGTGCTTCGCTGGCACAGGAGGCGGGTGCGCCGCTTACCGTTTCTGCCTGGATCAAACCGGGCGCGTTGACCACCGCGCAGGCGATCTATGCGCGCCGCGATGGCAGCGCCGAGCTGGTGGTAGGTATCGACAACAGGGTGCCGTTCGTGCAGCTCAACGGTCAACGCAGCACGCCGGCGCAGCCGATTCCGGAAGGGCAGTGGGCGCATGTTGCGCTTGCCGCCGAGAAGGGGTCGCTGCAGCTGTATCTGAACGGTCGCGTGGTGGCCCAGCTCAGTGGTGAGCTGCCGGCACTGACTACCGCAGCGGTGGTGGGTGCCGATGCGCCGGGCGCGGCGCAACCGCTGGCCAACTTCGATGGCGCGCTGGATGAACTGCGCATCTCACGCGTAGCACGCCCGGCGGCGCTGCTGCTGGCCGATGCCACCGCGCAGGGCGCCGATTCGCGCCTGATCAGCTACGGCGCCGACGAGCAGTCGGCCGGGCAGAGCCACTTCGCCTTCATCCTCAAGGCGATGCCGTTCGACGCCTGGGTGGTGGTCGCCATCCTCGGCCTGATGATGCTGTTGTCCTGGGCGATCATGATCGCCAAGAGCCGTCATTTCGGCCGCACCAGCAAGGCCAATGCGGTGTTCACCGAGAGCTTCAGCAAGCTCTCCGGCGTGCCGCTGCGCACGTTGTCCGAGATGGACCGGCAGGGCAAGGTGCCGACGGCGATGCACGATGGCTCGCTGTGGCGCATCTACCAGGTGGCCATCGATGAAATGCAGCAGCGTCATCAGCGCGATGGCAACTCCGGCTACCTGAGCGCGGCCACCATCGCCGCCATCCGCGCGTCGATGGATGCGGTGATGGTGCGCGAACAGGAAGCGATGGCGAGGCGCATGAACTGGCTGTCGACCACCATCGAGGGCGCACCGTATGTCGGTCTGTTCGGCACCGTGATCGGCATCATGCTGGTGTTCGTGGTGGCGGCGATGGCCGGTGCGGTGGACATCAACTCGGTGGCCCCGGGCATGGCGGCAGCGCTGCTGTGTACCGCCGCCGGCCTGGGCGTCGCGATTCCTGCGCTGTTCGGCTACAACTGGCTGGGGGCACGCGCCGAAGCGATCGGCGCCGACATGGCGGTGTTCATCGACGAGTTCGCCGCCCGCCTGGCCGAAGAGCAGGACGGGCGCGGCCCGGCCGTGGTCCAGGGCTGAGGGGCCGGCCATGGGCTACAAGGCGAAGTTCGGCATCAAGAAGCGCGAGAAGGGCATCAACGTGACGCCTTTCGTCGACGTGCTGCTGGTGGTGTTGGTGATCTTCATCCTGACCAGCAACGCCTCCATTCCCGGCATCGAGGTCAACCTGCCGAAGGCCAGCAACAGCACCGCACTGGAGAAGCCCAAGACCAAGGCGATCACCATCGACCCCAGTGGCCAGGTGTTCCTGGATGCCTACCCGGTGACGATGACCGAGCTGGAGGACCGCCTGCGCACCGAACGGGCAACCTCGCCGGATTTCCCGGTGATCGTGCGCGGTGATGCGCAGGTTCAGTACGCACGCGTGGTCGAGGTGCTGGATCTGCTGCGCCGGCTGGAGCTGGCCCAGGTCGGCCTGGTCACCGGCAAGGCGCAGGGCTGAGGCATGGCCGGTCATCGACCACCCCTGCAGGAGCCCGGTACGCGCGGACGCCAGTTGCTGGTGACGATCGCGCTGGTGCTGGCGGCGCTGCTGGTACTGGGTGTTGCCGTGTGGTGGCTGCTGTTCAAGGACACCGCCAGCACCCGCCGGCCGGTGGTGCAGCCGCCGATGCTGGCGTTGCCACCACCGCCGCCGCCTCCACCACCACCACCGGAAAAGCCGCCTGAGCCGGAGACGCCGCCGGAAGAGACCGTGCCCGAGCCGGAGCCGCTGGAACAGCCAACGCCGGCCGAAGAACCGACGCCGACGCCGGACAACGCCGACCCGGTGACCATGGACGCCGATGCACAGGCCGGTGGAGACAACTTCGGCATCCAGTCGGGCAGCGGCGGTGGCTCGTCCGGCGTTGGCCGCGGCGGTGCCGGCAAC
This sequence comes from Stenotrophomonas sp. RIT309, assembly GCF_000632045.1. Classification (NCBI taxonomy): domain Bacteria; kingdom Pseudomonadati; phylum Pseudomonadota; class Gammaproteobacteria; order Lysobacterales; family Lysobacteraceae; genus Stenotrophomonas; species Stenotrophomonas sp. RIT309. The sequence continues at coordinate 55,989 of NZ_JFYS01000001.1, forward strand.
GCCAGCTATGGCCGCTACCTGGGCTATCTGATGCAGCAGGCGATTTCGCGCGATGCGCGGGTCAAGCGCCTGGCGTTCCAGCTGCAGGTGAATGTCTGGCTGGCGCCCGATGGCCGGCTGGAGAAGGTCGAGCTGGTGCGTGGCAGCGGCAACGAAGAGGCCGACGTGGCCGTGCTTGAAGCACTGCGACAGATCGGCAAGGTCGACCAGATGCCACCAGCGTCGCTGGATTTCCCCGCGCGCGTGCTGATCCAGGGGCGCCGTCCCGGCGCGTGACCGATGACTTCCGTGATTTCCCTTCTTTCGATGAGAACCGTGATGAACGACCACGACCGCGCTCGAACCGCATCCCGCCGCCCACGGCCGGCCCGACGGGCGTTGCTGTGCTGCGCCGTACTGCTCAGCCTGGCCGCGCCGGCCGGTGCGATGGCTGCCGAAACCACCATGGTCAAGTTGATCAAGGGGCTGATCGCCAGCGGCGCGCTCAAGCCCGAAGACGGCCAGGCCCTGTTGGTGCAGGCCGAAGCAGAAGCGGCGGCTGCGCAACGCGGCACCGCGGTCAGCGCAGCCAGCAGCGGTGGGGTGGCGCTGGAAGCCGGTGATGTGCGTGTGCCGTACGTGCCGCAGAGCGTGCGCGATGGCATCCGTGATGAGGTACGCCAGGACGTGATGGCGCAGGCCAAAGCCGAGGGCTGGGCCGCGCCGAACGAGGTGGCCGAGTGGACCAAGCGCATCAAGGTCAGCGGTGACATGCGTGTGCGCAGCGAATCGCGCTTCTACTCCGAGCGCAATAGCGACATCGAGACCAACTGGGCCTCGGTGAACGCCGGCAACGGCTTCGATACCAACAACAACACCAACCTGCAGCTGCCGCCGCTGCTCAACACCCGCCAGGACCGCCGCAATCTGTGGCGCATCCGCGCACGCCTGGGCATCGAAGCGACGATCGGCCAGCACACCACCGCAGGCGTGCGCCTGGCCAGCGGCAGCAGCAACGGGCCGGTGTCCACCACCGAACAGCTTGGCGGTGGCCTGGGCAAGAAGGACGTGTGGCTGGACCAGGCATGGCTGGCCTACAGCCCGGCCGACTGGGTGACGGTGCGCGGCGGACGCTTCGGCAATCCGTTCTGGACCAGTGACACGCTGTTCTCCAACGATCTGAACTTCGACGGCCTGGCGGCCAATCTCAGCTACGACCTCGCCGAGGACGTCGGCCTGTTCGGCAACCTGGCGGTGGTGCCGTTGGAGTACACCTCCGACAGCGCGCCCAGCCAGAGTCGGGTGAAGACGCCCAACGAGAACAAGTGGCTGTCCGGTGCGCAGGTGGGGGTGAACTGGCGCTTCAACGATGACAACAGCCTGCGTGCGGCGCTGGGCTACTACGATTTCAAGAACATCAGTGGTCGCCTGTCGTCTCCCTGCGCGCTGTACGCCGGCGCGGTCGGTTGCGATACCGACTGGTCGCGGCCGGCGTTCATGCAGAAGGGCAACACCCTGATGCTGATCCGCGACATCGCCCGCAACCCGTTGGATCCGGCCAACACGCCCACGCCGCAGTACGTGGGCCTGGCTTCTGCCTTCCGCCTTGCGACCTTCAACCTGCGCTGGGATACACAGCTTGCGCAGGACATCGGCATGCGCCTGGAGGCGGACTACATCCGCAACCTGGCCTATGACAAGCGGGCCATGTTCGCGCGGGCCAACAATGGCATCGTCAACAACTACGGTGCCGGTGGCAGTGCCAGCATCGACACCTTCCGCAGTGGCGACACCGCCTGGATGCTGCAAGCCACCTTCGGCGCCACCGAGCTGAAGGAGAAGGGGCAGTGGCAGGCCCTGCTGGGCTACAAGCGGATCGAGGCCGATGCACTGCCCGATGCCTACAACGATCCGAACTTCCACCTGGGCGGCACCAATGCGCGCGGCTACTACGTGGGCGGCGCCTATGCGCTGGACGCCCGCAGCTGGATCAGCGGCAAGTGGATGGCGGCCAAGGAAGTGTCGGGCCCGCCGTTGTCGATCGACGTGTTCCAGCTGGAGTTCAATACCGGTTTCTGATCGGACAGCGTGACCACAGTCACGACACGTGTGGCGGGGGCGCGGCAATGCGCCCGTCTAGGAAAGGAGACCACGCGTTGCACAAAGGAGGAGTGGATGAGCCGTCGTAAACTGTTCGAGAGTTCCGAGCCCGCCGCGCAGGCACTGGGCATCGGGCCGGCCTATGTCTCGGTGGAGGGGTTGCGCCAGCACCTGGCCGAATTCCTGCTGTATGCAGGACGGCCGGTCGTCATCATGCGCGGGCGCAGCGAGGTCGGCTATTTCCTGCCGGCACGCTGCTGGCGCCAGCGCGAGGATGATCCGCTGGCTGCCGCCGCGGCCGATCAGCTGCTCGATGCCGCCGGCTTCCAGGCCGAAGACATCCAGCAGGTCGAACAGGAATTCAACGCCATGCGCCAGCGCACCGTGCTGCATTCGCGGCGTTGAAACCAGGGCCGCGGGGCATGGCCCGGCGCTACCTGATGGCGCCAGGCTCCTCCGGTAGCGCCGGGCCATGCCCGGCGATCAGGCAGCAGCCCCGCGCTCGCTGGTGATCCGTGCACCTTCGCGCATCACCAGCGTCACCGGGGTCTTTTCCACCACCCTCCAGCAAGCGCTGCCACTGCGCATCGCTCAGCTCGGCGGTGGAATGCAGCACGCGGTGCACATGGAAGCGTCCATCCGCATCACGTTCGGAACGCAGCTCGGCGTGGAACTCGCCCAGCTCCCAGCCCTTGCGCTGCGCGTACATGCGCAGGGTGATGGCGGTACACGCGGCCAGCGAGGCCAGGTACAGGTCGAACGGGGCGAAGCCCTTGCCCTGGCCGCCGAGTGAAGCGGGTTCATCGGCCGCGACATCGAAGTGGCCGTTGCTGATGTGGTGCAGGTAGTTGTCGGCGGTCGAAACAATGCGTGCGTAGGCCATGGGAATTCCCGGTTGTAGGGCCGAGCCATGCTCGGTTGCAGGAAAAGGCGGCGCCAGCCGGAGCCGGAGCCGCCAAGGAATCACTCGGTACGATCGTACGAGAACTGGATGCCGGCCGTGCCACCGGTTTCGATGAAGAGATTCATGAAGGCCGGCACGGTCTCCGCCCGTACCCAGTCGCGCTGCAGTTCGCAGAACAGCTGCGTCACGCTGATCAACTGGCCGCCGGCCTGTTCGATGCGGCGCAGCGCGGCATCATGCGCGGCCAGCGACGTGCCGCCCACCGCGTCGACCACCACGTAGACCTCATAGCCTTCCTTCAGCGCATCCAGCGCGGGGAAGGTCAGGCAGGCTTCGGTCCACAGCGCGGTCATGATCAGTTTCCTGCGGCCGGTGGCCTCCACCGCCTTGCGGAACTCGACATCTTCCCAGGAGTTGATGGTGGTGCGGTCGTAGGTCGGGTAGTCGCCCAGCACCTTGCGCAGCTGCGCGATCGGCGGCTTGTTCAGGCCGGTCTGCACGTTCACGGTCGAATGCACGATCGGCAGGCCATAGGCGACCGCCGCCTTGGCAGTGCCGACGATGTTGTTGACCAGCAGCTGGCGGTCCATCGAGGCGATGGAGTTCACCTGTACCGGCTGGTAGTCGATGATGATGAAGACGGAATTCTGCGGGGTCAGCAGGTGGTCGCTGACGGGGTCGCGGATCGGTTCACTGGCCATGGGGGTGTCCTGGTCGGGGTTGGCTTGCGGTGGTGCCGGCGGCGTGCCGGCAGGCGGAAATCGCCGCGGATGCAGCGGCTCAGCTACGCTGCGAATCCAGCTGCTCGTGGTTCTTCTGCACGTCCTGCGCTTTCTGGTAGCTCTCGATCAGCAGCTGGTAGTTGGGGAAGATCTGCGTGTAGATCGCGGCCCAATGCTGGGCGTCCTCGCGGTTCCAGGTGCGCTGGATTTCCGAGGCGACCGCAGCGGTATCCATCGGCACCACACCGGCCTGCACCACGCGCGCCAGGGTGATTTCCTCGGCCATCTTCGAATAGGTGCCGGAGGCATCGACCACCGCGAACACCTGGTAGCCGTCGGCGACGGCGGCAATGGAGGGGAAGGCCATGCAGACGCTGGTGATGGTGCCGGCAATGATCAGCTGGCTGCGGCCGGTGGCCTTCACCGCGGCGACGAATTCGGGGTTGTCCCAGGCGTTGATCTCGCCCCGTCGCGCTACGTATTGCGCATGCGGTGCGGCGTCATGGATCTCCGGGATCAGCGGGCCGTTCGGCCCCTGCGGTACCGACGCGGTGGTGATCACCGGCATCTTCGCCAGCGTGGCCATCTTCGCCAGGGCGGTGGCGTGCGCGCGTACCGAAGTGAACGGCATGTCACCGATGGTCTGGAACAGGCCACTCTGGTGGTCGATCAGCAGCATCGCGGCGTTGTCCGGGTCGATCACCGGGCGGGCGCCGTTGAAGTTGGCGGGGGTACTCATGGTCAGTCTCCTGGGGAGGGGGCGAAGGCCCGGAATGCGGCGGGCGGTTGCCCGCCGCAATGCAGTGGATCAGTGCGCGATCTGGCCGAAGCGGCCGCCGTTGAAATCGCTGACGGCCTGGCTGATCTCGGCCTGGGTGTTCATCACGAACGGGCCATAGCCCACCACCGGCTCGTCGATGGGTTCGCCGCTGAGCAGCAGCACGGTGGCGTCGCTGTCGGCGTCGATGAACACGTCTTCGCCGCTGCGGTCGAAGGTCACCAGCTGTGCTTCGCCGACTGCCTGGCCACCGTTGATCCGCACCGTGCCCTTCAACACCACCAGCGCCAGGGTGCGGCCGTCGGCCACCGGCAGCTCGGCGTGCTGGCCCTGCAGCAGGCGGATGTCCCACACGTCCATCGGGGTATGCGTGCGGGCCGGGCCGGCATGGCCATCGAATGTCCCGGCGATGACGCGTACGCGGCCGGCACCGTCGGGCAAGGCCACTGAAGGAATCTGCGCATCGAGCAGGGTCTGGTAGCCCGGTGCGCCCATCTTGTCCTTGGCGGGCAGGTTGACCCACAGCTGCACCATGTCCAGGGTGCCGCCGCGCTTGCTGAATTCCGGCGTGTGGAATTCCTCGTGGAGGATGCCGGAGGCAGCGGTCATCCACTGCACGTCACCCGGGCCGATGGTGCCGCCGGCACCGGTCGAGTCGCGATGGGCCACTTCGCCTTCGTAGACGATGGTGACCGTCTCGAAGCCGCGATGCGGATGCTGGCCGACCCCGCGCGGGGTCTCGCTGGGCGGGAAACTGTACGGCCCGGCGTAGTCCAGCAGCAGGAACGGGCTCAGGTGTTGGCCGTGGGTGTTGTAGGAGAACATCGAACGGGCGGGGAAGCCGTCGCCCACCCAGTGCGGGCGGGGGGCGCTGTAGGTACCGGTGACACGCTTCATGGCGATCTCCTGACCGGGGCAACCGGTCGCTGTTTTTCGTTGCGGAGACGATATCGACGTGACAATGGCCCCGGTAGTCGGCAGAATTTGCCGTCATAGTCCTATTTCGTGAACGATGGAGGCCCAGCAAGGGCCGCAGGAGATCGTCCCGTGTTCATCGCCGACATCCGCCGCTGCGATCTGAACGACCTGTTCTACTTCGCCATGGTGGTCGAGCATGGCGGCTTCTCGCAGGCCGGGCGCGCGCTGGCCATGCCCAAGTCCAAGCTCAGCCGCCGCATCGCCCTGCTGGAGGAGCGGCTGGGTGTCCGCCTGATCCAACGTTCGACCCGCCGCTTCTCGGTCACCGAGATCGGCCAGGACTACTACCGGCACTGCAAGGCGATGCTGGTGGAGGCCGAAGCGGCCGAGGAGGCCATCGCGCTGTCGCGTGCCGAGCCACGGGGCACCCTGCGGCTGGCCTGTCCGATCGCACTGCTGCACGCGCGCATTGGCGCCATGCTGGCTGACTTCCTGGCCCTGCATCCGCAGGTGACCCTGCAGCTGGATGCCACCAACCGGCGCGTGGACGTGGTGGGCGAGGGCGTGGATGTGGCCATCCGCGTGCGCCCGCCACCGCTGGAGGACAGCGATCTGGTGGTGCGCGTGCTGGCCCGCCGCATCTGGTGCACCGCTGCCAGCCCGGCCCTGCTCAAGCGCATGGGTACGCCGAAAGTGCCGGCTGATCTGGCGATGATGCCGACCGTGGACCTGGCATCGCCCGCCCAGGTGCATGCCTGGGAATACGCCGGGCCTGAGCAGGTGCAGGCCAGCGTGCACCACCGCCCGCGGCTGGTCAGCGATGACATGATCGCCCTGCGCAGTGCGGCGGTGGCGGGTGTCGGCGTGCTGATGCTGCCGCGGATGATGATCACCGACGAACTGGCCAGCGGCGCGCTGGTGCCGATCCTGCCGCAGTGGCAGCCCAGGCACGGCATCGTGCATGCGGTGTTCCCGTCGCGGCGCGGCCTGCTGCCGGCGGTACGCGCGTTGATCGACTATCTGGCCGAGCGTTTCGAGGCGCTGGAAGAGCCGTAGATCCAGGCCGTGCGCGCAGCGTGGCGGATGACCGGGGGTGCAGGATCGGCGGTTGCCGCCTACACTCCCGGTCCGGACCGTCGCCATCACGCCCATCATTCCCCGGTCCGGCCTTGGCACTTATGTCTCCCAATGCCCTGGCGCTGATCGAGCTGTTGATCCGCGAGCGCCGTGCGTTGTCCCGCTTCATTGCCCGCTACCTCGACCCGTCCAGTACCGAGGACACCCTGCAGAACCTTTATCTGAAGGCCAGCAGCGTGCCCGGCGATCCGCCGATCCTGGAACCGCGCGGGTATCTGTACCGCATGGCCTACCACCACGCGCTCAACCGCAGCCAGGCCGACGCACGCGAACGGCGGGCGATGGCGGAGTACGCCAGCGACCTGGCCGATGCCAGCACTGATGGCCAGGCGCAGGCGCTGGACCAGGCCCAGCTGCGCGAGATCAGCCAGACCATCCTGGCGCTGCCGCCGCAGGTGCGCGAGTGCTTCGTGCTCAACCGCTACCTGGGGCTGAGCGAACGCGAGATCGCCGAGCGCCTGGGTATTTCCAAGAGCGTGGTGGGCAAGTACGTGCTGCGCGCGGCCCTGCTCATCCAGCAGCACCAGCGGGGAAGCCGCGCATGACCGGCATGTGCCGTGGGCAGATGCCGCTCGCCGTTGTCTCAACTGTAAGGCGCACCCGTTGGTGGTGCCGCAGGCCACAATCATGACTACGTCCATACCCTCGCCGCGTCAGGCCAGGCAGGCGTTGCGCTGGGTGATACGGTGCAATGCGGGCCGGTTGCCGGAGCGCCAGCAACGCGCCCTGCAACGCTGGCTGCAGGCCGATCCCCGGCATGCCGATGCCTGGCGCCAGCAGCAGGCCTTCTGGCAAGGCCTGGATGCCGCCGGCCCGGATGTCCTGGCTGCGCTTCCGGAGCTGACAGCCGAACCCGCGCTGCGGCTGCTGCAGCCGCGTCGTCGACTGCCTTGGCTGCTGGCCAGTGCGGCGGTGCTGCTGCTTTCGGTAACAGCGGCGCCGCACGCGTGGCTGCTGGTCCGCAGCGACGTGCGCAGCGACAACGCGCCGCGCACGGTGCAGCTGCAGGATGGCAGCACTGCCATATTGGATGCAGGCAGCGCGCTGGCGCTTGATTTCAGCGCCGGCCAGCGCCGCCTGCAGTTGCTGCGTGGCAGGGCCTGGTTCCAGGTGGCGCACGAAGCACGACCGTTCCGGGTGGAGGCTGGCGGTGGCGAGATCCGTGACATCGGCACGGCGTTCAGCGTTGCACTGCAGGATGCCGTGGTGACCACCGAGGTCAGCCAGGGCGAAGTGGAGATCAGGCCGGGTCATGTCGCCGCGCAGCGGCTGCAGGCGGGGCAGGCACGCGCGTTCCGTGATGGCCGCTGGCTGCAGCCGTTGCAGCTGGCCGATGTGGAGGCCATCGCACCGTGGCGACGCGGCGAGATCGTCATTGATGATCTGCCTGCGCAACAGGCGATCGAGCGCCTTGCCCGCTATCGGCGTGCGCCGGTCTGGGTTCTGCACGGTCAGGGCGCGCAGGTGGCGGTGAGTGGGTTGTTCCACCTGCAGCAGCCGGATGCGGCGATTGCCGCAGTGGCCCAGCAGGCCGGTCTGCGCAGCCAGCGCCTGCCGGGCGGCGCGTTGTTGGTGTGGTGATGCCACGGGGTAGCGGGTGAGTTCATCCACGCATGGCGTGGATCTATTGGCGTGATTCGTGTTAATCCACGCATGGCGTGGATCTACTCGGGTGCGTGGTAGATCCACGCCATGCGTGGATGATCTGTCGATCAACAAGAAAAACCGTGGGCAGATCCGATCCCACCTTGTCTCTAGTGGTATAGCCAGAGCGAAACCGCGTTTCTTCTCAAGCCAACCGAACCGCGTGCACCCGACGTGCGCACGGTCCCGCCACCTTGAGGAGTCACCGTTCATGCCGTTCCCGGCATCCGCCCGTCATCGCCGCGCCACCATCCTCGCCCTGGCCATCGCCACGGCACTGGTTCCCTTCGCTTGGGCGCCGACCGCCCGCGCCCAGGCCGCTACCGCCTCCGTGCGCGCGTATGCCATCCCCGAACAAGCTCTGGCCGACGCAGTGCGCAGCTTCGGTCGCCAGTCGCAGGTGCAGGTGGTGTTCCGCAGCGATCTGGTGGAAGGGCGGCGCTCGCGCGCAGTGCAGGGCCAGTACAGCCCCACCGAGGCACTGGACCAGTTGCTGCAGGGCAGTGGCCTGCGCGCGCAGCAGGAGCCGGGCGGTACCTGGACCCTGCAGGCCGCCGCCGATGACGGCGGGGTGGTGGTCACCGACACGCTGAAGGTGGGCGGGCGCCTGCAGGCCGACGGTGGCGAAACACGTGATCGTTGGGGATACGACGACGTGTTCGCGCTCGACCTGAGTACGGCCTATTCCGGTCGCGACCGGGTGGAGCGCTATCGCGGCGCCAACCCGGCCGACGTGGTCAAGGACCTGGTCGGTGTGTTCAGCGGCGACGCCCGCAACAGCGGCGCGCTGGACCTCAACATCCGCGGCATCCAGGGGCCGGGACGGGTGCCGGTCAGCATCGACGGCGGCGAGCAGGCACTGACCGTATGGCGGGGCTACAACGGCGTCAGCAACCGCAACTACATCGATCCCAACCTGATTGGTGGCATCCAGGTCATCAAGGGGCCAGCGTTGGTGCGCGATGTACACAGCGGTATCGGCGGAGCGATGGTCATCAAGACCCTCGACGTCGACGACATCGTGCCGGCCGGCGAGCGCTTCGGCGGGGAGCTGAAGATCGAAGGCAGCAGCAATGCGGTCTCGCCGCGCCTGCCACGGCTGCACACCGGCGAGGACTACCGCACGGTGGAGGGGTTCCCGCAGTCGTCGCCGGCCTCGCCCTATGCTGACCGCACCCTGGTGGTGCCAGTGAAATCGCGCAGTGGTGACAACCCGTTCGATGGCGATGACCAGGCCTGGCGCCTGGCGCTGGGCTGGCGCGGTGAGCGGGTGGACGTGATGGCCGCCTACGCGTGGCGCAAGCGCGGCAACTATTTCTCCGGCAGCAAGGGCAGTGCGTACTACGACCAGGACCCGCGCGAGCAGTACGAATACCAGGGCATCGACTACATCACCACGCTGGCGCGCTACTTCAAGCCGGGTGATGAAGTGCCCAACACGTCCAGCGAACAGGAGTCGTGGCTGCTGAAGGCCACCTGGCAGATCACCGACGACCAGCAGCTCAAGGCCACCTGGCGGCACACGCTTTCGCACTATGGCGAGATCATGCCCTCGCGCATCCTGTCCGCACCGGATTACGGGCGCATTCAGTGGCCGCTCAGCCGGGTCGATTCCGATGCCTGGAACCTGGAATACCGCTGGCAGCCGGCCGGCAGTCGTTGGCTCGACCTGCGCGCCAACCTGTGGCGAACCGAAACCAACAGCGATACCTACACCGCCGGTGGCTTCCCCAACTTCGCCTCGGGCAACCCCGATTGGGATTCCAGCCGCAGTCCGATCCTGCGCAACACCGCGCTGGCCAATGCCCGCAACGACCGTACCGGCCTGACCCTGAGCAACCGCTTCGGCCTGCATTCCACGCTTGACCTGACCGTGGGTGGCAACTGGCAGTACGAAACACTGCGCTCGGGCGATCCGTACTTCGGCGTAACCGACGGCTGGCGCATGTACCCGCGCGCCGGCCGGCGCCAGGAAGGCGAGGGCTACCTGAGCCTGGAATGGCGGCCGGTCGAGTTCCTTACCCTCAACGCCGGTGTGCGCTACAGCCGCTACTGGGCGTTCGACGATTTCCTGCAGGCGCATCCGGAGCTGCTGACCCGCAGTGTCGGCAGCAAGGAGGCGCGCTACCGGGTCAATGAGCTGCCACCACGCCCCGCCAGCCTGCAGGGAGAGATCGATGCGATCGAATCGGAGCGTGAGTTCTGGGAAAGCATCGGCATGGGCTCGCTGGTCGACGACCTGCTGAAGAACCTGCTGAGCAAGTACGAAACGCCGGTGCCGGTGGAGCACAGCATCGCCTGGGCAGCGGATGCCGATGGCAACTACACGCGAGCCAGCAACCCGTGCCTCAACGGCCAGGTGGCCGCCATCCCCGGGCTGCTGCCGATGGTGCTCGGTACCGACCAGACCTGCCGGGTGCAGAACGCCGTGCAGGGGCAGGCGGTGCAGGCGCACAACAGCCGCCGCCGCGACCATGCCTGGCTGCCCACGTTCTCGGCCACCGTGCATTTCTCGCCTGCTGCGCGCCTGTATGCCCGCTACACCGAGGCCAAGCGCTTCCCCAGCATGTTCGAAAGCACCATCGCGTTTTCCAGCAGCCTCAATCCGCTGTATCCGCTCAAGCCCGAACACGCTTACAACTACGAGCTGGGTTATGTGCACAACCTCTCTGCGCTGTTCGACGGCACCGCCGATGCGGACGTAAAGCTCAGCTACTACGTGCAGAAAACCCGCGATGTGATCGAGCGCGATGCGTACTTCCTGTTCGACAACATCGACAAGCAGACCCTGCGCGGCATTGAGCTGCAGGCGCGCTTCGACAACCGCCGCTTCTTCAGCGACCTGGGCATCGCCCGCGCCCTTGAAAACGAAGTGTGCGACGAAAGCACCGCAGTACAGCTGGATGCCAACCGCGGCCTGGTGCCCAACTGCGTGCAGGATGGCTTCGTCGGTGGTTACTTGCTGACCCAGGCCGTGCCGAAGCTGTCGGTGAACCTGTCGCTGGGCACCCGCCTGTTCGACGAGCGGCTGGAACTGGGCAGCCGCATCGTGCACTACCAGCGTCACCACAACCCGGACCTGCAGGCCTACCGCGACCGCTTGCTGGCCGGCGGCAGCAGCCTGCTGTGGCAGAACGTGCCGTTCACCTGGGGAAACATCACCACGGTGGATGCCTATGCGCGCTGGCGCTTCAACGACCACGCCAGCGTCGAACTGGTCGGCAGCAATCTCGGCAACCGCTACTACGTCGACCCGGCCACGCGCTCCACGCTGCCGGCGCCCGGTCGCACCCTCAAGCTCGCAGTCACCGCGCGCTTCTGACGCCTCACCGATTCAAGCGTTGTACCTGTAGTTCCCTCAATCCAAGGAGTTTTTCCATGAAAATGTTCTCCCGCTCCCTGCTCACCGTGGCCGCCAGCCTGGCCCTGGCCGGTGCCGCCCATGCTGCCGATATCGTCGGCGCCGCCAGCGCCGTCACCGATCCGCAGTTGAACGTCAATGTCGGCGAATCGCAGGTCAACGGTGGCCCGCACGTCGCTGGCAAGGCCGGCATCGGCGTCGGCACCGTGTCCGGTGGCACCCGCGTGGACTTCCAGGGCCTGAGCGCCTATTCGGCACCCACCACCGTCAACGGCACCACCGTGCGCACCCTGGCCATGCCGATCACCGGCACCCCGGGCAACCACGCCGGCATGGGCCACTTCAACTTCGTCAAGGTGGGCAGCGGCGATGTCTGGTTTGGTGAATGGTCCAAGGATGGCGCCGCCGGTGGCTTCAACAACCGCCAGGTCTATTTCGCTGGTGACCGTGCAGGCACCACGTTGCCGGCAGGCGTGGCCACCTACAGCGTGGCGGGCCTGAACAAGTTCAACGGCAGCAACCTGCTGACCGGTGCGTTCCGCGCCGACTTCGGTGCCGGCACCCTGCGCGGCCAGATCGCCGGTGGCGGCCTGACCGTGGGCGTCAACGCTGCCATCAACAGCGCCAATGCGTCCTTCGCAGGCACGGCCGTGGCCAACGGCTCGGTGTCGGGCAGCACCCAGGGCCAGTTCTTCGGTGCCAACGCCGCCACCCTGGCCGGCATCGCCACCTTCGCCGGCAACAGCCAGTACGACACCGCCTTCGGCGGCAGCAAGAACTGATCGCCACGCCCCTGACGGGGCAGGGCAGGGACAAGCCGCGATCCGCCAGTCCCTGCTTCGGCCCGCGATAGTGCTTCAACCGGATCGAACATGCGCCACCTTCTCTTTCTTGTCGTCCTGCTGCTGGCCTGGCCGCTCAACGTTGCCCACGCGCAGCAGGATGACCTGCGCCGTGTGCTCGAACAGGGCAGCGAGCTGCGTCATCAGCAGCAGGACCAGCAGCGCCTGCGCCAGGCCGAACACGAGCGACCGACCATCACCCTCGACGGCCAGCAGTACCGCGTGGAGCGCACTGTCGACGACCTCGGCCAGGCGCTCTATCTCGCGCTGCAGCACCAGCAATGGCAGGCCGCGGCCGCCTTCCTTGCCGAGTACATCGAACTGCCTGGCCACGATCCGCTGCTGCGCCACTACGCGCAGGGTGCGCTGGCGCGCGTGGGTGGCCAGCACGGCAAGGCCGCGGCCGAATACGAGGCCGTGCTCGCCACGCAGCCGGACTTCCTGCCGGCGCGGCTGGAACTGGCGCGTGTGTATGCCGAAGACCAGCGCGACCGCGATGCCATCGCCCTGTTCGAGGCGATCGCAGCCGGCATCGCTGGCGGCGACCCTGCAACGGCGGGCGTGCGTACGCGGGTGGACGGCTACCTGCAGGCCCTGCATGCACGCCAGCGCTGGAAGGGTGGCATCGCCGCCGGCCCCGCCTGGAGCGACAACGTCAACCGCAGTTCGGCCAGCCGCACCTGCCTGTTTGGTGACGGCACCACCTGCTTCATCGAACGCCGGTTGCCCGATGCACAGGCAGCGTTCGGCCTGGACTACGACGGCAGCCTGGAACGGCGCCTGCCGTTGGCCGGCCACCATGGGCTGTACCTGCGCGGGCTGGCGTTCGGCCAGGCGTGGCGTGGGCACAGCGACTACAACGAGCTCAATGCCAGCGTGCAGGCCGGCTACAGCTGGCGCAGCGCACGGCATACCTTGCTGCTGGCGCCCAGCTACGATTACCAGGGACTCGGCAACCACGCGCTGCAGGGCGGTGCCGGCATGCATGGCGAATGGCAGTTCGCCGCAGATGCGCGCAGCCTGCTGAAGCTGGAAGCCGACTGGAAACGCCAGCGCTATCGACAGCAGGGCGTGGCGAGCAACTACGACGGTGAACTGGCGGCGATCTATGCCACCTGGTTCCGCGCGCTCAACCCGCGCTGGACGGTGTTTGCCGGGGTCGACCTGAGTGACAGCAGCGCCGCCGATCCCGCCAATGGCTACCGGCAACGCGGCCTGCGCCTGGGCGCAGCGCGCCAGTGGAGCGGCACCACGGCCACGGTGTTCGTGTCGCTGCGTGAGCGTGACTACGATGCCTGGAGCCCGTTGCTGGAGGCGCGTCGGCAGGACAGCGAGCAGAACCTGATCGCCATCGTGCGCAGCGAGCGCCTGGCCGTGGCTGGGCTGATCCCCAGCCTGAGCCTGCGTTACGCACGCATCGACAGCAACGTGGACTGGCTGTACAGCCACGACCGCAGTCTGCTGAGCCTGAAATGGGAACGGGCGTTCTGAGCCGTCGGGCGCGGCGCAAAGGCGGGGGCAGTCCATTAATCCCCAATTTGGCCAAATTGGGTATAGTGGCCACATATCCTTCCGCTGGAGCCGTGCCATGACCCTCCCGCTCGACCTGCCCGGCCTGGACAAGGCCCCGGCATCCTCGGTCAAGACCCGTGGCTGGCCCAGCCTGATGCGTACCGTGCGCGAGAAGCAGGCGCTGGTCATCACCAACCACAATCACCCCGAGGCGGTGATCGTGGACATCAAGACCTACCAGGAGCTGTTGGCCAGGGCCAGTGGCAGCGACAGCGAAGAGCGCAGCGACGTGCTCTCGCGCCTGCGCAGCGAGTTCGACCAGGCGCTGGCCGGGCTGCAGCAGGGTGAGGGGCTGGGCAAGGTGATGGGCAAGCCGATCCGCCGCGGCCACAAGGTCGCGCTCGGCCGTCCGCTCTGAATCATGGGGCGGATCCTGGCGTTGGCCGGCGTCAATGGCGCCGGCAAGAGTTCGCTGCTCGGCACATGGCTGGAGGCCGACGGCCTGGGCTGGTACAACCCGGACAGCTTCACCCGGCGCCTGGTGGAGGCGGGCTGGCCGTTGGCCGACGCCAACGCCGAAGCGTGGCAGGAGGGCGCACGACGACTGCGCCAGGCGATCGCCGACGGCAGTGACTTCGCCTTTGAAACCACCCTGGGCGGCAACACCATTCCGCGCCTGTTGCGCGAGGCCTGCAGCCAGCATGATGTGGCGATCTGGTTCTGCGGGTTGGCCACCGTCGAACTGCATGTTGCCCGCGTGGCGGCCCGCGTTGCTGGCGGTGGCCACGACATCCCGCAGGACAAGATCCGCGCACGCTTCGATTCCGCGCGCGAGAACCTGTTGGCATTGATGCCGCACCTGGCCGAACTGCATGTGTATGACAACAGCGCGCCGGCCGATCGCTATGGGCGTGTTGCCCCCTTGCCGGTGCTGGCGCTGGATCGCCAGGGCCTGCAGTATCCGGTGTCGGTGGTGGAGCTGCTGCACACCCCGGACTGGGCCAAGCCCATCGTCATGCGCGCGATGGAACTGCATGCCGACAGTACGCCGCTTGCCGGCCCGCCTGTGCGATGATCCGAGCCCGCAGATTCATTGATCGAGGAACACGGATGTACGAGCGGAAGCACTGGCAGGCCACTGGCCTGCGCGCGCTGGTGGCGGCCATGGCATTGACGGTGGCGGCACCGCTGCTGGCTCAGGATGCAACGCCGGCCGATGCCAAGGTCGAGGCGCCGAACGAGCCGATGAGCTACGACAAGGCACGCCGCACCGCCGAGGCATCGCTGCGCCTGCACCCGGGCACCGACAGCCAGTACGACTACCGCCCGCTGTGGGCCGGCAATGCCGACCTTGATGGCGACGGCCGCCCGGAGATCATCTATCTCTACACCGCGACCCAGACCGGCAGCGCGATGCAGCTCAACGAGCTGGTGGTGATGACCCCGCTGGCCGAAGGTGATGCGCGGGGCCAGGCCACGTCACCCGGCAAATCCGCCTATGACGACGAAACCTACGCGTTGATCCGCGCCTCGGGCTACGCCGATGACGCCAGCGTGCATATCCCCGGCGAAATGGAAACGATCACCATGGACGGTGACCGTATCCGCGTGACCTTCAACAGCACCCGCAGTTCGAAGCTGTGCGTGCGAGGCAAGGTGGCCTGCCCACCGGAAGGTCAGCATGCCTGGGTGTACCGCTGGAGCCCGGGCAAGCTGACCCGCGCCGACTAGCCCTGTGCTGACGGCAGCGCCAGGCAATGCCTGGCGCCACCGCAGCCACTCAGGCCGGGGTCACCTGTTCCGGTTCGGCCACGTCCGGCAACGGCGGCAGGGCGCGGTCCACCGTGACCGGTGCGTCGCTCTTCAACAGCGCAGCCGCCTCCTTGTCGCAGCCCACGGCCGGCGGCGAACCGCGCAGCGGCAGGCCGGCGGTTTCCTTCACGAAGATCATCGTGATCAGGCCGATCACCGCCGCGCCCATCAGGTAGTAGGCCGGTACCAGCGGATCGCCCGTGCGTTCCACCAGCCAGGCAGTCACCAGTGGCGTGGTGCCACCAAACAGCGACACCGACACGTTGAACGCAATGGAAAGCGCGCTGTAGCGCACCGGCGTATAGAACAGCGCCGGCAGCGTGGACGGCATCGAACTGGTGAAGCACACCAGCGCCAGGCCCAGCAGCATCAGGCCAAGGAAGATCAGCCCGTCGTTGCCGCTGCCCACCAGCAGCAGGCTCGGCACCGCCAGCACCAGCAGCGCGATGCAGGCGCCGATGATCATCGGCCGCCGGCCCAGCTTGTCGCTGAAAAGGCCACCCACGATGTTCAACGGCATCATCACCAGCATCACGATGATGATCAGCAGCAGGCCCTTGCTCTCCGCATATCCCATGGTCACGCTCAGGTAGCTGGGCATGTAGGTCAGCAGCATGTAGTCGGTCACGTTGAACACCAGCACCAGGCCCATGCAGACGATCAGCTGGCGGCCGTGCACGCGGAACAGGTCGACCAGGCCGGGGCGCTCATGGTCGCGCTTGTCGGCCTCTTCGGCGAACGCGCGGAACGCTGGCGTTTCCTCCAGCCGCATGCGCATGTACAGGCCCAGCAGGCCGAGTGGGCCGGCCACCAGGAACGGAATGCGCCAGCCCCAGTCCAGCATCTGCTCGCTGCTCAACAGCATGTGCAGTGCAGTCACCGTACCGGCACCGGCGATATAGCCGCCCAGCGTGCCGAACTCCAGCCAGCTGCCCATCAGGCCGCGGTTGCGGTCGGTGGAGTACTCGGCGATGAAGGTCGCCGCGCCGCCGTACTCGCCGCCGGTGGAAAAGCCCTGCACCACGCGGGCGAGCAGCAACAGCACCGGCGCCCAGATGCCGATGCGTTCATAGGAGGGAATCAGGCCGATGGCGAACGTACCCAATGCCATCATGATCATGGTGAAGGCCAGTACCTTCTGGCGCCCGTAGCGGTCGCCCAGAGGCCCGAAGACCATGCCGCCCAGCGGGCGTACCAGGAAGGCCACCGTGAACGTGGCGAACGCGGCAATCACCTGCGCGGTGGGATTGCTGGAGGGAAAGAACACCTGGCCGATGGTGACGGCAAGATAGCCATAGACACCGAAGTCGAACCATTCCATCGCATTGCCCAGTGCAGCGGCGCCGACGGCGCGCTTGAGCATGGGTTTGTCGACAACGGTGATCTCGTCGACCTTCAGATGGCGGCGGCGTTTGAACCAGCCGAAATGGGCATGGGCATCGGAGTTGTCCTGCATGGGGACTCCCTTGGAAGAATGGAAATGGCGTTGGAATGGGCGGTACGAATGTCCCGGAATTCGGAAACGGCGATGCTGGCGCAGCAGGCGCAGGGGCATCGGATGGAAGACCCGGAAGGGGGCGAAAGGCGTGTGCGATGAAACGCCGCGCACGCAACACGCATTGCCCGCTGCCAGAACGCAGAGCGACATGCAGGACGAACGGATGGGTCCGATTACGTGTCAGCGCACGCGCGGGTGGGGCAGGCGCAGGGAACAGGCGGGGCAGGGCCCGCAGGCGTCATCCGCCGGGATCCAGCGCGAGGCGATGGAAAGGCGAGGGAGAGGCAATGATGGAAAGCGAAGCGCCGGTCGGCAGTGCTTCCCGCAGGCCAGCAACAGGTGCTGACGTGCAGTGGGTCATGTCGATCATGCGTTCATGATAACGGTTACAGTGTGAGCGTGCCGAGAATCGCGCCAGTACGAACGCAGCGTTCCATGATGCCTGTTCATGCACATGACCCACGCACATCGAATGAACATGTTGTGCTCGCCTCGCTCACGCCACGGCTTTTACGGTGGCCACGAACCAACGCAAGGAGTAACGCATGACCCGTCGCATTCCCGAAGGCACCCTGGTTATCGTCGCCGATGGTGGCTCGGCCCGCGTGTTCACCAACGTCGGCAACGAGCACAAGCTCACCCTGAAACAGGAAGGCGAGCTGCGCCTGCAGGACATCAGCGAACAGGGTGTGTCCGGTCAGGGGCCATCCGGTGCGGTGCCCAAGGACATGTCGATCTCGCAGCTCAACGAGGCGACCTTCGCCAAGCAGGTGGCCGAGCAGCTCAATGAAGACGCGCTCAACAACCGTTATGCGCATCTGGTGCTGATTGCCGATCCCACCACGCTGGGCCGCATCCGTCCGTTGCTGCACAAGGAGACGCAGTCTCGCTTGCTGGCCGACATCGCCAAGGATCTCACCAACGCGCCGCTGGAAGACATCCAGCGCACGCTGCAGGCGTAACCGGCATGCCCTTCATGCGTGATCATGTGGCAGCCGAGCCGGCCCGCGCGGAGGTGGATGCGCAGGCCGGTTGGCTGTTGCTGGAATTCGGTGCACCGTGGTGCGGCCATTGCCAGGCCGCGCAACCGGCACTGCAGGCTTTCGTCGAGGCACATGATCTGCCGCACTGGAAGATCGAAGACGGCAAGGGCAAGCCGCTGGGCCGCTCGTTCCAGGTGAAGCTGTGGCCCACCGTGATCCTGTTGCGTGATGGCACGGAAGTGGCGCGCGTGGTGCGGCCGGTGGATGCGGCAGATCTCGCCACACTGCAAAGCGCGCTGCCCGATTGAGTGGCCTCTTGAGTGGCCTCCATGGAGCCGAGCCACGCTCGGCTCATTTCCCCGGCGATGTCCGCTTCAATGCAGCGTCACCCGCACATGCTGCTCGCGCAGTTCATGCAGCAATCGCCGGCCATGCTGGCTCAACGCCATCATCGCAACAGTGATCTTCTGCAGGCTGTAGCCCGGGCGCAGATGCGCCTGCGGGTCGGCCGGTTCGTTCTCGCCGATCATCATCGCCATGCCCTCGGCGGTGTTCAGGGCGTGCTCGATGCGGAAGAACAGGGATTCCATTTCCGGGGTCAGGATGGGCGGTTCATGCGACATGCGATGGCTCCTTGAGGGGACGTGGCCACCGCAAGGGTGGCGGGCGGTGCGGGGTTGGAACTTCGGCTGAGCTACGAGAAAAGCCGGAGGGCCATGCGGCCGCCGCGCACCGCCCGCCGCAGTCACGGCAAGCAGCTCTCGTAGCTCATTCCGGGGTTCCACACCCGGCAGCGGTGTTCGCGCTGCGCGGATATCCTGCACACGCATTGGCGGTCTGTTCCACCCGGCATTGCATCTGGACGTCTCCATTTACGGGCTGAGTTGTTTCATTAGGGCCCATTCCGACAATTGCTTACGCATTCGCATCGAAATGGGTCTGCCAGCCCTGGCAGCATCCCTTCAATTCCTGTGTCGATCCATCCAATCGGTTGCAGATGCATGCGTTGAAGGCGGCATCCGCACTGCAGCATGCGACACCGCCAGCCCGGTGCTAGGATCTGACCACCACCTGAATCGATCCAAATGCCGATGCCCACGCTGGACCGTCGTCTCCTGATCGCTGTCGCCGCCACGGCGATGTTCGCCTCCGGCCTGGCTGCGGCCGCCCCGGCCAGGACCGCTGCCGACAAGGCCTATGCCTCGGTCGATCCCTTCATTGGCACCGGCGGTGAGGGGCATACCTACCCCGGCGCAACGGTGCCGTTCGGCATGGTCCAGCTCAGCCCGGACACGCGCATCCAGCCGCGCGAGAAGGCCTACGGCTGGGCGGCGGGCTACCGTTACGACGACAGCAGCATCGTCGGTTTCTCGCACACGCACTTTTCCGGCACCGGTCATTCCGACCTGGGCGATATCCTGCTGATGCCGTTCACCGGCAACCCTGGCCTGGAGCGCGGCGACCCCGAAAAGCCACGCAGCGGTTACGCCTCGCGTTTCCGCCACGATGACGAGAAGGCCGAACCGGGCTATTACGCGGTCACCCTGGACGACTACAAGGTGCGCGCCGAGCTGACCACCAGCGCCCGCGTGGGCGTGCATCGCTATGCGTTCCCGAAGGGCAGCGAAGCCAAGGTGCTGCTGGACATGCGTACCAGCATGTATGACTACCCGGGCAAGATCCTGTGGTCGCGGGTACGCGTGCGTGGCGATGGCACCATCACCGGCTTCCGCGAGACGCGTGGCTGGGCCGCCGGCCGCCAGCTGTATTTCGCGATGCGCTTCTCGCGGCCGCTGGCCAGCCACGCGCTGCACAACACCGAACAGGACATCGTCTACAAGGGCTTTGCGCCCCCGGGCGAGAAGGACCCGGCGCAGCGCGCACAGATGGAGGGGCGGCAGCTGGTGGGCACCTTCGACTTCGGCAAGCTGGATGCACCGCTGGTGGTGAAGGTGGCCATTTCGCCGGTCAGCGAGGCGGGCGCCATCGCCAACCTCGATGCCGAAGTGGCCGACTTCGATTTCGACCGTGTGCGCGCGCAGGCGAAGCAGGAGTGGACGCAGGCGTTGTCGGTGCTGGATATCGACGCACCGGAACACGCGCGTCGCAGCGCGTACACCGCGCTGTACCACACGCTGCTGGGGCCGACGCTGTTCATGGATGCCGACGGCCAGTACCGCGGCGCTGACAACGCCGTGCACCAGGCCAAGGGCTACACGAACTATTCGACGTTCTCGCTGTGGGATACCTACCGGGCGCTGCACCCGCTGCTGACCCTGGTGCAGCCGGAGAAGCGCAACAGCGATTTCGTCAATTCCATGCTGGCCCATCATGAGCACAGTCCCTACGGCATGCTGCCGGTGTGGTCGTTCCATGGCCTGGAAGACTGGTGCATGATCGG
The DNA here is from genome assembly GCF_000632045.1 of Stenotrophomonas sp. RIT309. Lineage (NCBI taxonomy): Bacteria > Pseudomonadati > Pseudomonadota > Gammaproteobacteria > Lysobacterales > Lysobacteraceae > Stenotrophomonas > Stenotrophomonas sp. RIT309. The sequence continues at coordinate 76,580 of NZ_JFYS01000001.1, forward strand.
CTACCACGCGGTGCCGGTGATCGCCGATGCCTACGTGAAGGGTATTCGCGGCTTCGACGCGGACAAGGCCCTGAAGGCGATGGTGCAGACTGCCAACTACGGCCCTTACGATGGCATCGCCCAGTACCGTGAGCTGGGCTACGTGCCGATCGACGAGGAGGGTGAAGCAGCCAGCAAGACGCTGGAATACGCGTTCGATGACTGGACCATCGCGCGCATGGCGCAGGCGATGGGCAAGACCGATGTGGCCGCAACCTTCGACAAGCGCGCGGGCAACTGGCGCAACGCCTTCGACAAGGACACCGGCTTCATGCGTGCGCGCAAACGCGATGGCAGCTTCCGTACGCCGTTCGACCCCAGCGCCAGTGGCTACGGCACCGACTACACCGAAGGCAATGCCTGGCAGTACTCATGGTACGTGCCGCAGGATGTGGCCGGCCTTGCCGCAGCGCATGGTGGCAGCGACAGACTGCTGGCGCGCCTGGATGAAGTGTTCAACGCGAAGGTCGATCCGGCCATCTTCGAGCACATGGAAGACATCACCGGCCTGATCGGCTGGTATGCGCATGGCAACGAGCCCAGCCACCACGTGGCCTACCTGTACTCGCATGCCGGCCAGCCGTGGCGCACGCAGGCACGCCTGAAGCAGATCATGGACACGCAGTATGCCGATCGTCCCGATGGCCTGGCCGGCAATGATGACGTGGGCCAGATGTCGGCGTGGTACGTGTTCACCGCGCTGGGTTTCTACCCGGTAGCGCCGGGCTCGGGCGAGTACATCCTCGGCCGCCCGTTCCTGCCGAAGACCGCAATGCGGCTGCCCAACGGCAAGACCTTCACCATCGTGGCCGAAGGGCTGGACGACAAGCACACCTATGTCGGCAGCGTGACCCTCAACGGCACGCCGTTGCAGCGCACGTTCCTGCGCCATGATGAGATCCTGGCCGGTGGCGAGCTGCACTTCACCATGCAGGCCGAACCGAACAAGGACTGGCCGGGGCAGGGAGCGCAGGCACCGTATTCGATGAGCCGGTAACACCCACGGTAGCGCCGGGCCATGCCCGGCGGTTGAGGGGCGGCGCCAACCAAGGTTGGCGTCTACCGGAACCGCGCACACCGCATTGAGGCACCCTTGGTAGATGCCAACCTTGGTTGGCATGCCGCGCGCCCACCAAGGTGGGCGACTACCGATGTGGCGTGATCTGGTAGGTGCCAACCTTGGTTGGCATGCCACGCGCCCACCAAGGTGGGCGACTACCGATGTGGCATGATCTGGTAGGTGCCAACCTTGGTTGGCATGCCACGCGCCCACCAAGGTGGGCGACTACCGATGTGGCGTGATCTGGTAGGTGCCAACCTTGGTTGGCATGCCGCGCGCGCCCCATGGTGGGCGACTACCGATGTGGCGTGATCTGGTAGATGCCAACCTTGGTTGGCACGCTGCTACACCATACCACCATTGGCCCGCAGCACCTGGCCATTGATCCAGCCGCCATCGGCACCGGCCAGGAACGCTACCGCGCCGGCGATGTCTTCCGGCGTACCCAGCCGCTCCAACGGATTCATCTTCGCCAGCCGATCGATCAGTTCCGGCGACTTCCCGTCCAGGAACAGATCGGTGGCGGTCGGCCCGGGCGCCACCGCGTTCACGGTGATGCCGCGCCCACGCAGTTCCTTGCTGAGAATCGCGCCCATGGTCTCCACCGCGGCCTTGCTGGCGGCATACACGCTGTAGTTTTCCAGCTTGATGCCAACCACGCTGGTGGACAGGGTGACGATGCGACCACCGTCGCGCACGCGCCGCGCGGCCTCGCGCAGCACATTGAATGCACCCTTGAGGTTGATGCCGATCACACGGTCGAACAGGGCATCATCGCTGTCGGCCAGTGCGGCCAACTGCAGCACGCCGGCACTGTTGACCACCACATCGATGCCACCGAAGCGTGCATCGATGGCGTCGAACAGCGCGTGCACGGCCTGCGGGTCGGCGACATCGGCCTGCAGGGCGATGGCGTGCCCTCCGCTGGCGGTCAATTCGGCAGCCAGTGTTTCGGCCTCATCACGGCGCCCGGCATAGTTGATCACCACGGCATGGCCGTCGGCGGCCAGACGGCGCGAGATGGCCGCGCCGATGCCACGGGAGCCCCCGGTGACCAGGGCGACAGAGCGGGAAGCAGAGGAGGTCATGGCAGATTCCAGAAGGGCGCGCCGGCATGGCGCACGGCCATCTTGGTCTCTCCGCCGTCGCGGATAATCATGGATAATCCGGAAACATCATCCGGTCGCCCGAATAATGGACAGATTCACCGCCCTGCGTGCGTTCGTGCGGATCGTCGAGCGCCGCAGCTTCAGCCGTGCCGCCGAAGACCTGGGGCTGCCGCGGGCCACGGTGACCGACGCGATCAAAGCACTGGAGCAGCGTCTGGGTGTGCGCCTGCTGCACCGGACCACGCGCGTGGTGGTGCCGACGCTGGAAGGCGAGGCCTTCTACGGCCGCTGTCTGCGCCTGATCGCGGACATGGACGATGCCGAAGCCGCGTTCCGTGACGTGCCGCCACGCGGGCCGCTGCGCATCGAGGTGCACGGTACGCTGGGGCGCCACCTGTTGTTTCCGCATCTGCCGGATTTCCTGCAGCGGTACCCGAACATCGAACTGGAGGTCAGCGAAGGCGACCGCTATGTCGACCTGCTGCGCGAGGGGGTGGACGGGGCCATCCGCGTGGGAACCCTGGCCGACAGCGATCTGGCCGCACGGCGCCTGGCGTTGCTGCGCGAGGTCACGGTGGCGTCGCCCGCTTACGTACAGGCACACGGGCGGCCGGAGAGCATCGCGTCGCTGGCGGCGGGACACCAGATGGTCGGCTACCGTTCCAGCGCCACCGGCCAGCTCATTCCGCTGGAGTTCCAGCAGGGCGGGCAGGTTCGCCACGTGCCGCTGCCGGCACGCGTGCGGGTGTCCGGTGCCGACGCCTTCCTCGGTGCCGCGTTGGCCGGGTTGGGCATCATCCAGGCACCGCGCTACCGGATGGACCCTTACATCGCGCGCGGGCAGTTGCTGGAGCTGTTGCCCGGGATGCCACCCACACCGAGCCCGGTCAGCCTGGTCTATCTGCGCAACCGTACGCCATCGCCGCGGCTGCGGGTGTTCATCGACTGGGTGGCGGCTGTGTTCGAGCACGCAGGCTGACGCCGACCTGCCGCTCAACCCAGACCGGGCAGCGGCGCGTGCGATGACACCAGCTGGCGGTCGCGCAATGCCTGCCAGAACGCGGTGGGAATCGTCGCCCCGGCCAACCCCAGGTTCTCGGCGATGCGCTCGGGACGGCTTGCACCGGGAATCGCCGCTGCCACTGCCGGGTGCGCCAGCGAGAACTGCAGCGCGGCGGCGCGCAGGTCCAGCTGGTGTTCTGCCGCAACGTCGCGCAATGCCTGCACGCGGGCCAGCACCTCTGGCGTGGCGGTCTGGTATTCGTAATGCGCGCCGCCGGCAAGGATGCCGGAGTTGTACGGCCCGCCGACCACGATGCCGACGCCACGTGCAACGCTGTCCGGCATCAACCGCTGCAGGGCCTCTTCGTGGTCGAGCAGGGTGTAGCGCCCGGCAATCAGGAAGCCATCCGGGTCGGCCTGCTGCAGCGCCATCTCGCAGGGCTGCACGCGGTTGACGCCCAAGCCCCAGGCCCTGATGACACCTTCCTCGCGCAGGCGGGTGAGCGCCACGGCGGCCCCGTCCATCGCCTGCTGGAAGACCTCCTTCCAGGCATCGCCATGGAAGTCACGCGCCGGATCATGGATCCAGACGATGTCCAGGCGATCGGTACGCAGGCGCTGCAGGCTCTCCTCGATCGCGCGCAGGGTGCCGTCAGCGCTGTAGTCGTAGACGATGCGGTTGGGCAGGCCATGCTCGAACAGGCCGCCTTTCTCACCAAGGTCACGCCGGGTGGTGTCTTCCACCTCGTCCAGCACACGGCGGCCGACCTTGCTGCTCAGTACATAGGCATCACGGTCGTGACGCTGCAGGGCCTCGCCCAGGCGCAGTTCGGCCAGGCCAGCGCCGTACAGCGGTGCGGCGTCGAAGTAGCGGATGCCCTGCTGCCAGGCTGCCTCGACGGTATCCAGCGCCTCCTGCTGGGGAATGTTGCGGTACATGTTGCCCAACGGTGCGGTGCCGAAGCCGATGGGCGAGGGAATGGAAAGTCGCATGGGAATCTCGTGGGGAAGGGACATTCAGTCGTGCGGGGGCAGCGCCTGCAGCGTGCCCTGCATGTGGTGGAAGCGGCCGTCGGTGGCGGTGAACCACGCCAGCGAATGGCCGTGCAGGAAGTCATCGACGTGCACCACGGTGGCACCGTCGGCTTCCTGCCAGGAAATGGCATAGATGCCCTCGGTAACCTGCCGCCACTCGCAGCTGGCTTCGCCGTGGGCACCGGCATAGATACCGGAGACGATGGCGTAGTGCACGCGATGGCCATCAGCGCTGTAGCGGTTGTCGGCGGCCAGGCGGTCATAGCTGACCCGGAACCGGCGACCGGCAAACATCGGCGGGGCGTCGCTCATCGGATCGCCACTGGGTTGATGTTGACCTGGGTCGAGCCGACGTACAGCGGCTGGCCGAGCACGAACAGGAATTCCCAGGCCTTGTCGCGCACCAGCGCGCGGCTGTCGATCAGTTCCAGGTTGTAGATGCCGCGCTTGGCCAGCATGTACTGGTTCACCGGGAACTCGTCGGCGCCGTGCGGATTGGGGTAGACCTCCGAGGCCCAGGTGTCACCGCCGAAGGCGACGATGCCCTGGTCGGCCAGCCACTTCGCCGCGTCCATGCCGATGCCCGGCTCGACCTCCAGGAACTGCGTGTTGTCCTTGCCGATCAGCTCCAGCCAGCCGGTGTTGAACAGCACCACATCGCCCTTGCGCAGGGTCAGGTGCTGCTGCTTCAGCACGGCCTGGATGTCGGCGACGCTGAACTCGGTGCCGCCGGGCACGATGGCCTTGCCGTAGTACGCGGTCATGTCCAGCACCACGCCGCGTGTGACCAGCGGCGGCACCTTCTCCACGCCCAGCCTGCGCACGCCATCGACGCTGACGAAGTCGGCGGCCTTGTTGCCGTTGTAGTAGACGTTGTCGATGCCGATGTGGCCAATGCCGTTGAGCTGGGTGCCGACACCGGTCCAGGCGTTCACCAGTTCATCGTTGAAGGTGAATCTGTTCGGGCCCAATGACTTGCCGGCCTGTTGCCCGACCTGCACGTTGTACAGGCGGAAGCTGCGATGGCGAAAGGCGGGCAGGTTCTTGTCCACCGGTACCGCCAGCGGATACGTCTTGCCGGTCTTCACCAGCGACACCGCCTGCTTGACCACATCGGCGGTGAGCAGGTTGGCCGCGCCGATCTCATCGTTGGCGCCGTATACCGAGGGATACCAGTCCGCAGCGAGAGCGGCGGAGGGCAGCGGGAGCGAGGCCAGTGCAAGCAGGGCCAGGGAGGTGATGTTCATTGCGGGGCTCCAGTGCCGGTCACGCATGCGCCGCGAACTGCGGCAGCACGTACTCGGCGATTTCGTGGAAGGTGTCGGCCAAAGGCCGTTCGTTGCGGCGGAACTGCAGGCCGATGTGATCGACGCCGGCGGCCTGCATCGCCTGCAGTTCGGCCAGCAGCGCATTGCGGCCGCCGCGCAGGCCGAAGCGCCAACGCTGCAGCGGTGCGTCGGCCCGTTCCAGCAGATCCAGGTGGATGAAGCTTGCATAGGGTTTGTTGCCGGCTACCGCGCGCCACGCCGCCACGCGGTGGGCATGTTCCTGGGGCGTGCCGGGGTAAGCCAGGCAGCCGTCCATATGTGCGCCGATCCAGGCCGGCTGCTGCTGCGCCAGGCCGGCCACCAGCAGCGGCAGCGCCCGACCATCGGCAGGCAGTACTTCCAACCCCTGCGGCAGTCGTGCAGCGGTGCCTTCGCGCAGCAGCCCGATCTGCTCGCGGAAGCGCGTGCCACGGGTGTCGAAGTCGCGGCCGAACAGCGGGTACTCCACCGGCCGGTCGCCGCTGGCAACGCCCAGCAGCAGGCGATCGCCACTGAGCTGCTGTACGCTGCGTGCCGACTTCAACGTCAGCAGAGGTTCGCGGATCGGCAGCACCACCGCGCCGGTCCCCAACAGGATCTCTTCGGTGATGCCGGCCAGGTAGCCGAGATAGGTGAACACTTCGAACACCTGCGCGGCATCGCCGAATGCCGGGTCGTACACCGGCACGTCGCGCACCCACAGCGCACGGAAGCCGAGGCGGTCGGCCAGCCTGGCAAGGTCGGCGTGCTGCTGCAGGTCCGGTTCGCCCGGCAGGCGGCGCGCAATGCGTCGTGCCTGTTCGCCCAGCGGCGTCCAGTCGTTGTCCAGCGGCGCTTCAATGCCAATGCTGAAGCCGCCCGCCTGCAGTCGTGTCAACGCAGTAGCCATCAGCGCGTGCTCCTCAGTCCCAGGCAGGCGCCAGGCCCGGCGGGTCGACTTCGCGGCCGTTGCGTTCAAGTGCGGCGATCGCAGCCATGTCTTCGGCATCCAGCTGCAGCTCGCGGGCAAGCAGGTTGCTGGCCAGGTTTTCGCGCTTGGTCGAGGAAGGAATGACGGCGTAACCCAGCTGCAGCGCCCAGGCCAGTGCGACCTGGGCCACCGTGGCCTGGTGCTTGTCAGCGATGGCGGCCAGCACCGGGTCCTTCAGTACCTTGCCGTAGGCCAGGGTCATGTAGGAGGTCACCGCGATGCCCTGTTCCTGCAGGAAAGCGGTCAATGCCGGGTTCTGCAGATAGGGGCTGAGTTCGATCTGGTTGGTGGCGATCTGGCCCTGGCCAACTACGGCGATGGCCTGGCGGGTCAGTTCGATGTTGAAGTTGGATACGCCGATATGCCGGGTCAGGCCCAGCGTCTTTGCTTCGGCCAGTGCGGTCATGTACTCGCGCAGCGCGACCGTGCTGCCCGGTGCCGGCCAGTGGATCAGCAGCAGGTCGACATGGTCGGTGCGCAGCTTGGCCAGGCTCTCGCGCAGGCTCGGCAGCAGTCTGTCGGCGGCATGGTTGTCGACCCAGATCTTGGTGGTGATGAACAGTTCGTCGCGCGGTACACCGGATTCGGCGATTGCCTGGCCGACCTCGGCTTCATTGCCGTAGATCTGCGCGGTGTCGATGGCGCGATAGCCGAGCTCGAGGGCGTTGCGCACTGAATCGATGACGGTCTGGCCGGTCAGGCGGAACGTGCCGACGCCAAAGGAAGGAAGGCTCATGGGAACTCCAGCTGGGTAGGGAGCGGCGTGCTCCGATGGGGGCCAGTCTGGTCGCTTTACATTTGCAGATTAAGCCGTGTATACGGGAAATGCTTTTGCGCCGAGGTAAAGAATGAAAACCACCCTGGATGAGCTGAAGGCGTTTGTCGCCGTGGTCGACAGCGGCTCGATCACCGCCGCCGCCGAGGTGCTGGGACTGACCATCTCGGCCACCAGCCGCACCCTGGCGCGCTTGGAGGACAAGCTGCAGACCACGCTGCTGCGGCGGACCACGCGACGGCTGGAGCTGACCGAAGAGGGCGCGGCGTTCCTGGAATACGCGCGCACGATCCTGGCCACGGTGGACGAAGCCGAGGAACAGATGGCGGCGCGCCGGCAACAACCGGTAGGGCGATTGCGGGTGGATGCGGCCACGCCGTTCATGCTGCACGTGATCGTGCCGCTGCTGGCCGGCTTCCGCGAGCGCTATCCGCAGGTGCAGTTGGAGCTGAACTCCAACGAGGGCATCACCGACCTGATCGAGAAACGCACCGACGTGGCGTTCCGCATCGGCGTGCTGCGCGATTCCACCCTGCATGCGCGGCCGATCGGCCACAGCCGCATCCGCGTGGTCGCCAGCCCGGAGTACCTGCGGCAGTACGGTACGCCCACCCGCATTGCGCAGCTGCGCGCGCACGCGCTGCTGGGTTTCACCCATCCGGGTTCACTCAACGAGTGGCCGCTGCCCGACGCCGATGGCGGTCCATTGGTGATCCAGCCGGCCATTGCATCTTCCAGCGGAGAAACGCTGCGGCAGATGGCGGTGAACGGGCTGGGCATCGCCTGCCTGTCCGATTTCCTGACCCGCCAGGACCGGCGCGAGGGGCGCCTGGTACAGCTGTTCGCCAAGCAGACCCAGGAGGTCCGCCAGCCGATCAACGCGGTGTACTACCGCAACACCGCGCTGGCCGCGCGCATCACCTGTTTCGTCGACCACGTGACGCAGACGCTGGGTCAACGCCCGTTCGACGAATAGCGTCCTGGTGGCCGGCGGACAGCCCGCGCTAGGCCGCCGCTTGTGAGCGGGCATCAGCCGGCGGGCCGCAGGGCCCGCCGGTTGCGCAGATGTGCGGTGGCCAGCATCACCCCACCACAGGCGGTGGCAGCGCCGTGCCAGAGCAGCGATTCATTCAACGGCAGGTACAGCGAGGCGGACAGCAACAGGATCGCGCCTGCCAGGGCCACGCACAGCGGCAGGGCGCGTCGATGGCGGCGCTGGCCGGCGGCGGTGCTGAGCAGGGCGATCGACGAGGCCAGCAGCGCGAACAGCCATTCCCAGCGCGACATCACCAGCAGTGCGGTCATCGCGCCATGGCCAGGGTGCTGGAACGAGCGCAGCGCCATCATCGCCGCCGGCGTGAAGGCCAGCAGCAGGGGCAGGGCCACGCAATGCGCGGCACAGGCCAGCGACAGCCATGCGCCTGCCAGATCGAAACGGGGATGCCAGCGTGCCGAAGCTGGCGGTTGGGTGCGGGCCCTTGCGGGCGAGATCGGGATGTGGTCCATAATGTTACATAGTAACAATACGGAGCCGCCCGATGAAACGTTCTGCCGCCCTTCTGCTGCTGCTTGCTGCCCATTCTGCGAACGCCCACGACGTGCGCCATCACGGTGCTCATGTCCATGGCCAGGCCGATGTCGATCTGGCCGTGGACCAGGGAACGCTGGAACTGGCACTGCGTGCGCCCGGCATCGGCATCCTCGATTTCGAGCGACCGCCGGCCGACAGCCGCGAACAGGCCGCATTGGCGCGGGCGCGATCGATCCTGCAGAGCGGCAGCTGGGTCACGTTGCCGACCGCTGCGCAGTGCCGGTTGGACCATGCCGAGGCGACGGCGGAGGGCTTTGCGCCAGTGGCTGTGGCAGCACAGCCAGGCCAGCACACGCACGCTGGATTCACCGCCGCACTGCGCTACCACTGCGCCAACCCGGCAGCACTGCGCGGGCTGGCATTGCCGCTGCCTACGCTGTTTCCGGGGCTGCACGAGGTGATCGTCAACACCGCAACATCGACCGGGCAAGGCCGCAGCGTGGTTACTGCTGGCAGCCTGCGGGTGCCGCTGGCGCCATGAACGACGATGCCATCATCGACCTGCAGGGCGTGCAGTTCGGCTACGCAGGCCGTGCAGTGCTGGACATCGCACAGCTGCAGGTGCGCGCAGGCAGCAGCGTGCTGCTGCGCGGGACCAGCGGCTCGGGCAAGAGCACGCTGCTGGGCCTGCTGGCGGGCATTCTGCTGCCGGCCAGCGGCAGCATCCGGGTTGCCGGCCATCGGGTGAACACGCTCGGTGCCGCCGCGCGCGATCGTTTCCGTGCCGACCAGCTGGGCGTGATCTTCCAGCAGTTCAACCTGCTGCCGTTCCTGAGCGTGCGCAACAACATCGCCCTGGGCGTGCGCTTTTCGCCATTGCGCAACGCGCGCATTGAAGGTGGGCTGGACGCGGAAATCGCGCGCCTGCTGCGTGCGCTGCAGCTCGATCCGGCACTGATGCCGCGCGCGGCAGGCACGCTCAGCGTCGGCCAGCAGCAGCGCGTTGCCGCTGCCCGTGCCCTGATCGGTCGCCCGGCGGTACTGCTGGCCGACGAACCGACCTCGGCGCTGGATCCCGAAGCGGCCACGGCGTTCGTGCAGCTGATGTCCGCGCAGTGCCGCGCCGCTGGCACCACCGCGCTGGTGGTCAGCCACGATGACCGCCTGCAGCCGTTGTTCGACCAGGTGGTGTCGCTGGGTGATCTGAACCGGGCAGGGGGTGCACATGTTTGAGTTGGCCTGGGCCAGCCTGCGCAGCCGCGCCTTGAGCGTGAGCCTGACCGTGCTGGTCATCGCCCTGAGCGTGGTCCTGCTGCTGGGCGTGGAGCGCATCCGCACGCAGGCCCACGAAGGCTTTGCCAGCATCGTCTCGGGTACGGACCTGATCGTGGGCGCACGCTCGGGGCCGGTGAACCTGCTGCTGTACTCGGTGTTTCACATCGGCGACCCGACCAACAACGTGTCCTGGCAGTCCTACCAGGAACTGTCCGCGCTGCCGCAGGTGAAATGGGCGGTGCCGCTGTCGCTGGGCGATTCCTGGCGTGGCTATCGGGTGATCGGCACCACCGCCGGTTATTTCGAACATTACCGGCATGGCGCAGGGCATGCGCTGGCATTCGCGCAGGGCCAGCCGTTCGACGACCTGTATGACGCGGTGGTCGGCGCTGAAGTTGCGCAGGCCGCGCGCATCGGCCTGGGCACTGAGATCGTGCTGGCCCATGGCACTGGTGCGGTAACGCTGGCCACGCATGCCGACAAGCCGTTCCGCGTGGTCGGCATCCTGCAGCGTACCGGCACGCCGGTGGATTCGTCCGTGCTGGTGTCATTGCCGGCGATCGAAGCGATCCATGTCGATTGGCGCTCCGGCGTGCAGTTGCGCAGCCAGCATGTCAGCGCAGAACAGGCACGGCAGCTTGATCTGACCCCGACCAGCATCACCGCCTTCATGCTCGGGCTGAACTCGCGGATCGCCACCTTCGGCGTGCAGCGCAGCATCAATGAGTATCCAGACGAAGCACTGCAGGCGATCCTGCCCGGCGTGACGTTGCAGCAGCTATGGCAGTCGCTGGGCACTGCCGAGCGCGCGCTGCAGCTGATCAGTGCGATGGTGGTGCTGCTGGGCATGGTGTCACTGATGGCGCTGCTGGTATCGACGCTGCAGGAACGCCGCCGTGAGATGGCGGTGCTGCGCGCCACCGGTGCGCGCCCGGCCTATGTGGCCTGCCTGCTGGTCGTTGAGGCCGTGGCCACTGCAGCAATGGCCTGCGCGTTGGCGCTGGCGGTGCTGACCTGTGCCAGCGCGGCCGGGCGCAGCTGGGCGCTGGCCAATTTCGGTCTGTCGATCACCCACGTCTGGCCGGACGCGCGCGAACTGGCCTGGGTGGGCGGCGTGCTGCTGATCAGCGCGGTTGCCGGCCTGCTGCCTGCGCTGCTGGCCTACCGGCGCACCCTGGCCGATGGCCTGGCGCCTGCGTCGTGAGCGCGGGCGTGCGCTGGTTGCTGCTGGCTGCGGCAATGCTGCTGGCCGCCTGCACGCGGCCGACCGATACCGGTGTGCAGGCGCTGCCGCCGTCGCCGGTACAGAGCAATGCTGGCACGCAAAGCGAGCAGGAACTGGACTGGTTGCAGATGCTGCCCAGCGATGAACTGGCAGCACTCGAGCGCGGTGAGGGGCCGGAGGTGCAGCACAACGGCAACCGGCGCATGGCCCAGTTCGGTACGTTCCGTACGGTGGACGCGGTACTGGATCGCGCAGTGCGGTTGCCGGGCTACGTGGTGCCTTTGGCCAACGCGGCAGACGGCCGACTGGTCGAATTCCTGTTCGTGCCGTACTACGGCGCGTGCATCCACGTGCCACCGCCGCCACCGAACCAGATCGTGCATGTGGTGCTGCCGCGGCCGATCGCCATGCCCGACATGTATTCGCCGTTCTTCCTGGCAGGCGTGCTGCGCGCCGAGCGGGTGGACGATGATCTTGCCGGCTCCGCCTACAGCATGGCCGACGCCGAACTGAGGCCTTATGAACCGTAGCGCGAAGCTGCTTGGCGGTGTGCTTGCCGCTGTACTGCTGGCCAGTTGTGGCCGGCCCGCCGTGGACGTCCCACCGCCACAGGCCAGCAATGGCGCTGCGTCGCCGGCGGCGGCGTCTGCAGTTATCGACCGCTGGGACGCGCTGATGCCCGAAGAGGACAGCTTCCAGCGTCCACCGCCGCAGATCGGGCTGTCGCGTGGCAATGGCATGGACGGGGTGGGGGGCTTGATCGACGATACGGGTTCGGGCTCGCTGCCTGGGCAGGCCATCGATCACTCCAGCCCGCTACGTGCGCAGCAGTTCGGCTCGTCGGCGGTGGTCGATGGCGTGGACGGACGTGCGCTGGACCTGGATGGCTATGTGGTGCCGCTGGCGATGAACGACGCCGGGCAGGTGGACGAACTGCTGTTCGTGCCGTTCTATGGCGCGTGCATCCACGTGCCGCCGCCACCGCCGAACCAGATCATCCATGTCACCCTGGCCAGCCCCATCACGATGGGCGCGCTGTGGGATCCCTACCGGCTGTCAGGGCGCCTGCAGGTGAAGCACTTCGAGGCGGATATCGCCAGCGCGTCCTATGACGCTGCCGCAGCGACGCTTTCCGCGATCAACCGATGACGAGCACCCGATGACGAGGCTCCGCGCACGCACCGTCGCGCTGCTGATGGTGGTGTTGCTGCTGGCAGGCACCGGGGTGGCGCTGCTGTGGAACGCAACGCACGCGCCCTCGCCACCGGCCGTTGCATTTCCCGCACCAGTGGCGGAAGCGCAGGCACGCATCGAACATCACCTGGCGGCCGACAAGGCCTTTCGTGATGACCTGCTGTTCCTGCTGGTGGCGACACTGCGCGACCGCTGCGAACCCGCGCAGGCGGGAGTGCTGGCGCGCATGGCCAATCGTGCGTCGCTGCCGGTGCTGGCGGCGGTCAGCGCCGTGACCGCGCAGGATGCGAGCCTGGACCGACCCATCTACCAGTACATCCAACACCGCGCCGACGCCACCGGCTGCGGTCAGCCACTGCGCGTGCCGGCAGGCGAAGGCGGCACTATCGAGGTGGACATTGAACAGTACGCGCGCACCTTCCCGGACAGCTATTTCGATCCGCAGCGCAGCAGTGTGCCGCGTGACTTCGGCGCGCGTCCGTTGGCGGAACGCGCCGGCAACGCCTGCAACAGCGTGGTCTATTCGGTGCTGCCGCTCGGAGGGGGCGATTGGCGCTGCAGCACGCTGCGCAGCAACGCCCGCGCGCGGGTGCGTGCGCTGTGCGAAGAGGAGATGCAGCGCCAGCACGGCCATCTGCAGGGGGAGCTGGATGCCGCAGTGGGACGCGCCATGCAGGACCCGATCGTGCAGGCGGTCGCTGCCTTGCCTGCGGAGTGCAGGTAGGCCCCGGGTCATGAGGCAGGGAGCATTGCGCCTCCCGGCAGCTGAATGGGTCTCACTGGCAGCCTCATAACTATACAGGATGTCCTGTATAGTTATGGATGTACTCCTTCCCCATCCAGGTTCCCATGGCTCTCTCCCAGCCCTTGGACGGTGCTCCGTCCCTGTCGCGCGCCCGACGCTGGTCGCTGCTGTTCACCGTTGCCGCCGGCCTGCTGCTGGTCACGCTGGACAACTCGGTGCTGTATACCGCGCTGCCGACCCTGACCGAGGAGCTGTCGGCCAGTGCCGGGCAGGCGCTGTGGATCATCAACGCCTACCCGCTGGTGATGGCCGGCCTGCTGCTGGGGGCGGGCACCCTGGGCGACCGCATCGGCCATCGCCGGATGTTCCTGGTCGGGCTGGTGGTGTTCGGCATCGCCTCGTTGGCAGCGGCGTTCTCTGCAACCGCAGGGCAGCTGATCGCCGCGCGTGCCTTCCTCGCCGTGGGTGCGGCGGCGATGATGCCGGCCACGCTGGCCTTGATCGGGCTCAGCTTCCATGAAGAACGCGAGCGCAACATCGCCATCGCGATCTGGGGTTCGGTGGCCATCGTCGGTGCGGCGCTGGGGCCGATCATCGGTGGCTTGCTGCTGCAGCACTTCTGGTGGGGCTCGGTGTTCCTCATCAACGTGCCGGTGGTGGTGGTCGCTTTCATCGCGACCCTGCTGCTGGCGCCGGAAGGGCAGCGCGACAGCACCCGCCCATGGGACCTGCTGTCCTCGCTGCTGGCACTGGCCGCGCTGTCGGGCCTGGTACTGGCGATCAAGTCGCTGATCGCCACGCCGCCCTCGTACAGCGTGGGCGCGGTCTCGCTGCTGCTGGCGATCATCTCCGGCATCGCCTTCAGCCGCCGCCAGCAGCAGCTGCCTTATCCGCTGCTGGATTTCGCCATCTTCCGCAATCCGGCCTTCCTTGCCGGCACCCTGTCGGCGGTGTTCACCCTGTTTGCGATGGCCGGGCTGCAGCTGCTCACCACCCAGCGTTTCCAGCTGGTGGCCGGCCTCAGCCCGTTGCAGGCGGGCCTGCTGGTATCGGTGGCGGCGCTGGGCAGCCTGCCCAGCGCGTTGCTGGGCGGCAGCGTGCTGCATCGCGTCGGCCTGCGTCCGCTGATCTGCGGCGGTCTTGCGGCCGGTGCGGTAGGTGTGGGCGTGGTGGCGCTGGGCTTCCCGCATGGGCTGGGCTGGGTGGTGGCCGGCATGGCGATCACCGGCTTCGGCATGGGTGCTGCCATCTCGGTGGCGTCCACCGCCATCCTCAACAACGTGCCGCCGCATCGTGCGGGCATGGCCTCGTCGGTGGAGGAAGTGTCCTACGAGTTCGGCGGCCTGCTGGCCGTCGCGCTGCTGGGCAGCCTGAGCGCTGCGATGTACGGCGCGTTCCTGCCGGAGTCTTCGGGTATTCCCGCCGCCGCGCGCGAGGGCTTCACCCAGGCGCTGCACGTGGCGCGTGAGGTGGGGCTGGGCGAGTGGTTCGCGCTGGCCACCGCGGCCTACGATCGCGGTTACCAGATCGTGCTGCTGGTGATCAGTGCGGTGCTGGCGGCCGGCGCGGTGATCATCGCGCGCCTGCTGCGTGGACGCGCCGGCGGCCGCGACGGCGCCGCCGATCGCGTAAAATAACGGCATGAGAACCAGCAAGCGCGAGCGCATCCTCGACGCCGCCGTCAGCGTGATCAACCGCGACGGGGTGCGTGCGGTCACCTTTGAATCGGTGGCGGCCGAGGCGCAGTTGACCCGTGGAGGCCTGCTGTACCACTTTCCTTCGCGCGAAGCGTTGCTGCGCGGCATCGACGAGCACCTGGTGCAGAGCTGGGAAGCATCGATGGAGGCGCTGCTGGGCAAGTCGGCCGGCGAGGCCACTACGCTGGAGCGCTACCAGACCTTCGTGCGTGTGTCGGCGCAGAGTGCCACCCGGGCCGAGCTGATGTTCATGCTGGACTCGGTGGACCCCGAATTCCCCAGCGAGCGGCCGTGGGCACCGGTGGTGCAGCGCTGGGCGCCTTCGCCACCGGCCGCCGGCAGCGACGACCCGGCGGCGCTGGATAATTTCGTGGCGCGGTTGGCCGCCGATGGCCTGTGGATCTACGAGGCCATGTACGAAGGCCAGCTGGACGAGAACGTGCGCGCACAGGTGACCGAACGGATCGGCGGGCTGCTCTCTCCCGAGCGGTCCCGCAAGGCGTAGCAGCCAGTCCATCCGCTGAGGGCACCCGTCAGGCAGGCGGATGCCCGTGCAGGCCATCCCCCTGCAGCCGCTCCGGGTGGGTATACACGTTGAAGCCTTCTTCGCGGGCGAAGCCGACCAGGCACAGGCCGGCACTGCGGGCCAAGTCGATGGCCAGCGCAGTGGGGGCCGAGACGGCGGCCAGTACGCTGGCACCGGCGCGCGCTGCCTTGCTGACCATTTCGTAGCTGGCACGGCTGGATACCACCAGCAGGCCGCCATCGATGCTGTGTTCGTTGTGGTGCAGTGCACCGATCAGCTTGTCCAGCGCATTGTGGCGGCCGACGTCTTCGCGCACCCAGCCGATGCGGCCACTGGCATCGGCCCAGGCCGCTGCATGGGTCGAACCACTGGCAGCATTCATCGGCTGGCGTAGGGCCAGCCCAGCCAATGCCCGCTGCAGTGCAGCCGTCTGATACGTGCGGCGGTCCTTTACCGGAGGCAGTGGACGCAGCACGTCCTCCAGCTGGCGTGCACCGCACAACCCACAGCCGCCGCGACCCGGCAGCAGGCGCCCGTTGTCAGGATCCAGTGCGGCGCCGGGGGCGTCGGCGGACACGCTCATATTCAGCTCGATGCCCTCCAGTTGTGGCTGCACCTGGATGGACAGCAACTGGTCAGGAAGCTCGATCAACCCTTCGCTGAGCGAGAAGCCCAGCGCGAAATCCTCCAGGTCGCATGGCGTGGCCATCATCACCGCGAAGGCCGCGCCGTTGTAACGCATCGCCACCGGTACTTCTTCGGCGATCGTATCGACCCGTTGCTCCTGCCCCGCGCTGCGCCAGCGTTGCAGCGTGCGCAGGGCCGTGCCGACGGGCGGGGGCGAAGGCAGCGTCGATCCGGGCATGCGGCACATCCTGGGCAAAGCAGAAGGGCAGGCTACGCCCGGAGGATAGCGCAGCCATCCAGTGAAGACGCGGCGGTAACCGTTGCCATGGCAGCCTGCTGTACCCGGGCCGGGCCATGGCGCTGGGGTTGCCGGTGTGCTTGACTGGCCACGGCAGCCGGGCGCGAGCCCGGCACTGCAGGCAGGCACTCCACCAACGCAGGTTCCCGACCATGTCCGAACAGAAGCCGCCGCGTTACAAGCCTTACAACCAACCGGCAGGCGGCTGGGGGGCCGCCGGTGCGACCGCCAAGGTGCTGCTGCAGCAGAGCGTGATCGGCAAAGGATCCAAGGCGCTGCTGGCGATGAACCAGCCGGGCGGATTCAAATGCCCCAGCTGCGCCTTCCCCGATGCCGACCACCGCAAGAAGCTGGAATTCTGCGAGAACGGTGCCAAGGCCCTGGCCTGGGAAGCGACCCAGCACCGGGTGACCCGTGAGCTGTTCGCCCAGCACACCGTCACCGAGCTGATGGCGCAGACCGATTGCTGGTTGGAGCAGCAGGGCCGGCTGACCGAGCCGATGCGCTATGACGCCGCCACCGATCACTACGTGCCCTGCGAATGGAACGAGGCGTTCGCGCTGATCGGCCGTCATCTGCAGGCGCTGGACAACCCCAACCAGGCCGAGTTCTACACCTCCGGCCGCACGCCCAACGAGGCGGCGTTCCTGTATTCGATCTTCGTGCGCGAGTTCGGTACCAACAACTTCCCGGACTGCTCGAACATGTGCCACGAGCCGACCAGCCGTGGCCTGCCACCAGTGATCGGCGTGGGCAAGGGCACCATCGTGCTGGACGACTTCGAGCACGCCGAGGCGATCTTCGTGATGGGCCAGAACACCGGCACCAACTCGCCGCGGATGATGAGCAACCTGGTGGAAGCGCGCAAGCGCGGCGTGCCGATCGTGGCGGTCAACCCGATGCCGGAGCGTGCCCTGATCCGCTTCACCGAACCGCAGGACGTGGTGCAGATGGCCACGTTCGGTTCCACCGAGATCACCAGCGAGTTCGTGCACGTCCGCATCGGCGGCGACCTTGCGCTGATCAAGGGCATGATGAAGGTGATGTTCGAGCGCGAAGCCCAGGGTGAGTCAGTGCTGGATCATGCCTTCCTGGCCGAACACACCGTTGGCCTGGAGGCGCTGCGCGAGGACGTGCTGGCGCAGGACTGGGATGAGATCGTGCGGGTGTCGGGCATCGCACAGGAACAGATCCGGCGCTGCGCGGAGATCTACATCCGTTCGCAGGCGACGGTCATCTGCTATGGCATGGGCCTGACCCAGCACCAGCAGGGGTCGCGGCTGCTGCAGCAGGTGGCCAACCTGCTGTTGCTGCGCGGTAATTTCGGCAAGCCGGGCGCGGGTATCGGTCCGATCCGTGGCCATTCCAACGTGCAGGGCGACCGCACCGTCGGCATCGATGAGAAGCCCACGGCGCGCTACCTGGATCGCGTGCAGCAGGTGTTTGGTTTCGATCCGCCGCGCGAGCACGGCCACCATGTGGTCGAGTCGATTGCGGCGATGCTCGATGGCAGCGCCAAGGTGTTCATCGGCATGGGCGGCAACTTCATCCATGCCGTGCCCGATACCGAGCGCGCCTACCAGGCCATGCGCAGACTGGAACTGACCGTGGGTATTGCCACCAAGCTCAACCGGGGGCATCTCGTGCACGGTCGCGACGCGCTGATCCTGCCGGTGGTGGCGCGCTCGGAGTGGATCCGCACGCCGAAGGGCGAGCAGTTCGTCACCATCGAAGATGCGATGTCCAACGTGACGGCGTCGCGCGGCGTGCTGGAGCCGGCCAGCGACCACGTGGTGCCGGAGGTGGAGATCGTCTGCCGGATGGCGATGGCAACGTTGCCGGACAGCAAGGTGGACTGGGCCGCGTACATGCATGATTACGGCCCGATCCGCGACCTGATCGCGGCCGTCTATCCGGACATCTATGCCGGCTTCAACGAGCGCATCCAGGCACTGCACGGTTTCCACCTGGATATTCCGCCGCGCAGGCGCGTGTGGCCGACCCCGAACGGCAAGGCCAACATCCTCGTCATGCCGGGCCTGGAAGTGAACACGGTAGTCGATGACCCGGAGATGCTGCGGCTGGCCACGGTGCGTTCGCACGACCAGTACAACACCACCATCTACAGCTACAACGACCGCTACCGGGGCGTGTACAACGACCGCATGGTGGTGTTCATGAACATCGAGGACCGTCTGGCGCGCGGGCTCGGCAAGGAAGCCCTGGTAAGCCTGGAAACGATCAGCAACGACGGCGTGACGCGGCGTATCGAAGGCCTGACCGTGCTTGACTACCCGATGCCGCGCGGGGCGCTGGCGGGCTACTATCCGGAGCTGAACCCCCTGCTGCCGCTGGACTACTACGATCGGATCAGCGGTACGCCAGCGGCGAAATCCATTCCGGTACGGATGCGCGCGCAGATCGACGTGCCCGCATGAGGCCCCGATCCTACAATTGCTCGTTGTCGCTCAGCACGATGCTGCCATCCAGCAGCACCGGCACCATCTGGGTCCAGCCCTTGGCGTTGTAGTCGAGGCTGACCAGGTACACCCAGCCGCGCGCTGCGTCCTCGCTCTGCGGCGCAGCGCCGGCGGCGAACCGCTGCAGGCTTACCTCGGAGACCACGAAGTCATCGCCGGGATAACGTAGGCGCGCGTGGGCCAGTGCTGCCGCCGCAGCTTGATGCACCGACAGCGGCGGCTCGGCGCGTGCCGGGTCGAACGCGGGAAGCGTTCGCAACCGCGTCCCGCTTACCTGCCAGCGCTCATGGGTGTGGTCACCATCGCCGCTGGAAAGCACGGTCCATTGGCGTTCGCCTGCCATGGCCGGAAGGCTCAGCAACGCGGACAGCAGGAGGGCAGCAGAGGCGCAGCGGGCAGGCATGGAAAAGCTCCAATGAACGTCATGCATGATGACAGCAGGCAGCGGCGACGGGCGCGTCGTGCGTCGGCTATCATCATCCCGTGGATATATCCGGCCTGCTGCTGCGACTGATGCTGCTCCTGACCCTGGTGCTGAATGCACCGGCGCTGGCGCTTGCCTCGGGCGGCATCAACGGTCAGTCCGGCGGCGGTCATTGCGATGGCCCCCACGAGATCGCCGACGCTGCGATCTCTGTCACGCCCGCCTGCTGCGATGAAAGGAAGGCAGCCGCGTGCAGCAGCGAGGGTTGCGAGTGTGTGCCGACGAGTGTGGCCATGCTGCCGACATCGGCAAGCCTCGCTGCATGGCCGCTGCGTGCAGTGCCCGGCGACGCGCTGGCGCCGGCTCATCCCGCGCCTGCGCTGCCTCACCTGATTCGTCCGCCGATCGCCTGATCGCGCGCAGGTTGCGTACCTGCCGTCCTGCAGTACCCCTCATCTACTTGACCCACGCGCATCCGTCGCGTGGATGGCAGGCGCTCGCGCCTGCGATTGCAAAGGAAAACCTGATTCATGAACCGCATTCTTTCCCTGAGCCTGTTGCTCACCCCCATTCTGCTGGCCACCGCCTGCGCGCGTGCCTCCGAAGAGGCCGTGTCCGCGCCCGCAACCGCAACCGCAACCGCCTCGGCGGTCGAGGCGACGGCCGGAGCGACGATCGACCGGGAGCTTCCGTTGGCCATCGTGCACAAGACGGCCAGTTGCGGCTGCTGTGGCGTGTGGGCCGACCACCTGAAGGCTGCCGGCTTCGCGGTTGAGATACGCGATACCGATGACATGCATCCGGTCAAGCAACGGCTCGGCGTACCGGCCGGCAAGGCGTCCTGCCATACCGCCGAGATCGGTGGCTACGTGGTGGAAGGCCATATTCCGGCCAGCGACATCAAGCGCCTGCTGAAGGAAAGGCCGACGGCACGTGGCCTGGTGCTGCCGGGGATGCCGGCTGGATCACCGGGCATGGAAATGCCTGATGGCCATGTGCAGCCGTATACCGTGGAGCTGGTGCTGGCCGATGGCAGCACCCAGCCTTTCGCACAGCACGGGCAGGGTGGCTGACAAGGTGTAGCGGGCGCGGCGGCGGATCGCCGCCGCGCCTGGTCAACGCTGCTTTTCGCGTTGCTTCTTCAACTGCGCGTCGAAATTGCGTTCGGCCGAGTCGGCGTAGTCCTGGCAGGCCATTGCCTTGGCTCCTGCCGATGTGCCCGCTGCGTAGTTCCAGCCGCTGGCGCCGGGATGCGGAGTCAGCAGGACGTCGCAGGGCAGGGCGCGCACCGTGGCGAAGCTGCGGCGATAGTCCTCGATCAGGTGCGGGTAGCGCGGGTTGGCCTGCAGCTGATAGCCCGGCGCACTCAGGCTGTCGGCATAGACCATGCGCACCGGTTTGCCGCCCCGGGTGTCGGTCCAGGTCCAGGCGGTGCTGCCCGGGGTATGGCCGGGCACGAAGTGCGCGGTGAAGTCGACGCCACCGAGCGAGACCACCTCGCCATCCATGATGATCCTGTCCGCCGTTGCCGGCGGATAGGTGATGTCGTCGCCGAAGTGCAGGTCGTTGCTGCCGCCACGTGCCAGCAGCACCGCAGATTCGGCATTTGCGACGATCTGCGCAGCGGTACTGCGCTTGAGCGCAGCAACCGGGCCGGCGTGATCGGCGTGGGCATGACTGAGCAGGATCAGGCGCAGATCCTGCGGCGCAACGCCGCGCGCTTTCATGTTGCGCAGCAGGTGGTCGGCCATCTGCGGCATGCCGCCATCGAGCAGCACCGCGCCCTGCGGCGTCTGCACCAGCAGCGCGGTCAGGTCTTCGGTGCCGATCTGCCAGGTGTGATCGGCAATCTGCAGCGGCGCCATCGGCTGCAGCCAGGAGGCATCAACGGTGTAGGCACGCAGTTGCGGCAGCGTCGGTTCGGCGGCAGAGGCCGCAGCGGGAAGCAGGGCAGCGAGCGTGATGGCGAGGGTCTGCAAGCGCATGGGAGGGCACCGATGTAGGAGGCCCAGAAACTAGCATGGGCCTCCTTCATCGCGTCACGCATAGAATTCATGGCACCCATAAGGCGCCATGTCTCAGTAGCGATACTGCCACCCCAGCGTAAGCACTCGCCCACGCCCGGCGAAATAGCTCGGGTTGGATGGCGTGGTCTGCGAGTAGTAGGTGATGTACTGCTTGTTGGCGAGGTTCTGCACGCCCAGGGTGAAACTGCTCTTGCCCAACGCATAGCGGGCGACCAGGTCGACCGTGGTGTAGCCCTTGAAGCTGGCCACCGGCACGCCGCGCAGGTCGAAGTCGCGATCGAAGGCATGGCTGGCCTGCAGACGGGTGCTGAGTTGCGAGGTCCAGCCCTGTTCCCAGAACGCGGTCAGACGGTTCGGGGCGATGTTGACGCCTGCCAGGTCGCTTTCCAGACGACCATCCAGGTCGGCGTCGTAGCGGCCATTGGCGCGGGCATAGCCCATGCCGAGGTGGCTGTCACCCAGGCGCAGGCGCAGGTTGGTCTCGAAGCCTTCCACCCGCGTGGCCTGGCGCTGCACGTTGTAGGCATCGATGCCGGCGTCATAGACCAGTACCGAACCCAGCTTGGATTCGGAGGTGTAGTACGCGATATCGCCGCTGAAGCGGCCGTCGTCATACTCCAGCCCGATTTCGCGGTTGTCCGACACCACTGGCGACAGGTCGACCAGGTTGTCCACGCGCTGGCCATCGCGATTGATCGCGCGCAGCACGCGGCCAACATCGGCAACGGTGTAGCCTTCCGAATACGACGCGTAGGCATTGAGACGGTCATTGATGTACCAGACCGCGCCGAAGTTCGGCAGCGCCTCGCTCATTGTCGGTTTGCCGCCGGCCACCTTGCGTGCGCCGTAGCGGGGCAGGGTGGTGTAGTCGCCCACCTCCAGCTCGCCCTTTTCGTAACGCAGGCCTGCGGACAGCATGACGTGGTCGGTGGGCCACCACTGCAGCTGCAACAGCGGCGACAGGCTCTGATAGGTGGTCAGCGGTACCCAGTTCAGGCCGCTGGCCAGCAGCACCTGATGGGTGCGATCGCGCAAGCCATCCAGCCCGAGGGTCACGTCCAGCGAGGTGTCGCCGATGCGACGCCAGCTCTGGGTCAGCTTGAAGCCGCGTTTGTCTGATTCATTCTGGGTCTGGTCCCAGGCGGCGTTGGCACCCGTGTTGCCCCAAGGGTCCCACTGGCTGGCGCCGTAACGCCCTTCGAAATCGACCGCGAAGGCCTGTGCCAGGAACTGGCCGCCGAACAGATCGGCATTGCCGTAGTCCAGGGTCAGCGAGCGTGAGCGGTTCATCGGCGGATCGAGCGGCGTATCGCCGGGCACCGACGTGGCCGGGCGACCGGTGCGGAAGTTGCCATCCACAGGCAGGTAATTGTCCAGGCCACGCAGTTCGTAGCGATTGGCCATCAACTGCACGCGCTGGCCTTCGGCGATGTTCCAGCCAAGCTTGGCGAAGATGTTGGTCGAGGTCGAATCCATCAGTTCGCCCTGCGCGTTGGTGCCGATCGCACGGCCGTCGCCGTCGTAGTACAGGCCCTGCCGTTCATGGGCGAGGCCGGCCACGAGGTCGAACTGTTCGCCGCGGATGCCCACCAGTGCCGAAGCGCGCTGGCCGTCATCATCGCGCCGGCGCGGCGAGGCGGCGGTGAGCGAAAGGCTGCTGTCCAGCAGGAAAGCACCCGGTTCGCTCGGCGCACTGCGGGTGATGATGTTGACGATGCCGCCGGTGCCGCCGATGCCCTGCAGCGCGTTGGCACCGTGGATCACTTCGATGCGTTCGATCATCGCCGGATCGATGGTATGCGAATCACGCGAGCCGTCGCGCAACGGGGTTGACTGCGGCACGCCGTCGACCATGTACAGGATGCCGCGCCCGCGCATGCTTTCGCCATAGTTGGACATCTTCTCGCGTGCCGGAGCGAAGGCCGGGATCTGCGAGGACAGCACGCGTGACACATCCGAGCCCAATGCCAGCTGCTGCTGGACGTCCTCACGGGTGAGCACGGTGATGGTGTTTGGCATGGCGGTCTCGCCCTGCGGCATGCGCGCGGTGGACGCCGACACAGTCACTCTGCCAAGCGAGGTTGCGGCTGCCGGCGCTGGCGCAGTGCGCGGGCGGTCCGTGTTTGCCGCCGCAGCTGCCGTAGCGAGCGCGCTGCGGATCACGAACACGCCCGGCGAGCGTTCCTCGACGCTCAGTCCCTGGCCGGCAATCAGCCGTTGCAGTGCTTCGCGCGGGGCATAGCGGCCGTCCAGCGCTGGCGCCTGGCGGCCGGCAACGCTGTCTGCAGCGAACAGCAGCTGGATGCCGCTCTGCCTGGCCACCGCATTGAGTGACTGTTGCAGCGGGGCGGCCGGAAGATGGACGTCCACCGCCGTGGGGGTGGACTGCGCCGCCGCCGGAAGGGCGGCGCACAGGCTGACGGCCAGCAGGGCAGGCGTCAGGCTGCGTACCACCTCGCCCAGCGGGGCCTGCGCGAACTGCAGTCGGCCCTGCGTCCATTCCCCGCTGCCAGTGGCGATCGGCTGCGGCAGCTGGACCGGCCCTGTCCCTGCCAGCAGCTGCTGGCCAGGCTGCAGGTGCTGCTCGCCGTCACGGCCAGCAACGCGCACGCCGACCTTGCCTCGCCACAGGCGGACTTCACTGCGGTCACCGCGTCGCTCCACGTCGAACACCGTGCCGTAGTTGCGCACCTGCACGGGCCCGGCATCGACCTGGAACCGGCGCCAGCGCGAGGGCGCCACGTCGAAGCGGGCGCGTCCGGAGACCAGCACCGCGCGGCGCGAACGCAGATGGCTGCGCACCTGCAGATGGCTGCCCGCATCCAGCTGGATACGGCTGCCATCGGCCAGCAGCACGTTGCGACGTTGGCCGATGACCGTCCGGTAATCGTGCTGTTGCCAGCCGGGATCGACAGCGTAAAGCCCGCCCAGTCCAGCCACCAGCAGCAGGCCGAGCGCAGCCCCGCCGATCTGCCGGCTGCGGTGGGGGCGATACAGTTGCGCCGGATCGGGTACCGGGAACAGTGCCTTGAGGGTGTCCCGATGTTGCTCCAGCAGACGATCAGGCGAAGGCGTGCCGGCCTTGTCCGGGAGTGGAGGGCGCGGGCGAGGGGGCGCTGTCACGTCAGCGCCCTCACCGGCAGCGCCTGCCGGCAATCGACCATCGCCAACCGCAGATGCCGCTCGACCGCCTTCAGGCCGATCCCCATGCGGCGGGCAACCGCAGCCTGCGGAACGTCATGGATCTTGTGCAGGATGAAGACCTGGCGGCGTCGACAGGGCATCGCACGGATGACGTCGACAAGCCGTGCCAGTTCCTGCGCGGCAACGGCCTGTCTGGCCGGGCCGGCACCTTCGCAGGCCGCATCGGGCAGTTCGGCACGCGGTTCCACCCACTGGCGACGCAGGTCTTCAGCACGGCAACGATCAACCGCAGCGTCATGCGCCATCCGTCGCAGCAGCGCCATCGGCTGGCGCACGCCGGCCGGTTCGGGGCGCTCCAGCAGGCGTACGCAGACGTCGTGCACCACCTCGCGGGCCAGCCCGGGTGAGGCGAAGCGACGGCGCAGGTAATCCACCAGATCGTCGTAGTGGCGCACCAGCGAGGACACCAACGGCAGCACAGGTGGCGGGGGGTGCGGTGGCGTGGACATCCGGGAAAGCGGCGCAGGCAGGAAGGGGTGCCAGGCAGGGCCAGCCCTGCGCGGTGCCACGATAGTAATGGGAACTGTTCGCATTTGCTATCGGATGAGCGACGACGGGATTGTTCGCGGTGCCCGGAAAGTGAATCCACGATCACCCTCTGCAGCGCACACTCGGCCGCAGATAGGCTGCATGGCAGCCATCGGGGAGAGTGACCATGCACGTGCTTCTGGTGATCGTCGGCGGGTTCCTGCTGCTGGCCGTCTTCGCGCTGTTCGGCAGGCTCTGGAGCACAAGCAGCCCTCAGCTGCCAACGGCGCTGCTGGCCTTCATCGGCACCTGGCTGCTGGTATCGGTGGCCAACATGTGGGTGGGGGTCAGCCGGGCAGGCTATACGGTGCGCGAGGAGTTGCCGATCCTGCTGCTGGTGTTTGCCGTGCCGGCGCTGGTGGCCGGTGCCATCTTCTGGCGGCTGGGCCGCTGAACCGAGGATCCGTGATGCCGGCAACGCCCCGTCTTCCTGCCCTGCGTCGTCGCGACGGCCATCATGCACGGGTGACCTACGAAGAACTGTTCTTCGACCTGGTCTATGTGTTCGCGGTCACCCAGCTCAGCCACCACCTGCTGCACCACCTGGGCCTGCTGGGCGTGCTGCAGACGCTGGTGTTGTGGTTTGCGGTCTGGCTTGGCTGGCAGTACGCGTGCTGGGTCAGCAACTGGTTCGACCCGGAGGCGCCGCGTATCCGTGGCCTGTTGTTCGTCACGATGCTGCTGGCGTTGCTGATGTCTTCGTCCATCCCGGAAGCCTTTGCCGGTCGCGCCTGGATGTTCGCCGGTGCCTACGCCACGATGCAGGTAGGGCGGACGCTGTTTGTGCTGCTGGAAGTAGGGCGCTCGCACCCGCTGGCCGCCAACTTCAGGCGCATGCTGGCCTGGGTCAGCGTTTCGGCCTGTTTCTGGCTGGCCGGTGCATCGGTCGAGGGCAATGCGCGGCTGGCATTGTGGGCGGTGGCTGTCGCCTGCGAGTACATCTCACCGATGTTCGGTTTCGCGTTTCCGGGCCTTGGCCGTTCGCGTACCCGTGAGTGGACCATCGAAGGTGGGCACCTGGCCGAGCGCTGCCAGTTGTTCGTGATCGTCGCATTGGGTGAGACGTTGCTGGCAACCGGCGGCGTGCTGAGCGAGGTGGAGCACTGGAGTGGCGCAGTGGTGTCGGCAGTGCTGGCGACCTTTGCCGGTACGATCGCAATGTGGTGGCTGTATTTCGGCATCTCCAGCCGCGACGCCACCGACACCATCACCCGTTCCGACGACCCGGGCCGCATCGGCGCCTACTTCCACTACGTGCACGCGCTGCTGATCGCCGGCATCATCGCCACCGCCGTCGGCAACGACCTGGTGATGGACGAACCGGAGGCGACGGTGACCCTGGCGTATGCCGCGATGCTGGCAGCAGGGCCGCTCATCTACCTGCTGGGCAGCGCACTGTACAAGCGGGCGGTCTACGGCCGCGTGCCGCGCTCGCACCTGGTGGGGGCAGGGGTTCTGGTCGTGCTCGGCTTCGTGCTGCCATGGATGCACCTGCTGGCGGCAGGGTGGCTGACCAGCATCGTGCTGCTGGCGGTGGGGCTGGCCGATACACGGTTGAAGCGAAGCATTGCAGCGACGCGCCGTTAGGGGGCTGCCCGGCAGGCCTGAGCTCAGCGCAGCTCCGCAGCCATCGCCGCCAGTCGGCTCACGGTGTTGATGTTGCGGCCGGTTCCGTTTGCTGCGAAGGGGACGCGCAGGCGCGAACCGGCCATGCCATCGCCGTAGTGGATGAACAGCTCGCGCTTGCCGAGAGCGAGCTGTTCTTCGCCAATACCCGTCACGCCCTGCAGCGGGTCCTTCGGCAGCGCTGCATCGATGAACAGGGCGACGACACGGTTGCCGGCGGCGTCCTTGAACGGGTTGTGGGCGACCACTTCGGCCATCTCAGCAGCGGTACGCACCAGCACGCCGACCGGCTTGCCCGCATAAGCATGCAGACTTTTCGCCAAACTGCCGCGCACACCCGCCTCGTCGAGCGTACTGCTGAACACGGCATTGCCGCTGGCGATATAGGTGCGGACGTCCCGGAATCCGGCGTTCTCGCACATCCGCACCAGCTCGGTCATCGGTAGCTTGCCGGTGCCGCCGACATTGACCGCGCGCAGCAGGGCCACGTAGGCGGTCATGGCGCAGCGGCCTGCAGCCGGTCATACATGCGCACCAGATCGACCAGCGTGCGTGCTTCCATCTTGCGCATGACCTGCGCGCGACGCACCTTCACGGTGATCTCGCTGACACCCAGGTCGGCGGCGATCTGCTTGTTCAGGCGACCGCGCACCACGCCGGCAACCACCTCGCGTTCGCCGGCGTTCAAGGTGCCCCAGCGCAGCTGCAACGCGCCCAGCGCATCACCCTCGCGGCGCCGCTGGCGATCGATCCCGATGCCCCTGTGGATCGCGTCCAGCAGTTCCTGGTCGCGGAACGGCTTGGTCAGGAATTCGATGGCGCCGTCCTTGATCGCATTGACGCCCATGGCGATGTCGCCGTGGCCGGTGATGAACACGACCGGCAGGTGCAGATCGTGGCTGGCCATGTTGCGATGGAAATCCAGTCCGCTCTGCCCAGGCATGCGCACGTCCAGCACCAGGCATGACGGAGCGTCGTCCCGCGGGTGGGCAAGGAATTCCCCGGTGGAGGCGAAGGCCCGCACCTGCAGGCCCATCGAGGCCAGCAGGTCCTCCAGCGCGGCGCGCACCGAGGCGTCGTCGTCGATCACATAGACGATCGGTGACGGTTCCATAGGTGCTGTGGTGGCTTTACGCATGCGCAGCCTCCGTGGCCGTGGGCAGCTCGAAGATGAAGCAGGCGCCGCCACCGGGCGGTCGTTCCGCGCGGATATGGCCGCCGTTGGCTTCGATCATCGAGCGGCTCAGGCTGAGGCCCAGGCCGAGGCCGTTCGCCTTGGTGGTCCAGAATGCATCGAACACGCGGGCAGTCTGCTCCGAGGGCAGGCCGACACCACGATCGCGCACGCTCAGGCTGATGTGGCTGCGGCCATCGTACGCCGTCAGCAGGGACAGCCTGCGCTCGCTTACGGGCGTGTCCGACATCGCATCGACGGCGTTGAGGATGAGGTTGCCGATCACCTGCTGCACCTGCACGCGATCGGCGTGGGCGGGTGGCAGGTCGCTGCCCAGCACCAGCGCCACGGTCACACCATGCTGCTCCAGTTCGCTGCGCGAGAGTGCCAGCATTTCCTCCACGGCCAGGTTGAGGTCGAAGGCCTGGCGCTCTGGCGCGGCGCCTTGAGTCAGGCCGCGGATGCGGGCAATCACGTCACTGGCACGGTGGGCGTCGGCGACGATGCGGGCGATGGTCTGGCGCGCCTTGTCCAGGTTCGGCGGTTCCTGGGCCAACCAGCGCTGGCTGGCTTCGGCGCTGCTGGCGATGGCCGCCAGCGGCTGGTTCACTTCATGTGCGATGGAGGTGGTCAGCTCGCCGACGGTGGAGGCGCGGGCCACCCGCAGCAGGCGCGCCTGTGCATCCTGCACCGCGGCCTTGGCCGCTTCCATCTTCAATGCCAGGTAGGTGGTGATGCCGATCACCAGCATGCCGATCGCTGAATTGACCAGGCCGATACGGTACGTGCCGAAGCGGGTCAGGAAGAAGCTGAGGCCGGTCAACCCGATGCAGACCGCCGCAAGGGCGATGAGCCCGCGTGCGGGCAGCCGCCGTGACGCTGCGAGGATGACGGCAGCGTAGAAGCAGGCAGCGGCAACGGCGTAGTCGGTAACCGTATCGACCAGGAAGATGGCCGCCATCACGATGATCAGGGCCAGCACGACCAGGGGGCGGCGGGGCGACAGCGATGGCATCGGGATAGCTCCCTGGCGTGGGTGGAAAGGATAGCAAAGCGCTGTTCAGCAGATGCCGACCTTGGTCGGCATGCGCCAGAGAGATGCAGGGTAGTGCCGGCCGCTGGCCGGCACCTGCAGGGTGTTCCCGCAGTTCATGAGGTTGCCGGCCAGCGGCCGGCACTACTCCTCCAGGCTGGCGTTCCAGAATCCCTGCAGCATGCCCGGCGTGGCGGCCAGCGTTGCCAGCACCGCATCCAGTTCAGCGCCATCGACCGTGGTGGCGTACAGCACCGCTTCGATCTCGACATCGCGCTCGCCGAACGGCCGCTGGTCGACCGCGCGTACCGGGTACTGCGCCTGCTCCAGCAACAGCAGCAGCCGGTCCAGCACCTCGGCCTGCTGCTCACGCTGGCAGACCACGTTGATGGCATAGGTGGCCTCGCTGAACGCTTCCGGCAGCGGCTGCCGCTGGATGCGGTTCACCACCGGCCGCAGCAGGGTATTGGCAGCCAGCACGAACACCGCAGCCAGTACCGCTTCAGGCAGCAGCTTGATGCCGGCACAGGCGCCGACCGCAGCCGAACCCCACAGGGTGGCGGCGGTGTTCAGGCCCGACACCTGGGCGCCATCCTTCATGATCGCGCCGGCACCGAGGAAGCCGACGCCGGAGATCACGTAGGCCACCACGTGCAGTGGCGACGGCGGCCCGCCGTACAGGTCGTGGAAGCGCACGGCCAGGTCGACGAACACCGCTGCACCCACCGCTACCAGCGTATTGGTGCGCAGTCCGGCGGTGCGCTGGCGGAACTGCCGCTCCAGGCCGATCAGCGCACCCAGCACGAAGGCGACGGACAGGCTGATCAGCGAGCTGAGGGTGGCGCCCGCGTTGAAAGCGGGCAGGTGGGGGTTGAAGTCCATGAGGGTTCTCCCTGCGCCGGTGCGTTTACTGCCAGCCGTAGCGGCGGATGTAGAGCTTCTTCAGCGCGGTGGTCAGCACCGCATAGCCGAACAGGATCGCCACCAGGAACGGCCAGTAACCGGCCGGCAGTGCCTGCAGCTTGAAGTAGCCGGCCAACGGGCTCATCGGCAGGATCACGCCGATGGCCATGATCGCCCCGGTCATCAGCAGCAGCGGCGGTGCGGCGATGCTCTGCAGGAACGGTACCTTGGGCGTGCGGATCATGTGCACGATCAGCGTCTGGGTCAGCAGCCCGACCACGAACCAGCCCGACTGGAACAGGCCCTGATCGGCCGGCGTGCGTGCATCGAACACGTACCACATCAGGGCGAAGCAGCTGAGGTCGAAGATCGAGCTGATCGGACCGAAGAACACCATGAAGCGGCCGATGTCCGCCGGGTTCCACTTCAGCGGCCTGCGCACCAGCTCCTCATCCACGTTGTCGAAGGGAATGGCGATCTGCGAGATGTCATACAGCAGGTTCTGCACCAGCAGCTGCAGCGGCAACATCGGCAGGAAGGGCAGGAACGCCGAGGCCACCAGCACCGAGAACACGTTGCCGAAATTGGAACTGGCGGTCATGCGGATGTACTTGAGCATGTTGCTGAAGGTGCGCCGCCCCTGGATGACACCTTCCTCCAGCACCATCAGGTTCTTTTCCAGCAGGATGATGTCGGCGGCCTCCTTAGCGATGTCCACCGCACTGTCCACGCTGATGCCGATATCGGCGGCGCGCAGTGCGGGAGCATCGTTGATGCCATCACCGAGAAAGCCGACCACCTTGCCCTGCGCGCGCAGCTCGCGCACCAGCCGTTCCTTGTGCAGGGGCGTGAGGCGGGCGAACACGCGGTGCTCCTGCAGTGCACGCGCCACGGCAGCGTCGTCCATGCGCTCGATCTGCGGGCCGGTCACGATCGTGTCGGCGTCCAGGCCGACCTGGGCGCAGATCCGGGCGGTGACCAGTTCGTTGTCGCCGGTGAACACCTTCACTTCGACACCATGCGCGGCCAGCGCCTGCAGTGCGTGAGCAGCGGATTCCTTCGGCGGATCGAGGAAGGCCACATAACCCACCAGGGTCAGATCCCGTTCGTCGGCCTGGGAGTAGACCGTCTGGCTGGCGGCGGTTTCTTTCATCGCCACCGCCACCACGCGCAGGCCCTGTTCGTTCAGTTCCTCGGTGGTCTGCCGCACCCGGGCCAGGCGCTGCGCGTCCAGCGGCATGTCCCGGCCGTTCTCGCGCACGGTGCTGCACACCGCCAGCATCTCCTCCACCGCACCCTTGCAGATCAATTCGTGATGGTCCTCGCGCTCGGAGACCACCACCGACATCCGACGGCGCTCGAAGTCGAACGGAATCTCATCGACCTTGCGGTAGTCCTGCGACAGGCGCAGCGAGCTCTGCAGCTCCACATGCTCCAGCACCGCACGATCCAGCAGGTTGATCAGGCCGGTCTGGAAGTGGCTGTTGAGGTAGGCGAAGGTCAGCACCTCCTCCGAATCCTGCCCGAACACATCGGTGTGCCGCTCCAGCGCGATCTTGTCCTGGGTGAGGGTGCCGGTCTTGTCGGTACACAGCACTTCCATCGCACCGAAGTTCTGGATCGCGTCCAGGCGCTTGACGATCACCTTGCGCCGCGACAGCAGCACCGCGCCCTTGGCCAGGGTGGAGGTGACGATCATCGGCAGCATTTCCGGGGTCAGGCCGACCGCCACCGACAGCGCGAACAGGAATGCTTCGGTCCAGTCGCCCTTGGTCCAGCCATTGACCAGCAGCACGAACGGCACCATCACCAGGGCAAAGCGGATCAGCAGCCAGCTGACACTGTTGACCCCGGCCTGGAACGCTGTCGGCGCGCGATCGCTGGCACTGCTGCGCTGGGCGAGGGTGCCGAAATAGCTGGTGTTGCCGGTGGCCAGCACCAGTGCTGTTGCCGTGCCGGACACCACATTGGTACCCATGAACAACAGGTTGGCCTGTTCTATCAGGCCGGCGTCGGCGTTGCCCGGCTGCACGAACTTCTCCACCGGCAGCGATTCGCCGGTCATCGCCGCCTGTGCGACAAACAGATCCTTGGCGGCGAGCACGCGGCAGTCGGCCGGGATCATGTCGCCTGCCGACAGCACGATATGGTCACCCGGTACCAGAGCGCGGATCGGCAGGTCCAGCAGCCGTGCCGGCCGACGGCTGTGCAGCTGCGCGCCGAAATACTGGTCGGCCACCTCCGCCGCCTCGGTGCCCGCAGCGCGGCGCAGCACGCGGGCGGTGTTGCCTACCAGCGCCTTCAGCCGTTCGGCAGCGCGGTTGGAACGCCCCTCCTGCACGAAGCGGATCAGGGTGGACAGCACCACCATCGCACCGATCACCACCGTCGCCTTGGCGTCTTCGGTCAGCCAGGACACGGCCGCCAGCACCGTCAGCAGCAGGTTGAACGGGTTGCGATAGCACTGCCACAGATGGCGCCACCACG
This sequence comes from Stenotrophomonas sp. RIT309, assembly GCF_000632045.1. Taxonomy (NCBI): domain Bacteria; kingdom Pseudomonadati; phylum Pseudomonadota; class Gammaproteobacteria; order Lysobacterales; family Lysobacteraceae; genus Stenotrophomonas; species Stenotrophomonas sp. RIT309. The sequence goes on from NZ_JFYS01000001.1 coordinate 108,881, forward strand.
GCAGTGGCTTCTCGTGATCGACCTCGTTGGGGCCAAAGCGCAGCAGGCGCTCTTCGGCCTCGTGCGGGCTGAGACCATCGACATGTGACTGCAGGGTGGCCAGCGCATCGGCTTCGCTGCCCTGTGCAAGCGCGAGCAGTCCAGCAGTGAGCGCGGTGGGCGCGGCCTGCGTGCTGCCAAGGCCGTACCCGGCTTCGGGCATCGCGCGACGACCGAACAGGTTGCCCGCGCGACGGCTGCGCAGGAAGGCGTTGAACCAGGCGTTGAGCAGGCTCATGGGAAGGTCCTCTTGGAGCGGCGCCGGGCGCAGCCGGCGCGTGGAGCGGAAGGGGGGTATCAGGCGTGGCGCATGGCCAGCACCGATGGCGACCAGGGCTGCATGCGCAAGCGTTGGCTGCCGCCGATGCACAGCGGCTTCATCGCATCGCGCAGCGGGTAGGGCAGGTGGCGCAGCACGTTGATGCGCTCGCTGATCGGCAGCAGCGACAGTGCGTCGGCCACCACCCGTGGCGAGCCGAGGGCCAGCGAACGGGCGAACAGGACAGGGCCGTGCTGCAGCAGCAGGCTGCGCAGGCCGGAAACATCACGCTCACCGATCAGGCGGCGCACGGTGATGTAGAGAATCTTGTAGGACATGGGATTCCTCCGGGCAGGCGCTGCCCGGGGCTCCCATCGCTTACACGGACAGGAACCAGCCGTCAGTCGCCAGCAGTGAACAAGTAGGCAGGCAGGGGCGCGCGTTGCGCCCGGCAGGGTCGGGATCCATCTACGTCTCCGCGTGGGGCGGCCAGTCACTGGCCAGTGGCGCTATTGTCCGCTCTCGTATTCAGCAGGCCTAGAGGCCCGTGGGTTAGCCCGGCTATACCTTGGTATAGAAAAAGGGGCCGTTGGCCCCTTTTGTTCAGCTGCGGTCCGCGAAAGCGTCGGTGGCCCGCACCAGGGCATCGGTCGTGGCCGCTTCGTTGGCGCTGTGGCCGGCGATGACCATCTCCAGCCGGGCTTCCGGCCACGCCTGTGCCAGGTCCCAGGCACTGCGCGGCGGACAGATGATGTCGTAGCGCCCCTGCACGATGACCCCCGGCAGATGGCGGATGCGATCAATGTCGCGCAGCAGCTGGCCGTGCTCGAGGAAAGTGTTGTGGCGGAAGTAGTGGGCCTCGATGCGTGCCTTGGCCAGCGTATCGAGCGGATCGGTAGCGGACACCGCGTCGACGTCGTGCAGCAGCGTGGCGGCATTGTCTTCCCAGCCCAGCCACGCTTGTGCCGCGGCGATGCGGATGGCTTCGTCGGCGTGGTCCAGGCGTTTCCAGTACGCGTCGAGCATGTTGCCGCGCTCGCTTTCCGGAATGTGCGCCTGGTAGCGATCCCAGCGCTCCGGGAAGATCCAGCGCGCACCGCCGTTGAGCTCGGCGAACCAGCGGTTCTCTTCCTCTCGCCCCAGGAACACGCCGCGCACGATCAGCCCGGTGGCGCGGTCGGGATGCGCCTGTGCATAGGCCAGCGACAGGGTCGAACCCCAGGACCCGCCGTAGACCAGCCAGCGCTCGATGCCCAGGTGTTGGCGGACCTTCTCGATGTCGGCCACCAGATGCTGCGTGGTGTTGTCGCGAAGCTCGCCGAAGGGCGTGGAGCGGCCGCTGCCGCGCTGATCGATCAGCACGATGCGGTAGCGCCTGGGGTCGAAGAAGCGGCGGTGGGTGGGCGAGATGCCAGCGCCCGGGCCGCCGTGCAGGTACACCACCGGAATGCCATCGGGCGTGCCGCACTCCTCGACATGCAGGGTGTGCAGTGCATCCACGGGCAGCGTGTGTTCGCGGTACGGGGTAATCGGCGGGTACAGCGTGCGCATGGCGGTGCCTCACAAGCAGGGAGTACAAGGATAGCGGGGCACATCGACCAGCGTCATCCGCCCCAGGTTCAAGTATTCTTTGCGTTCAAGGGGTAAGGCCGCCGATTCCTGGCGATATCGACCCTGCAGGACGCAGAGGATGGTGGCATGAGCGCGCAGGACGTCGCTGCACGATACTCCCCGGCGCGCAGCGCCCTCGGCAGCGGCGCCCGCGAGCTGCTGAAGTGGCTCGCGCTGCTGTCGATGACCGGCGATCATGTCGCCAAAGTGGTTTTCGGCGGCTATGTACCGGTGGTCAGCGAGCTGGGGCGCATCGCCTTCCCGCTGTTCGCACTGGTGATGGCCTGCAACCTGGCACAGCCCGGGGCGGATCTGGGCAAGTCGATACGGCGCCTGTCCGCTTGGGGCCTGGTTGCGCAACCCCTGCATATGCTGGCCTTCGGCCACTGGTTGCCGCTGAACATCCTGTTGACCTTCGGCCTGGCCGCTGTAGCGGTGCACGCGCTGGCCAATAACCGGCAGCTGTTGCTGCTGGTGGCGGGTGGGCTGCTGCCGTTCTTCGCGGATTACCAATGGGTGGGCGTGGCATTCGTGATGCTGGGCTGGATCGCATTCCGCCACCGGGCCTACTGGCTGCTGGCGTTCGGATTCGGTGGGCTGTGCTGGGTCAATGGCAATGGATGGGCATTGCTGGCCATCCCGCTGGCGCTGGCGGCCGCGCGCGTGCAGTGGCGGCTGCCACGATGGCGCTGGGCGTTCTACGTTTATTACGTGGCGCACCTGGCGGTGCTGGCCGCCTATGCGCAATGGCTGCGCTGACGCACGGCACTCATCGCGGCGGCGGACTGCTCCCGGCTACGTCGCTGGAGTACTGCAGAACCTTGTCTTCGCGCTGCAGCGCAATGACATCCACCGGCTGTCCTCGCAACACCGCGCGCAGGCAGCGGATCGCCTCGGCGGAGTAGCCCAGCTCTGCAGGTGGCAACGACAATGCAACGCGGCCATCGCTGTGCTGATGCACCACGTATCGTGACAACGGCAGCGCAGCCAGCGCATGGGTCAGGTCGATGTTGTTGATCCACTGCTGGTCGGCGGTCAGATAGCGTACCGGACGTCGCCCCTGCAGGCCGACGATCATCGGCGTATCGCCGGCCATGGCCAGCGCGCCGCGGTCGCCGGTGCGGTAGCGCAGCAGCGGCAGGCAGAAGTTGAATCCGCCGCTGAGCGTGATCTCACCGGTCTCCCCGGGCGGCAACGGCGTCCCGTCGGGCCCGAGAATTTCCACATACATGCGCGGCTGCAGCAGTACGTGGCCGCCGGCAGCATCGTCATACACGGCCAGCGGGCCCGCTTCGTTCATTGAATACAGATCGAGCACCGCGCAGCCAAAGCGCGCGGCCAGGGCCTGGCGCAGGCCCGTAGACAGCGCCATCGATACCGACAGCAGCGCCTGCGGCCGGTGTCGCACGGGCAATTCCAGCAGCGCTGCGAAGGAAATCGGGTCGCCGGCGATCACTTCCGGCTGCATCTGGTCGATGTAGCGTGCGCGGTCCTCAGGATGGCGCCAGTCATCGGGATGCAGGTTGATCTTGGCCAGGCCGGATTCGTCCATCGTCGGTGTCACCGAAACATAGGTGAAGCACCGCTGCTGCATGCCCAGCAACATCACCCCCATCTGGCCGCGGCCGTGCGCCAGGGTGATGCCGAAGCGCTGCAAGGCGCGCTTGTGATGGGCCAGATAGCGTGCCGCCACCACCGGATGCGATGGCAGTACCAGTGGATGGCCGGTGGTGCCGGTGGTGCGGAAATTGATCATCCGCTCCAGCGGGACCGGGTCTGGCACGAAACGGGCGATGTCCGCTGCGAGGTCGCCACGGTGGACCGGTGCAATGTCGGTGAAGGCGGCTGGCATCGCCTGCGTGCGGTAATACGGCACCTGCGCAAACACCTCGGTCACATGCGCCTGCAGCCACGGTGGCGGTTGACCTGGCGTCCACTCGAAGCGCGCGCAGATGATCTCCCGTTCGTAGCCACGCAATGCCGTCACCTCATCGGCAAGCAGGCGGTTGCCGCTGGCATTGCGGAAGATCGGCGCCGCCGGGTGCTCGCGCATCTGCTGCAGCATCGCCAAGCCCGCCGCGCTCAGCGTGGGATAGCGATCGGCATCGGTCGGCTCGCGGCTCACTCGCGGGTCCACTTGTCCGCAGACTCTTCGGCCGCCTTGCGCGCCAAGGCCTCGCGGATGGCACGCGCGCGCGCTTCAGCGGCGCGGCTGGCATCGAGCAGGCGCTGCCGTTCCACGCCGCTGACCCGGGCCAGTCGATCGGTCGCCTGGGCCGCTGTTTCACCCTGCGGCAGCAGGCCCAGCCGGGCCACCACGGTGCGCACCAGTTCTTCGCGGCGCTCTGGATCGAAGACGAACCGGTCTGCGCTGGTACTGGCCGCCAGCGCTGGCACTGCTTCGGCGAACAGGGGCATCCACGCCTCCGGGGCGATATCCAGTGCATTCCAGTACGCATCTGCCATCAGCCATGCGGTCACCGCTGAAAGCGAGAGCTGGTTTGCATCCACGCCGGCCAGATCACCCGACAGCGTTGCCCGCAGTGCAGGGGGCAGGTGCAGCGAGCGTGCGGCAAAGACATCGCCCACCACCGCCGCGACGTGCAGCCGACCGCTGCCGGCGCGGCGCGGTGGCTCGAGGAAATCGGGCGGCATGTCCAGCAGGCGCCGCAGCAGAACGTCAAGGGAGGGGCCGGAGAGCATGGTCAGGTTCCAGACTTGGCAAATACCTGGGTGGAAGGGCAATCGTCAGAGGTGCGCGGGCGCAAGGCAGAGCACGATCATCGCTGCACCCGCATGCCGCCAGGGCCGTAGTGCTGCTGGCTGAAGGCGCGCGCGAACTGCAGCAGGTCGGCCATGTCGCGCACCACATGGATGTTCCATCCCACGTCGCGTGCGCGCAGCAGATCGCCGGTCCATCCCGCGTTGGCGGCATCGGCGATGCGGGACGGCAGCGGGCTGAACAGGTTCAGCGCCATGGTGCCGCCACCGCCGGCCACACGCAGCGCTCTGGCGGCCACGTCCCAGCCGCTGTTGCCGCGCTCATCCTTGTCGAACATCGTGGTGATGCCGTCGTCGGAGATGTGCAGGATATGCACCGCCCGTGCATGCGGTGGACGCTCGGCATAGGTGTCACGCAACCGGTGGATCGGAAACGCGGTGGCGCCACCGAAATAGCCGGTAAGCACCTTGAGGATGTCGTCTTCCGAACGCACGAAGCCGTCGGTGTGCAGGTGCTGCCCGGTGCCGCTCCACAGCGTGGCCTGTACGCGTGCACCCACGCGCAGCGCCGACAGCGCGATGATGGCGCCGGCCAGGGTCAGGAACGAGGTCCATGCCTGCGGGTTGGGCATCGAACCGGAACTGTCCACGTACAGATCCAGGTCCACCGGTTCGGCAGCGGGTTCACGGCCGGGTGCCAGCCCGTGCACACGCTGTACCGTCGTCAGCCCGGGAATCACATGGGGTGACTGCAGCACCGATTGCAGCCAGTCCACTGCGTCCAGTGCATCGCCGGCTTCCCAGGGCTGCAGCCCCTCCGGCAGCGGCTCCAGGGCCTGCGGCTGCCGCCGCGACGGGTAGCGGATCAGGTGTGGCAGCGCGCGCTCGCGGTAGTAACGCACGGCGATCTGATGGTCATCCAGGTCCAGGCCGGCCGCGCGCAGGATCTGCCCGTACTCGAACGGCTCGCGCATCTGTCCTGGCGAGTGCGCAGGGTCCCCAGCGAGCGCATCCGCAGGCAGATCGCTCTTCTGCTGTGCGTCGCCGCCGCGCTCATCGCCAGTGATGCGTGGGTCGGATGCGGGGTGCGGCGCCGGCGCCAGCTCGTCGTCCTCCAGCTGCCCCAGGCCGACCGGTTGGCTTCCCTGGCCGGCGTGCCGGGTATCCATCAAGGCATCCACCCGCGCATCCTGCTGTGATTCCAGCAGCCAGGGCAGCAGCAGCGTGGCGAAGCGGCCAGCGCCGATCATCCAGTCGCTGGCGTAGACGCGCACGACGCGTGCACCGAGCCAGGCATCGCCCTGCAATGCGCTGTCGTCGGTCGAGCCCCCCAGCGTGCCGCGCGGCTGCTGCCACAGTTCCTCGTAGATGCCCATGTACAGCTGCCAGACCGGCGAGCTGGCCTGCGCCGGTTGTGCGGCCAGGCGTCGATAGATCGCATCCATGCGCAGCCCGCTCTGGCGCTGCAGGCGATCGTTGATGAGCAGGTCGGTGTAGAGGTTGGCGACCATCGGTGCATGCGCTTCCAGCGTCGGCAGCGCACGGCGGATGCGCGCCAGCAGCCGTGCATGGTCGCTGGCGGTGGCAGGCGCCAGCACGTGGTGGCCGATCTCGTGGGCGAGGATCTCCAGCGCGTAGGGTTGCAGCTGCAGGCGCTGTACTTCCTCCAGATCGATGACGATGCGCTGGTCGGCGAGGCGGATGGCCGCGAAGCTGCCGGTCAGGCCCTCGGCGGCCGCCTGCATGCGCGAATGGCACAGCTTCGGGTCCTGCAGCCGGGTGAAACGGCTCCATGTGGCCAGTGCCTGTGGCCAGGCCTCGCGCCAGGGCTGCAGCGGATCAGCGACCGTGGCACTCATTGGGGTGGCAACACATGCACATGGTGCGACCACGGCGAGAACAGGGCGATGCCCGACGCGCCGGAGACCGCACACAGGTCGTCCTTGGACAATGCCGGCGCTGTCCATTGCACGCCCAAGCGGGCGGTCACATCCGGCGCCGGTCCGCTGCTGCTGCCCGCTGCGTATTCGGCGGCGCTGGCAGGCAGCAGGACGGCACCGAAGGCATCGGCGAGCAGCAGAAAGTACCCGCCTGCACTTTCGACCACGAAGCCCTCGGTCGTTGCACGAACCTGTGGCGGTGCCGGAAACGCGCCGTCCAGGCCGCTGAAGCTGCCGACACGATGCCCGCGCAGGTCGACGCTGCCCTGCCGCGGATTCCACCAGCGGTCCTGCTCAAGCTGGACCCGGACCGAGGCCAGATCACCCGCATCGATGCCCAGCACGGCGGCGACCGTATTCGCGGGCAGGGCATCGATACGGGCAAGGGCAGGGCGGCGCAGCTGCACCATCCCCGCCTGCCAGGCACAGAGCGCCCCGATGTCGCGCAGTTCCGGCAAGGATGTGCACCCGCCTGCATGCGCCGCCATCGCATCGATCCACTGCGCGACGCGAACGTCCGGACTGGCGCCCAGCCGCACCACCGCATTGCTGATGGTGCCGAGGGTCTCGCGCGGAGCGTGGGCCAGCAACGGGGCGAGGGCCGGGGCCAGCGAGCGCCAGGCCTGCTCGACCCACGGCAGACGCGCCTTCGGGCCGGCATGGCCCTGCGCCACCAGCTCCAGACCGATCTCGAAGGCGGCCTCGCACGTGCTCTGCGTTGCCGACGGGTGGTGGCGCTGGATGGCCTGGCAGAGGGGGTCGATGGTCTGGGTGACGAACGCGCTGAAGGCGGCCATGTCCAGGCCGGGCCAGCGGTGGCGGGCATCGGCCACGGCCTGGTTCAGCACGGAACGGCGCGCGGCCAGCAGCTCGGCGAGAACGGCGGAAACCACGATCAGCGTGCCCGCAGCCAATGCAGGTAGTTGGTGTAGCGCTGGTGCAGGTACTTCAGCTTCAGCAGGTCGTCGTACAGATGGCCGTACAGCTTGCGTCCCTTCACCCGTTCGTCCACCAGACGCTCGATGCGGGTCAGGCGCTTGCGCGTTTCCGTCTCGGTCATCCCATCCAGGCCCCGCTGGAACTGTGCCGACAGCTCGCCCACCGGATCGTCGCGATCCAGATCCAGCCGGTCATATTCGGCGTTGGAGGCATCGAGCAGCCAGCGCAGCCAGCTGAGCCGATCGCTGCGATAGGGCGCATTCTCCGGCAGGGCGAAGAAGGGCGCATCAAGATCCGGTTGCAGCTTGTCGTTCAGCACGAAGGGCAGTACCTGGCGCACATCCTCCAGGGCAACGGCAGGGCTGCCGCGGAAGTACGCCATGGCCTTGGCGAACATCAGCAGGGTCATCAGGTTGCGCACCGACAGGCCGTTGCGGGTCTGGCAACCCAGGTCCTTCATGCGATCGCGGCCGCTGTCGGCAGCGGTTGCCTGCGCCCATTCGGTGCCGGCCAGGCGCACGGTGTCCTTGGTCAGGTACTCGAACTGGGCGCCGGCGGTTTCCATCAGCTCGAACTGGCTGCTGAAGAATTCGATGCGGCGGCGCACGTCCTGCGGTACGTCGACCGCGCGGATCTCCTGCAGCAGCTGGTCGCCCTCGGCCTCGCTGAAGATGATGTCACGCGGCACGAGCTCTTCCGGGCGGATGTCCTGCTCGATGCGCAGCAGCATCTCTTCCAGGAACCGCGGGTTGAAAGCCAGTGCCTGCACCACCACGTCGATGCGGTCGCGCAGGGCTTCGATCACCTGGTAGGTGCCGCCGCCGCGATCATCGTTGGCGGTCAGGTACCACGCCGATTCCGGGCATTCGTAGACGTGGTTGAGGATCTCGGCGTAGTTGTCGCCCATCACCGTCAGCAGCGCGCTCTGGGTGCGGGTGGGAATGCGGTTGTATTCGTCGATGATCTTCACCCGCATCCCCAGCCACGACCGCCAGGCAATGCGGATGTCCGCCATGTCCTGCGCGGCCACCAGGTCGGCGGGCAGGGGGTTGCCGAGCAGATCGGCGATGGTCATCTGCGGGTGCCCGTGCTGCATCGCCCGGCGCACCTCGCGGACCGGATAGCCGGCCAGGACGCCCATCAGGATCGCGCTGGCGGTCTTGCCGCGCCCTGGCCCACCCACGAACAGGCACTTGCGGCGGGTGGCGAAGGTCAGCAGCGGCAGCAGCACGTAACTGGAATAGCTCTGCGCCGATGGCAGGGTCAGCGGCCGCCGTGTGTCACCCACCGCGAACGAGGCGGAGGGGCCTTCGTGGTACTCGATGTCGTAGTGCGGGCTGATGATCGCGTTGTTGACGATCCAGAAGTAGGCCTGGCGCAGTTTCTCGTCCAGCCGCAGCGGCGCGGCGGCTGCATCATCCTGCAGGCGCACCGGCCCTTCGTACAGCTCGGCCACATCGAATGTGCGCGGTGCAGTGTCGGTGCGCGGGTTGGTCGGCGCCTGCGACAGGCGCTGGAACAGGTTGAACGGTGGCACGCGATTCCCTTGGCTGTGGCCTGCTGGGGAGATTGTAAGCGGCGGGCCAGCGGATCCGGCGCGCCTTGCGCGGATGACGTCCTGCAGCGGGGCGGCCGGCAGTCCTACAATCGGCCCATGCCGACCTCGCCGACCCTCGATGATCTGCGCCGCTACGCCGTAGCCCGCACGCTGTTCACGCCTACCACGTTGCTGACAGCGATCCGTCGGCTGGGCTTCGTGCAGGCCGATCCCATCCGTGCGCCCGCACGCGCCCAGGACCTGACCCTGCGGCACCGGGTGAAGGGCTACCGGGCCGGGGACCTGGAGCGCCGCTACAGCCGACTGCCGATCGAGGAAGACTTCCTGGTCAACTACGGCTTCCTGCCGCGTGAACACCTTTCCCTGATGCATCCCCGGGTGTCCCGCAGGCCATGGGACGCGAGCACGCGGCGCAAGGCAGCCGACGTGCTGGCGTTCGTGCAGGAGCGGGGTGCGGTGCATCCGCGCGAAGTCGACCAGGCGTTCGCGCATGGCCGGGTGACCAACTACTGGGGCGGCACCAGCAACGCCAGCACCCACCTGCTGGACGGCATGCACTATCGCGGCATGCTGCGCATCCATCGTCGTGACAGCGGTACCCGCATCTATGCCGTTGCGGCACATGCCCCGGCCGATGGCGGCAAGGCCGCACGCCTGCAGCGCGCTACCGCACTGATCGATCTGGTGGTGCGCAAGTATGCGCCGCTGCCTTCGGCGAGCCTCACCTATCTGGCGCGGCTTCTGGGCTATGGCGCACCGCATCTGGCGGAGGAGATCCAGCAGGCACTGCGGTTGGCGCGCGAGCAGCTGGCGGGCTGCAGCATCGATGGAACCACCTGGTACTGGCCGGCCGACGAGAACCCCCGTTCGCGGCGCTACCAGACCGATGAACAGGTGCGGCTGCTCGCGCCGTTCGATCCGGTGGCCTGGGATCGGCGACGGTTCGAACTGCTCTGGGGCTGGGTCTATCGGTTCGAGGCCTACACCCCGGCGGCCAAGCGTCGCTTCGGCTACTACGCGCTGCCGCTGTTGTGGCGCGACCAGGTGATCGGCTGGGCCAATGTCGCGGCGAAGGATGGGCAGCTGCAGCCCAGCTTCGGTTATGTCGATGGCAGCGCACCAGGGGACGTGGCATTCAGCAATGCGCTGGAGGACGAGCTGGAGCGGATGGCGAACTTCCTGCCAGGGACGGGCCCGGCAACGCCGTGATCGTGCGTGCGGCGTCCTCCACGCTGCCTGCATGCCGCCTCGCCAATACTGCAGGCCCGCCGCCCGGGTACTTCCGCAATGGCTCGCCGCAAGACACTGCGCATTGCCACGTTCAACGTCAACGGCATCGGCACGCGCTTGCCGCATCTGCTGTCCTGGTTGCAGCGTGAAGCGCCCGACGTGGTGGCACTGCAGGAGCTGAAGGCGGTCGATGCCGCTTTTCCGGTCGACGCGCTGGAGCGGGCAGGGTATGGCGCACTGTGGCTGGGTGAGGCGCGCTGGAACGGGGTGGCGATACTGGCCCGCGATGCCATGCCGATCGAAAGCCGGCGCCACCTGCCCGGCGAACCGGCCGATACGCAGAGCCGGTACCTGGAAGCTGCCGTGCATGGCGTTGTGGTTGCGGCGCTGTACCTGCCCAACGGCAATCCCCAGCCGGGGCCGAAGTTCGACTACAAGCTGCGATGGATGCAGCGGCTGATCCGCCATGCGCGCACCCTGGTCGATCTTCCGCACCCGGCACTGCTGCTGGGGGATTTCAATGTCATTCCAGACGACGAGGATGTGTACGACCCGGCCTCGTGGCGGCGCGATGCGCTCATGCAGCCGGAGGTCCGCGATGCCTTCCAGCAGCTGCTGGCGCAGGGGTGGACCGACGCCCTGCGCACGGTGCATGGCGACCAGCGCATCTACACCTTCTGGGACTATTTCCGTCAGCACGCCGAACGCGATCGCGGCCTGCGCATCGATCATCTGCTGCTGAACCCGGTGCTGGCCAAAGGACTTCAGGATGCGGGTGTCGATCGTTGGGTGCGGCTGCAGGAAAAGGCCAGCGATCATGCGCCTGCGTGGGTCACCGTTACCCGCTAGTCGGCGCTGCCCGGCGGACGCATCTCGCGACGTACCCTGGCCCGCGTGCGATACAGCCGGCTGTCGGCCTTGTGGATGGTTTCCGCCACGGGTTCGCCGGGGACGTTGACGGCGGCGCCCATCGAGAACGCGGTGGGAGCACGCGCGGCGTTGCCCGCATACCAGGCTTCCAGCGCAGCCAGCCGCCCGGCCGCCGGTTCGATCAGCGCCACCAGGAACTCGTCGCCGCCCAACCGCACTGCCGCCTCATTGGCCTGCAGCGGCGCGCGCAGGAAGTCGGCGAACTCGACCAGCACCGTGTCGCCACGACGGTGCCCCAGGGTGTCGTTGACCTGTTTGAAGTGATCCAGGTCGAACACCAGGCAGGCCCACGACCGTGAGGCGACGTCGTCGAGCCGATGCAGGTACCGGCGGTTGTGGCACTGGGTCAGCGGATCCTTCAGCGACAGTTCGCGCAAGCGCTCTTCCTGCAGGCGCAGCGCGGTCACGTCCTGGGCGTGGCCGAGCACGAACGGCGGATGGGTCTCGGTGTCCAGTACGTTGTTGTAGGCCCAGTAGCGGCGGGTGCCATCGGCGGCGAGCAGTTCGATCACGCCTGCGTCGGTATGGTTGGCTTCGATGCGCCGCAGGTAGGCCTTGAACGCCTCGCGCTTTTCCGGCGGCATCAGGTCGCACAGGCTGCGGCCAACCATCTCGCTTTCCGGGTAGCCCAGCGACTGCACGGCCGCCGGATTCACCGATGTCACGGTGCCGTCCAGCGTGTGCGTGCAGATCAGGCCCAGGCTGTAGTGGAAGAGACGGCGATAACGCACCTCGCTGGCTTCCAGCGCGTCCACCACCGCGCGTTCTTCGGTGATGTCCTGGATGGCACCGACCAGCCGTGGCAGGCCCTCCACCTGTTGGCGGGTGCCCACCACGCGGGTCCAGATGCTGCGGCCATCGGCGGTGGTCATCGGCAGCTGCACTTCCCAGGGCGTGCCATGTTCGGTGCAGCGCTGCACCGCCGCCTGGATGATGCTGCGGCTGTCCGGACGATAGAACGACAAGGCCGATTCGAATGTTGGCTGGTAGCTGGAACGCACGCCGTGGATCTGCTTGGTCTCGCGCGTCCAGCGCACTTCGCGGGTGGCCAGCTCCAGCTCCCAGCCGCCGACCTTGGCGGCAGTGTTGGTACGTTCCAGGAAGTCCTCGCTGCGCTTGAGATCGCGATGCAGCGCCTGTGCCTGCTCGATCTGCCGCAACAGCGCACTGCGCTGCTCCAGCACTTGGGTAGTAACCCGGCCAAGATGGACCATCAGCTCACGTTGCGACGGTGACAGCACGCCAGGCAGGGTGTCGAGCAGGCACAGCGTGCCGATGCGCGCGCCATGGGCAGTGGCCAGAGGGATGCCGGCATAGTGGCGCACCCTGGGCCCGGCGGTGACCAGCGGGTTGTGGGCGAAGCGCGGATCCTGCCGCGCATCCGGAATCTCCAGCAGCGCGTCCTGTTCGATGGCGTAGGTACAGAACGAGATGGAGCGCGGGGTTTCGCTGACATCGCCCAGGCCGATGCTGGATTTGAACCATTGCCGTTGTTCGGCAACGATGGAGACCAGGCCGATGGGCATGCCGGTGGCGGCGCGCGCGGCGGCGACGATGGCATCGAACACCGGCTCGGGCGGCGTATCGAGCACGCCCAGCCGTTCGATTTCGCGAAGTCGGGTGGCCTCATCCATGGCTGTCCACACTAGTACCCGGTCTGTTAGCGCCCTGCGTACGGCAGTGATGCCGTCGTGACGCGCCTGCTCATGGCTGTTGCAGGGACGCCTGCAGGGCGCTGGCCAACGCGGCGTCACCGGAGACGAGGTCTTCCCAGCGCAGTTCCAGGCCCTTCCGCCGTCCCTTCTCGACCAGCTTCAGTCCGCTCGGGTCCAGGGTCAGCGTATAGGCCTGGCCGGCGATGGTCAGTTCACGGCGCAGCGGTTTGTCGAGCGGTGTCATCGGGGGCTCCTTCGCGTTGAGGCGCGGGCAGGGCGCACTGAAACGTGACGATGATCGCGAACATACCAGCGCCAAGGAAAATCCACTGCCCGGGTGATGCCGATGCGTGGGCCTACCACCGGATCGTCGGGGGGCCGCGTGCCGTCATCCACGAGGGTGATCCCGTGGCTGGCGGTGACCAGATCGGCGCCATCAACGCGCCGGTCCAGGCCGAACGCCTGCGACAGTTTGCCGGGACCGCTGGCGAGGTCGTGATCGTGGCGGGCAGCTGGCCGCAGCGGGTACATCCGTTCCTGTCCGGCAACCGGCTCTGCCGCGCGCAGCAGTACCGCAACACCCTCGCCGACCTCGCCGCAGACCACATTGCTGCCCCAGTGCATGCCGTAGGTGAAATACACATACAGGTGCCCGGCCTCGCCAAACATGCTGGCGTTGCGTGCGGTCCTGCCACGATACGAATGGGCAGCCGGATCTTCACTGCCCGCGTAGGCCTCGACTTCGACGATGCGCGCTGCACGACCGTCGCTGCGCACCAGCAGCTTGTTGAGCAGGTCCGGTGCAACCACCGTCGACGGGCGCCGGTAGAAGGTGCGGGGTATCGGTATCCAGGTATCCGGCAGCCAATCCATCATGTTGCGGCAGTGCTCGCTTCCCAAGCCTGCTTCAGTGTGGCGTGCAGCGGGTGAAGCCGCCGCCATCGATTCACTCCAGGTCAGCCAGCGCCGCGCGCCGCCTGGCGAAGACTTCCGGCGTCTGCGGTTTCACGAACAGCGCCACCAGTTCCGGGAACTCCTGCTTCACCGCACCCTCGATGCGGGTGATGCAGGCTTCGATCTGCGGGGTGGTGCGGTCGTCCTCGAATTCGGCGCTGAGCATGGCCACCACCTGTTCCGGGCCCATCTGCATGGTGGTCACGCCATTGGCACGGCGCAGGTCCGGATCGGTCACGGCCACCGCCATGATGCGTTGGGCAACGGCCGGGTGCGCAGGCTCGCCCACCAGCAGGCCCTTGGTTTCCCGCGCCAGCAGGAATGCGGTCAGCGCCAGCACGCCGGCAATGCACAACGAGGCGACCCCATCCAGTACCGGCATTTCCAGCAGCTGCGCGGCCAGCAACCCGACCAGGGCAAAGCCCAGGCCGAGCAGGGCGGCACTGTCCTCCAGCAGTACGGTGAAGGTGGAGGGGTCCTTGCTGCGGCGGAACGCCTCGAAATAGCCCAGCGTGCCCTTGCTGCGCCGGAACTCGCGCAGTGCAACCCACCAGGAGGCGCCTTCGAACAGGATGGAAATACCCAGCACGCTGTAGCTGATGGCGTGGTTGGTGGCCGGTTCCGGCTGGCGGATGTGCTGGATGCCCTCATAGGCCGACACACCGGCGCCGGCGGCAAAGACCAGCAAGGCGACGATGAAGCTCCAGAAGTACAGTTCGCGACCGTAGCCGAACGGGTGCAGGGTGTCGGGGGCCTTTTCGGCACGGCGCAGACCGTACAGCAGCAACACTTCGTTGAGGGTATCGACCAGCGAATGAACGCCTTCGCTGAGCATCGCCGAGCTGCCGGACAGGCCGGCGGCGATGAACTTGGCAACGGCGATGGCGAGGTTGCCGGCCAGCGCGGCGTAGATGACAAGGCGGGAGCCTGAGGGTGCGGCCATGTGCGGGAATGCTGGCAGGTAGCGGGCGCACCATCCTGCGCGGCGGAGCGTCCGCGCAGCGTGTATGCCGAGCGCCCGCGCAGCGCGGCCGGGCCAGTTCAACTGTCGCCGCCGCCCTCAGGCGGACGCAGGATCCAGCCAGCCGAGCGCGCGCGCGCGGCGCAGGTCCTCGGGGGTATCGATATCGGACTCCAGCCCGGCGCCGGAGCAGCGCGCAATGCCTTCGGTCTGCCGCAGCCGCCGGCCAAATCCCCCGTCTGCAGGTTGCAGTCCTGTCCCGGCAAACCAAGTGCCCGGCACCACCGCCGGCACGCCGATGGTGTCGCCCAGTACCGTGGCCGCGCAGCCGGACGGTGCAGCGGCTGCCGCGCCCAGCAGCGCGCGCAGGTGCTCCACGCGCAGCGTCGGTTGATCGCAGATCATCACCAGCACCCTGGCGGCGCTGTGCACGTGGGTGGCGGCCAGCGACAGACTGCCGCCGATGCCGAGCCCAGGGGTGGGATTGTGCAGCCGCTGTGCCGGCAGGCCGTGCAGTTCTTCTTCGAAGCGTGGGTGCTGGGGCAGTACCACCACCAGCGTGTCTGGCGATGTTTCCAGCGCCAGCCGCACGCTGCGTCGCAACAGCGTCTCTCCGCCCGCACGCAGCAGCTGCTTGGGCTGCCCCAGGCGCTGGCTGCACCCGGCTGCGAGCACCACGGCCGCATGCCCGGTCATGGCGTGGCCAGGGGCGTTCCGTGCCGCCATGCCTGCAGCTGTGCGGCGATGCTCAAGGCAATCGCCTCGGGACCACGACCGCCCAGTGGCAGGCCGATCGGTGAGCGCAGGCGCGGTTCCAGGGCGCGGCGCGTGTGGCTATCCAGCACGCTGAAAAGGTCGTCCTTGCGGCGGCATGGTCCCAACAGCCCGATGAAGGGCACGCGCGAGCCTGCCAGCCGTTCGAGCGCGTCACGGTCGAGCTCGAAATTGTGATGCATCACGAGTGCGGCATCGGCCACGCCGGCGGCAGCGGAAGAACAATACGAACCAGCGGCAAGGGGCAGGTGCTCGCGCCAACGGGGTCGCGGTTCCTCAACATGCGCGCACCAGCCCAGATGGTCGAGCAGGGGTAGCAGAAGCGCCGCCTCCGGGCCTGCTCCGTGCACGTGCACGACAGGCGAACGGTGCCACTGCAGCCGCCAGCGGTGGCTGCCGTCCAGCGGCTGCGGGGCGGCCGGGGGCACCGTGCGGGTGAAGGTGAAGCCGGCGCAGCGAGCGTCCAGCCGTCCATCAGCCTGCAGTGCCAGGTGCAGCGTATGCGGCCCTTGCAGCCAGGCATCGAGAAGCTGTTCGATGCCGCCGAGCTGCGGCAACGGAAGCAGTGCCAGCCACTGGCGACCCCGGCATCCGGTGGCATTGCCGGAGAACAGCGCAGCGTCGTCTCGGCTGTCGATCTCCATCCATGCAATGCGCCCGGCATCCACCGCGTTGGCGGCCTGTCGCGCCAGCTCCGGTTCCAGGCAGCCGCCGCTCAGCCAGCCCACCTGTCGACCCGGTTCGAACAGCGCACAGGTGCCCGCGCGGCTGTAGCTGGACCCTTCCGTCTGCAGCACCACTGCCAATGCAGCCGCACGGCCGGTACGCGCCGCGTCGGCGGCGGCCTGCAGCACCGGGCGCGGGTTGCCACCGTCCAGATCCAACGGGGCAGGGTGGAGCGCACTGGTCATGCGATGTCCGGCAGGCCAGCGAGCAGCTTGTCCAGGGTCAGCGGATAGTCGCGCACGCGGATTCCGGTCGCGTTGTACACCGCGTTGGCCACTGCCGCGCTTACGCCGCACAGGCCCAGCTCGCCAACGCCCTTGGCCTTCATCGGCGACGACACCGCATCGCTTTCATCGAGGAACACCACCTCCTGGTGCGGCACGTCGGCATGTACGGGTACTTCGTAGCCGGCCAGGTCATGATTGACGAAGAACCCCAGCCGCCGATCCACCACCAGTTCCTCCGACAGCGCTGCGCCGATGCCCATCGTCATCGCGCCGATCACCTGGCTGCGCGCGGTCTTCGGGTTGAGGATGCGGCCGGCTGCGCACACGGCCAGCATGCGGCGGATCCGGCTTTCGCCCGAGGCCACATCCACGCCCACCTCGACGAAATGCGCGGCGAAGGTGGACTGCTGGTACTTCTCCTGCAGCGTGTCGAACTCGATGCTGTCTTCGGCCACCAGCTCGCCGGCCTGAGCGGCATCGGCAAGGGCGCGGCTGCGGCCCCCTGCGGTCACCTTGCCGGCTTCGAACTGCGCTGCCGCCGGGTCCATTCCCAGCGCCTGCGCGACCTTCGTACGCAGTGCCATGCATGCGGCGTAGACGCCCGCGGTGGAGCTGTTGGCGCCCCACTGGCCACCGGAACCGGCAGCCACGGGATAACGGGAATCGCCCAGCTTGACCGTGACCTGCTGCAACGGAACGCCGAGCATTTCCGCGGCCGTCTGGCCGATGATGGTGTAGCTGCCGGTGCCGATGTCGGTCATGTCGGTTTCCACGGTGACCTGGCCATCAGCGGCCAGGCGGACGCGTGCGCCGGATTTCATCACCAGGTTGTTGCGGAAGCCTGCCGCCACGCCCATGCCGACCAGCCAGCGTCCGTCGCGCACGGCGCCCGGGGTGGCGCTGCGCCGCTGCCAGCCGAACCGTTCGGCGCCCGAGCGCAGGCACTGCACCAGCTGCCGCTGTGAAAAGGGGCGTTCGGGATTGGACGGGTCGACCTGGGTGTCGTTGCGGATACGGAATTCAATCGGGTCCAGGCCGAGCTTGATGGCCATTTCGTCCATGGCGATTTCCAGCGCCATCAGTCCCGGCGTTTCGCCCGGCGCGCGCATGGCATTGCCTTCGGGCAGGTCGAGGGTGGCCAGGCGCAGTGCGGCCAAGCGGTTGGGCCCCGCATACAGCAAGCGCGTCTGCTGCACCGCTTCCTCCGGCGAGCCCGCTGGCAGGTTGCCCGACCATGATTCGTGACCGATGGCGGTCAGGCTTCCTTCCGGCGTTGCGCCCAGCCGGATGCGCTGCAGCGTGGCCGGGCGGTGCGTGGTGTTGTTGGCGATCAGCGGCCGCTGCAGGGCCACTTTCACCGGCCGCTTGGCAGCGCGTGCGGCGAGCGCAGCCAGCAGCGCATCGGAGCGCAGGAACAGCTTTCCGCCAAAGCCGCCGCCGATGTAGGGCGACACCAGCCGCACCTTGTCCTTGGCGATGCCCAAGGTGCGGGCCAGATCGGTGCGGCCCCAGTCGATCATCTGGTTGGAGGTCCACACCGTCAGCTGGTCGCCTTCCCAGGCGGCCATCGTCGCGTGCGGCTCCATCATTGCGTGCGACTGGTCCGGGGTGTCGTAGGTCGCATCGAGCGTAACCGCCGCCTGGCTGAAGGCCTTCTCGAAATCGCCGACGCGCGCATCGGGCTCCGGCGTCTGCAGGGAAGCGCCGGCCTGCTTGGCATCGGCCAGATCGAAGTGGCCGCGCTGCGGGGCATAGCGGATGCGGATCTGTCCGGCCGCAGCGCGGGCCTGTTCGAACGTTTCGGCCACCACCACCGCTAGTGCCTGGTGATAGTGGTGCACCTTCGGACCACCCAGCAGCGGCGCGGCGTTGCGCTTGACCGGATGCAGCGGCCCGGCGGTGTCGGCGGTGACGATGGCCAGAACGCCGGGCGAGCGCCGCGCTGCGTCCAGCTCCATGCGGGTCACGGTGCCGGTGGCAATGCCCGCCCCGACCACCACGCCATAGGCGGGGGCGGAAGGCGTGGCGTCATGCCATTCGTGTGCGTAGGTGGCCTTGCCGGTGACCTTCAGCGGGCCGTCGATGCGATCGTGCGGCTTGCCGACGACGGTCTGCGCATCGATCGGATTGCGCCCTGCGGGGGTGTCGAATTTCATGCCTCGGCCCTCACGTCCTGCAGGATGGAAGCCAATGTGCGTTCGGCCAGCGCCAGTTTGAAGGCGTTCTGTGCGGTGGGCGCAGCACCCTGCAGCAGCACCGACATCACGGCGGCGGCGCCCTGCGGCAGGGCTGCATCGGCCGCAGCGCTGTGCCACGGCTTGTGGGCGACACCGCCAAGGGCGATCCGGCCGCTGCCGTCGGGCCGCAGGATCGCCGCCACCGACACCAGGGCGAACGCATACGATGCGCGGTCGCGTACCTTGCGGTACACGTGCACGCCCCCCGGGGGCGGCGGCAGGATCACGGCGGCGATCAGCTCGCCCTTGTCCAGCATGGTGTCGATATGCGGCGTACGGCCAGGAGCGCGATACAGGGCGTCCAGCGCGATGTTCCGGCGCGATCCGTCGGCGCGGACGGTCTCCACCGATGCATCCAGCGCCATCATCGCCACCGCCATGTCGCTGGGATGGGTGGCGATGCAGTGCTCGCTGGCACCTATCACGGCCAATTGCCGGCTGAAACCTTCGCGCGCGCCGCAGCCACTGCCGGGCAGCCGCTTGTTGCAGGGCTGTGCGGTGTCGTAGAAATAGGGGCAGCGTGTGCGTTGCAGCAGGTTGCCGGCGGTGGTGGCCTTGTTGCGCAGTTGACCCGATGCGCCGGACACCAGTGCGCGGGTCAGCACCGCATAGTCGCGCCGGATGCGCCGGTCGGCCGCCAGATCGGTATTGCGTACCAGCGCGCCGACGCGCAGGCCTCCCTGGCTGGTGGGCTCGATGGTGTCCAGGTCCAGCCCGTTGACGTCGATCAGGTGGGCGGGCGTCTCGATCTCCAGTTTCATCAGGTCCAGCAGGTTGGTGCCGCCGGCAATGAACCGAGCGCCCTGGGTACGCGCCGCTGCCGCTGCCGCCTCGGCGGGAGAGCGGGCTCGCTCGTAGCTGAAAGCTCTCATGCGCTGGCCTCCCCGACGTCCTGGATGGCCTCGATGATGTTGGAATAGGCGCCGCACCGGCAGATGTTGCCGCTCATGCGCTCGCGCAGTTCTTCGGCGGTGAAGGCGCTGGGCGCGTCCAACGCGGCGCTGACGTGGCTCGGTATGCCGGCCTTGATTTCCTGCAGCACGGCGACGGCCGAGCAGATCTGCCCCGGGGTGCAGTAGCCGCACTGGAAACCGTCATGCTTGACGAAGGCCGCCTGCATCGCGTGCAGCCGGTCTGGCGTGCCGAGGCCTTCGATGGTGGTGATCTTCGCGCCCTGGTGCATCACCGCCAGGGTCAGGCAGGCATTGATGCGCCGGCCGTCCACCAGCACCGTGCAGGCACCGCACTGGCCGTGGTCGCAGCCCTTCTTGCTGCCGGTCAGGTGCAGGTGCTCACGCAGGGCGTCGAGCAGGGTGACGCGGGTGTCCAGCCGCAGCGATCGCGCTGTTCCGTTGACCTCGAAGTCCACCTGCATCAGTTCCGGTGCCCGTGCACCGGTCCGGTCCGGCTCCGCCGCAGCGACCACGGCAGGCAGGGCCATGGTGGTGGCCGATCCCGCGCTCAACTTCAGCAGTTCCCGGCGCGAAAGGGGAAGGTGTGACGGTGGGCTCATCGTGGCTCCTCGCTGGCTGCGGCAGGCTGGCTGGCGGTTTCAGTGCCGGGACAGCATGGCGGTGCCGCGGTAGGCATGCGGTGAAGCATGACCCGGTCGCGCATTCATCCGCTGCCGGCTGCGGCGCAACCTGCGTGGCGGCCTTCAGCCATCGCCGGCCAGCGCGATCCTTACCCGCGAGGCCAGTTCGCCGATGGTGAACGGTTTGCCGATCAAGTGAACCTGCGCATCCAGCACGTTGTTGTCGACCAGCGCGTTGCGGCTGTTGCCGGTGGCGAACAGCACCTTCAGCTGCGGATGGCGCGCACGTGCCTGCTCGGCCAGCTGCCGTCCATTGACCTCGGGCATCACCACGTCGGTAAACAACAGCGCGACCTCTGGATGGGCCTGCAGCAGCGCCAAGGCGCTGGCGGCGCCATCTGCGGCCAGTACCCGATAGCCGAGTTCAGTGAGGGCATCGACCGAGAACGCGCGGACGGCCGCATCATCGTCCACGACGAGAATGTGCTCGCGCCCGCCGTGCAGGGCCGGCGCATCGTCATCCGATGCGGCAGCGGGCATGTCGACGTCGGCCAGCAGCCGCGGCAGGTAGACCTGTACCCGCGTCCCTTTGCCGGGCGCGGAATCGAGTTTCACATGCCCGGCCGATTGCTGGACGAAGCCATACACCTGCGACAGCCCGAGCCCGGTACCCTGGCCGACCTGCTTGGTGGTGAAGAACGGATCGAACGCGCGCGCCATCACCTCCGGCGTCA
This sequence comes from Stenotrophomonas sp. RIT309, assembly GCF_000632045.1. NCBI lineage: Bacteria > Pseudomonadati > Pseudomonadota > Gammaproteobacteria > Lysobacterales > Lysobacteraceae > Stenotrophomonas > Stenotrophomonas sp. RIT309. Next base: position 129,910 of record NZ_JFYS01000001.1, read on the forward strand.
TCCCGTTGCCGTCGTCGGTCACCGCGATCACGACGTAGTCGCCTGCAGGCACGCCGGCATGCGCCGATGCGGTGTCGAGGTCGACGCGCTGGTTGCGGGTCTCGATCTTCAATCGGCCGCCGGAGGGCATCGCATCGCGCGCGTTGACCGCCAGGTTCAGGATCACGTTCTCCAGCTGGTTGGCGTCGGCATGGGTCCACCACAGGCCCGCGCTGAGTGCGGTTTCAAGGATGATGCTGCTGCCAAGGGAATGCACCAGCAGGTCGGTCATGCCGGCCACCAGGCGGTTGGCATCCATCGCCACCGGCTGCAGCGGTTGCTGGCGCGAGAACGCAAGCAGGCGCTGGGTCAGCTGAGCGGCGCGCTGCGCGCCATCAAGGGCCATTTCAATGTACCGGCTGGCGCGCGCGTCGCTGTCGCCGAGGCGCAGCGCCAGCAGGTCGAGCGGCCCGATCACCGTCGCCAGCATGTTGTTGAAGTCGTGGGCGATACCACCGGTCAGCTGGCCGACCGCCTCCATCTTGCGGCTCTGCCGAAGCGCCTCTTCCACCCGCAGGCGCTCGGCGACTTCGACCCGCACACGTGCCTCCAGCTGCCCGTTCAGCTCCTGCAGGCGCGCATCGGCGGCCTTCCGCGCGGTGATGTCGATGGCCACGCCCAGCACGCGCACGCACCTGCCGAACTCGAAGATGCCGCGGCCCTTGGCGGCGACCCAGCGGACGATGCCATCCTCCTTGCCGACGGTGCGGTACTCCACGTCATAGGTCTCGCGCCGCTCGGGATCGCAGGCGGCGGCGAACGCGGCCAGGGTTGCCGCGCGGTCGTCCGGGTGCAGCCCGGCACGGAAGTCGTCCATGGTCACCAGCGCACCGGCGGAGATGCCGAACATGGCCTTGGTGCGCGCCGGCCAGATCAGCACGTCCTGCACCATGTCCACGTCCCAGAACCCTTGCTCGCCTGCTTCGGTGGCCAGCCGCAGGCGCTCTTCGCTGTCGGCCAGCGCCGCTTCGGCGGCCTTCCGCCCGGAGAGATCCAGCATGGCCCCGATCATCCGCAGCGGGGTGCCATCGGCGTCGCGCAGGACCGTTCCGCGATCCAGCACCGACGCATAACTGCCATCCGCGCGCTGGAAACGGTACTCGTCCGTCCAGCCGCTGCCGTTCCCGTCGATCACGGCGTGGATGCCGTGATCGATGCGCGCGCGGTCATCGGGGTGGATGTGCTGCAGCCACCATTGCGCGGTCGTGTTCTTCTCCGTGTGGCCGAACAGGCTGGCCAGCGCTTCGTTCCAGATCACCTGGCCATCGGCGATGCGCCAATCCCAGATGGCATCGTTGGTGGCCTGTGCGGCCAGCCGGTAGCGTTCTTCGATATCACGACGCTCGGCTTCGGCGGCCTTGCGGTCGGTGATGTCCAGCGACGTACCGACCAGGCCGATCACGGCGCCATCGGCGTCGCGCAGCGGCGATTTGGTCGACAGCCACCAGGCCCGGCGACCATCGGGGAAGCTCACTTCCTCCTCCAGCTGCTCGCTGTTGCCGCTGGACATGATGCGCTCGTCGGTCGCCATCACCGACGCCGCCTGGGCGGGGTCGCCCAACAGCTCGGCATCGGTGCGCCCGATATATTCTCCCGGCGGCAGGCCGATCAGCTCGGTGGTGCCGTGGTTGCCGATCAGCAGCCGGCCTTGCCGATCCTTGGCATACATCACGCCCGGTGCAGCCTCCACGAACGAGCGCAGCAGCGCCTGCGCCTGGTCGCGCTCGGCCTCGACGCGCAGGCGCTCATCGATGTCGATCAGCACGCCCGGGAAACCCAGCGCGCGGCCCTGGGCATCCATATCGACCCTGCCGATGCTTTCCAGCCAGTGATAGCTGCCATCGGTGGCGCGCGCGCGGTACTGGTGGGCAAAGCGCCCGCCCGTCTGCACGGTCTGCTCAATCGCCGCCGACAGCGCGGGCAGGTCCTCGGGATGCACGGCGCCCAGTACGTCCTGCAGGTGCAGTTTCCGCTGCGCCATTGCCGGGTCCAGGCCGAAGGCGCGGGCCAGGGCTTCATCGACCGTGAGCTGGTCGGCCTGGACGTCCCAGAACCAGGTGCCGACGATGGCCCCGGCGGCCAGTGCCATGTTGACGCTGTCGGTGGCCCGGCTGTCGCGGGTGGCAAATGAGGGCAGGGACGTCACGTTGATCTCGAGCGGGAGGAGGGGTGCTGCGCCAGCGTGGCGGGATCAGCACGGGCGAAGGGGCGCAAGTCTAGGCAGCGCCGCGTCACGGCTGCGTGGTGCCGGTGCCCGACGGGGAGCAGGCTACACTGCGGCTCCCATCCCGGCAGGGAACATCGATGTCCGCAGCAGAAGCCGGCGAGGCCTTTCGCCAGAGAGCGCTGCATGAGTGTGCCGCGATCGCTGCGGCGTTGTCGTCGGCATCCGACCCGCACCCGGCCATCCATTCCGCGCGCAAGGCCATCCGCCGATTGCGGTCCCTGTTGGCGCTGCTGGAGCACGCAGCGCTGGACGTCGAGGCTGCCGACCTGGGATTGAAGCGCCTGGGTGATGGCCTGTCCCGCCTCCGTGATGCGCATGTGGTGGTCGAGGTCGCCCGGCAACTGCAGGAGCGGGTTGCCGATCCGCGATGGAAAGGCGTCATCCGGATGCTGGTCCTGCGTCGTGAGGGCCTGCTGCAGGCGACCCTGCAGCGTGACCCGGGGTTTGCACGCCGCCTGCGTGTCCTGGCAGCGGTGCAGCAGCAGTTGGCGGTCCAACCCTGGCATCAGCTGCGGCGTGGCCCGCTGCGCCAGAATCTTGAGCGTAGCTGGCGCCGCGTGGACAAGGCTGCCGCACGGGCGAAACGCGACGGCGGTGCCGCGGCGGTCCACCGCTGGCGCCGACGCGTGCGCAGGCTGCGCATGCAGCTGGATATCGCCTGCGACCTGCAGCTGCACGTGCCGCACAGCAGGCCGCTGCACGCCTCGGGGCATCGTTACAAGGCGCTGCATCGGCTCAGCGACGAGCTTGGCCGGCAGCAGGACCTGCGGCTGCTGCGCAACCTGGTGCGGGCGATGCCTGCCAGTGACGGCAAGCGCTCAGTGATGCAGCAGATCAACGGAGAGGTGGCGCCGGACTGAATCGAGGGGCATCGGGACGTACGGCTACCTGACGTTCCGGTTTGCTTCGAAGGCTGGGATGGTCCCAGCCCCCGAAGCGCTGGCGGAGCGTTCAATCGTCTCCGCTGCTCACCCGCGCCACCCGCTTTCGATACTCATACACGTTGTCGCCGCGGATCCGCTTTTCCTGCGTGCCCGAAATCGAATCGACCCGGCGATCCGAGCCGGTCACCGGCTTGGCATCGATCTCGGTCTCGTGCTCGAACGAATGCGATTTGTCGGTATTGCGGTAGAAGCGATACAGCGCCCAGTACAGCGCAGTTGCGCCGGCCGGGCCTGCGGCCAACAACCAAAGACCACTGTCATCACTCATGTGCTGGCCACCAGGAAGGCAATTGCGAGGGCTTCGATGATCGTACCTGCGGTCAGCGCCGCCAGCAGCATCTTCCACTGCTGCACCGGCACGCTGCCCATGGTTTCACCGGTCCGGCCGTTCACCGCGATGTAGTGCAGCATGCCGCCGTTCCTGCCGGGCTGGTGGTACGAATACAGCCACACCGGCAGGTACATGGCCACCCAGCGGGTGCCGTGCACTTCCAGTTGCTCCTGTTCCCAGCGCACGCCACGGTCGTAACGGCGCACCGTGCCTTCCACCTGCGCGCGGGCGATCGACAGCAGCTGGTCTTCCAGGCGCGGCCGCAGCTTTTCGACGTCCAGGTTGCGCTTTTCCGAAGTGAACCCGGCCAGGTACGAGGCGTTCCACTTCACCGCGTTCTTGGTGTCGAACGGCAGAATCGTGTTGATGATGTTGTTGGTGTTGGCGCGCGTGTCCAGGTTGCCGCGCTCGGCAGAGGATTCCAGCGGCAGGTCGTCCACGGTGAAATCGACCTGGCGTTCCACCTGGTAGATATCCGCGTCGTAGTAGGTCTGCTTGTTCTTCTCGGTGCCACGGGTGTACTCGCGGGTCTTGATCTCACCCTTGCCAGCCACCGCTGCGCTGACATTGCCGTCGACGATCATGTAGGGCAGGTACACGCCCACCACGTTTTCCGGGGTGAACTGTTCCTTGAACGCCTTGAGCGCGAACATCCGGCGCTTGTCGACGAACTGGCGGATGCGCGCGACCGCATCCTCCTTCTTGATATGGAACGGCAGCACGGCGTCGGGCACCGCGCCGTTGGCGATCTGTTCGTTCACGCCGAACACATGCCGGCACCAGTGGCAGCGCGCCGTCATCGTGCTTTCGGTGTTGACCGTGACTTCGGCGCCGCAACCGGTGCACTTGAAGGTCATCAGTGCCGAGGTGTCGGCATCGATATCGCGTGCGCCCGATGCAATGACGGTGCCACGCAGCTGGTCGATGGCTTCGCCCAGCCCGAATTCCTCCTCCACCCGCGCGCCATGCCACTGGTGACGGCAGTACAGGCAGACCAGGATGTCGGTGCCCAGCTTGGGCCGTATGTCGGTGGCGCCGCACTTGGGGCAGCGGTTGAGGCCGTCTTTCAGTTCGGCCGCAGCGGTGTCGATGGCGACCGGGTCGGGCGCCTCGACTTCGTTGCGGATGGCCTCAGGCAGCTTGGAAGTATCCAGCGGGAAGCTGCCGGGCAGGGGAGGGACATCCTGCGGCGAACCGGGGCCGTCCAGCACCGCCGCCGGCAGGGGCGGGGGTGCTGAAGCGGAACCGGGCAGCGGCGGAGGCGTGTTTCTGGGATCGGACATGGTGGTTGCGCGTCCTGCGTCTTCTTACAGTCCCAGCGCCTTGGCCTTCAGCGCGTCGTAGTCGGTCTGGGTGATCAGGCCCAGGTCGAGCATTTCCTTGGCCTTCTTCAGCTTGGCCACCGGATCGTCGGCGGCAGGGGCGGCCGGGGTTGCCGGCTGCTGCAGGTTGCCCGCGCCGAACATGCCCGATGCCATGCCCACGCCGACAAGCCCGGCGGCACCGCCGTTCTCACCGGCGGACTGGATCCCCTGGGCGACGCTGGCCTGCAGGTTGGAATTGCCACGCGAGCCGGACAGCGCATCGGCGCGCTGCACGGTCTTCAGCAGCTCGCGGGTGTTGGCGTCGTACTCGATCGAGACGATGGCGGTCTTGACGATGGCCAGGCCACGATCGGACTTCCACTGGTAGCCCTGTTCGACGGCGGCCGACAGGCTCTGCGCAAAGCCCAGCGAATCCTGCTGCAGCTTGGTGATGCGGTTGCCCTTGCCCGGATCGTTGGTGTACAGGCTGAACGCCGGCGCCAGCGAACCCACCACTTCATTGAACAGCTGGCTGGCAGCAGCATTGTCCAGGTCGGTGAAGTCGAACACCTGGCCCGGCCGCAGGTAGCTGGCCGGAACGAAGTTCTTCACGAACAGGATCGGGTCGACGATCTTCAGCGTGTACGAACCACGGGTGACCGCGCCGACCTGGGTGTTGAGGAAACCGTCGTCCCAGTAGATTTCCGACTGGGTGCCGAAGCGGTTGTCCGGCAGTTCCTTCAGCGAAACAAAGAAGGCGGCCTGCTGCGAGCCCGGCTGGCCGCCGAACTTGAAGCGCTCCCAGCTCTGCTTGATGAAAGTGCTGACCAGGCCGTCGCCGGCGAAGAGCGACTGCGAGTTCAGATCGTCCGAACGCCACTCGTAGCCACCCGGCTCGGCCACGAAGGCAGTGATCGCGCCATCCTGGAACAGCAGCAGGCCGTAGCCCTCGGGCACGACGATCTTCGAACCGTTGCTGATGATGTTGGAGGAGCCGCTGGTGTTCGAACCGCGCCCGGCATTGGTGCCCTGCGGCACCGCCGCGAACAGGGCTGCCGTGGACGGCAGGCCGGTCGGCACGGTGTAGAAGTCCTTCCACTGGTCGGCCAGCACACCGCCGACTGCACCCTTCACCGCTTGTACCAGACCCATGACCCACTCCCTGTAGTTGCCGGACAGGCACCACGCCTGTCGTGCTCGGCTGACTATAGAGGAGGCAGGCTGCATGCGGCTAGCGGCCGGGTGGACCCCCATTCATCTCGCGTCACAGGCCAGGATGCGGTTGATCAGGCCTGGCCGATCAGCGGCACCCGTTCCGGAGCCCATCGCCGCAATGCGACAGTCCGGCCTGGGCACGGCCCCGCAGCGGATCAAGCCTGCACAGTGCTGGCAACCCGGGGTTCCGGAGCCGGTGCCGATGATTGCTCCATCACACATTCCAGGCCTGAAGCATCTGTGTCCAGCAGGCAGGTGGCGAACAGCAGGAAGCGATACGCATCGGTGAAATTCGATCCCAGCCCGAACGAAATCCTGACCGCACCGCAATCACCCTTCTCCAGGATTTTCTCGTCGAATGTGGTGCAGTCGAGAATCTTCCCGGTCTTGTCCAGCTCACAGTGCTCGGCGCCTGCGGTCGCGTAGGTCGCCTGCTGGACGGCGCCCAGGTTGCAGAAGCAGCCATTGCGCAGGGTGATGCCGAACCGGTCTGCGGCGCGCTTGATGCGGGCGTGCGGCAGGATGGAGCCATAGCAGTCGAAGAAGTTCAGCATCAGCGTCGCGCCCCGCTGCGCAGCGGGCGGGCCATAGATCTGGCACAGCGGCAACGCGCCGCCTATGTGGTGGCGAAGCGATGACAGCTGCGCCTGCAGCCACTCGGCCAACGCACGCGAGCGCAACGCGACCGCTTCCACTCCGCCCAGCGCGGCCACGAATTCAAAGCCTCTGGCGATGGCGGGGAAGGCGGCGTAGTTGGGCGTGCCGACTTCGAATCGCTGGCCCGCATCGCGGTACAGCAGGCGATCGGTGGGTGACCATGGCCCGGAGTAGTAGCACACGCCACCACCGGCAAACGACGGCGGTTCCAGCAGGTCGAGTGCGGCCCGCCGGGCGAGCAGGCAACCGGCGCCGGTGGGGTAACCGAAGATCTTGTAGAACGACGCCACCACGAAATCGGGGTGATGACGGCCGCAGTCAAGCCGGTATTGCGGCACCAGGGCCGCCGCGTCACACAGCACCGTCGCGCCATGCGCCTGGGCCCGCTCGATCCAGGCCAGATCGTGCCGGGCGCCGGTCGCATTGGATTGCGCGGGAAAAGCGAGCAGATGCGGGGCGCCGGGCTGCAGCCGCTGCAACGCGCGCCACATCAGCCCTTCATGCAACAGCAGCTCGTCATCCAGCGGAATGTACTTCACCTGTGCGCCCTTCGCCGTGGCGTACTCGCGCAAGCCGTGTACCGAGGTGTGATTGTCCTTGGTCAGCAGAGCCTGCGACCCGGCCTGGAACGGGAATGACTCGGCCACCAACCGGATTGCGCTGCTGGCATTGGCGGTGAACAGTATTTCGTACTCCTCCGGCGTGGTTCCGAAGAAGGCGTGGATCTGTTCACACGCCCCATGGAGTGCGTCCTGGGATGCTTTCGATCCGCTGTGCGGATTGCCGAGAATCGTCCGCTTGAGTGCCTGGTAATCCTGCTCAAGCAGGCTGTCGGGTGGCAATGTTCCGCCCACGTGATCCAGATAGGTCACCTGTTGCTCATCCAGTCGCGCATACTCCTGCTGGCGCATGGCCTCGACCTGATCATGGGGATAATCGGGGTGGTCGGCGAGGAACCGTGCGCGAGCGCTTTCGAAGCCGCGCATCGCGCGCGCATCCTGCTGCAGTGGCAGGTGGAACGCCAGCAGGGGTGAGAAATCCGGTGCCCGGAGGGCGGCCTGCGCAGGAGTGTGTGCAGCATCGACACAGCCGCGCAGCAACCAGGCTTCCACCTGGTAACGCCGGTCTGGCACTGCTGCATGGACGGCGTCCAGCATCGCGTCCAGATAGCGTTCCCTGCTGGGGGCGTCGCACTGGTTGAACTCCTCCAGAAGGATGCAGGCGTTGAACAGGAACTCGCGCACATCGGCGTCGCCCATGGCAAACGCGAGGGGCCGCAGTTCAGCCATCTCGCCCTCGCGTGGGGAAAGTCCTTCGATCGCGAACGCGCGTGTGATGGGCGACGGGTCGGTCAGGCTCAGGGCCGCATCCATCAGCCGGGAGGGCATGCCGAAGTGCTGCCGTGACTGCTCGCGGGCCAGCTCGAACAGCTGGTTGTAGTGGAATGCCGTGGCGTAGACCCGTCCGCCAGGGCGGAGCACGCGCCTGAACTCGCGGGCGACGCGGGCCTTGTCCGGCGGGAACATCAGGCCGAACCCGCAGACGATGACGTCGAAGCTGGCGTCGGCGAAGGGCAGCTCCGCCATGTCCACATCGGCAAGGAGGGGCACGTTGCGCTGCACCTCATCGCTCAGCACGCTGCGTGCCACGTTCACGGCGATCGCTGAGAGATCGGTGGCGACCAACCGTAGGCCGAGCGGCCTGCTCAGGTGCTGGTAAAGGTTTGCGGTGATGACCCCGGTGCCGCAGGCGACCTCCAGGACGTCGGACGCGTTGAAACCGGCCCGGATGTCGCCAGCTATCTCCTCGGCCAGCAGCTTTCCGTAGGGACCGAAAATGCGCTGGCTCAGTACGCGCTCATAGAACTCCATGAACGTGCTGAGCGACCATTTCCGTTCGGATACAACCTTGCACTGATGCGGCGAGACATCCTGCATGGCACGCTCCCTGTGGCCGGAGGCCGGTGAATCTTCGCCGCCTTTATTGCATGGGAGTAAATGTCTTTAAGTGATATTAATCACATAAAGCGGGATTGATAATCCGTGAAAGGCCGGGCAGCCCTATATTCCCCCATTCATGGGGCAACGGCCGATTCGGCGCTAGCGTCATTCTGTTCTGCAACATCACTTCGCGCGGGCTCAGCGCACCGACTGCGGCACACGGCGCAGCTTGCCGGTGTCGTAGCCCATTGCCTGGATGCGGGCGACCGCCTGCTGGTAGTCCGCCTCGCTCACCTGCGGCGTGCGCGCCATGTACCACACGTAGTCACGCTTGCTGCGGGCCACGATGGTCTGGGTGTAGCCCTCATCCAGCCAGGCAATCAGGTATTCGGCCTGGATGGGCCAGATGAACTGCATTCCCCAGACCGCACCATTGCCGTGTTTTTCCACACGGCCCACTGGGTGCATCGACTTCTGTGGCGACTGGAAGCTGCCCTTGCGATAGGTGAAAGTGGTCTGGATGCGGCCATCGGCCTGCAGCGCGTAGCTTTCCACCGCGTCGAAGGCCTCGCGCTCGGGCCGGGACGGAATATGGGCGATGACATACCAGTCGCCCATGAAGCGCGGCACGTCCACCTTCGGAGGCAGCGGGATGGGGCGGGTGTCGTGGCTGCTGCAGCCTGCGCCGAACAGGGCAACGGCCAGCAGCGGGAACAGCGATGCGATACGCATGCGGGCGGTCTCCTTCAACGCGGGCGGAACAGGTAGTGGGCGACCAGCCATTGCTGGCCGTCGTCGTAGCCGAACAATTCGGCGCAGGCCATCCAGAACATGCGCCAGCGCTGCCACCAGATGCGTGCCGCCGCTTCGTCGCCATAGGTCTGTGCCAGCACGGGCAGCAGCTGTTCACGGGCAGCATCCTGGTTGGCCAGCCAATGGTTGGCCGTGCGCTGGTAGTGCGTGCCGTCCAGCAGCCAGCGCTGGTCCAGCACCAGGTCGCGCTGGAAGTGCAGCAGCGTGTCCGCTGCCGGCATCAGGCCGCCGGTGAAGAAATGCCGGCCCATCCAGTTGTCGTCGCCCTCGGTCTCGAACGGATACATCAGCGTGCGATGGGCGAAAATGTGTACGAACAGCGCACCGTCCGGCTTCAGCCAGCGGGCAATGCGGCCCAGCAGGCGGTCGTAGTTGCGGACATGCTCGAACATCTCCACCGACACGCAGCGATCAAATGCAGCGGCAGGCAGGTCCAGCTGGTTGACGTCCCGGGTGAGTACCTCGACGTTGCCGAACCCGCGCGCCTCGCACTGCGCCAGGATATGGCTGCGCTGGCTGTGCGAGTTGGACACGGCGGTGATGCGCGCGTTCGGGTAGCGCTCGGCCATCCACAGCGTCAGCGAGCCCCAGCCGCAGCCCAGCTCAAGAATGTCCTGGCCGTCGGCCAATCCGGCGCGCTGCCCGTACAGCTCCAGCATCGCATCCTCGGCCTGGTCCAGCGTCTCGCGGCCGGTGCGGTAGTAGCAGCTGCTGTACTTCAGGCGATGCCCCAGGCAGCCCTGGAAGAAGGCGGCAGGCACCTCGTAATGCTGGCGGTTGGCCGCATCCACGTGCAGTGCCAGTGGGCTGCCGGCGAGCTCGGCGATACGGCGGCTGAAGCGCTGCGCCTGCTCCTCCATGCTGCCGCTCGACTCCTCGGCCAGGCGTTGCGCACACAGGCGGCGTATGCCCGCGCGCAGCGCCGCATCGGGCAGCCAGCCACGCTCGGCCCAGCCGGTAAGGCCGGCTTCCGTATCGGCAACCGGAGCAAGGGACGGGGTGCTGTTCATCGGGATCACTCCTTGGGGCTGCGCGGAAACCAGGGGAAGAACATCGGGGTACTGCGCTGGTAGTCGCGATAGTCATCGCCTCGACTGCGCAGCGCCTGTTTCTCGGTGAAGGGAACGCCACTGAGGTAGCGCAGGAACACGTACATCAGCACCGGCCCGGACCAGGCCAGCCACCACAAGGGTGAGCCGGCTGCCAGCAGTACATAGGTGAACCAGTGAAGCCACTCGAAGAAGTAATTGGGATGGCGCGTGTACCGCCACAGTCCTTGGCGGCAGGTCCGGCCCCTGTTTGCCGGGTCGGCGCGGAAGCGTGCCAGCTGACGGTCGGCCAGTGCTTCGCCGCCCACGCTGAGCAGCCACACGACGACCGCCGCTGCGATCCAGCCAGGCATGTCGCTGTGGGGATTGCCGGCCACGGCCGTGAACGGCAGCGCAAACAGCACCACCAACAGCGCCTGCGCCATGAAGAAGCCGAAGATCCTGCCCTGGTGGCCGTGCCAGTGTTCGCGCAGATAGCGGTAGCGACCGTCTTCTTCCTCGCTGCGTACGCGGCGCCACAGATGCAGGGCGAGACGACTTCCCCACAGGCCACCGAGCACGGCCAGCGCGATGCGTGGCTGCAGCGCGCCATCGCCCAGCCATGCAAGCAGCAGCGCGCCTGCCGCCACGCCCTTTGCCCACAGGACATCGACGATGCCGATGTTGCGCTGCCTGCGCTGCCAGGTCCAACCCCAGGCCATGATCAGCACGGCGTACAGCAGTACCCACCACAGAATGCTCATCAGGCTGCTCCGATCAATGGGGTGTCACGATTGCTGGGCGTTCCGCGACGGGCGACGGCGCACAGCAGCGACAGTGCCACGCACCAGCCCAGCGCCAGTGTTGCCACGCCCAGCCAGGCCGGGGCGGTGAAATGTACGGCCTGGAAACCCCGCGCCGCGGACAGATACGCCAGCGGCGCCAGCAGGCCCAGGGCCACCGGCAGCATCCAGTGCCGCTGCAGGAACGCCATCGACGCCGTCAGGGTCATCGCAAATGCCGCCCACAGCGCGAAAATCCACGGTGGCGGCACCCATCCAAGCGGTGCGGCGGCGTACTGCACGGCACCGCTGGCTGCAGCGCTGCCATCCACCAGCCAGGCACACCCCAGCGCGAGCAACAGCAGGCGCAGCTCCAGGCGTGGCCGCGTCGAGGCAAGCAACTGGCTGCCGACATAGAGTGTGGCCGACAGCAGGGCCGGCCATTGCCAGCCGCGGCCGGCTCCGGCAACGGCGCACAGCCATACCAGCTGGTTGCCGATTACGTTGACCCAGGTGCGGCGCATGTCAGCCGGCCCGTTGGCCATGGACGTCCGTCTCGGGACGGTAGCCCGGGCGTGCCAGCAGCAGATGGGACACGCCGATCGAGCGCTCGAGGAAGCCGCCCTCGCAGTAGGCCAGATAGAACTCCCACAGCCTGCAGAAGCGGTCATCGAAACCCTGCGCATGTACCGCCGGCAACTGCGCGAGGAAGCGCTGCCGCCAGGCGCGCAGGGTGAGGGCATAGGAGTGGCCGAAATCCTGCTGGGCGATCAGCTGCAGGTCGCAGGCCCGGGTCTTGGCGGCCAGGATGGCGTTGATCGAGGGGATGAAACTGCCGGGAAACACGAAGCGCTTGATGTAGTCCACGCTGCGACGCGCCTGCTCATAGCGCTGGTCCTCGATGGTGATGGCCTGCAGCAGGGCCACGCCATCGGGCTTCAGCAGCCGCTGCAGGGTGGCCATGTAGGTGTCCAGATACTCGGCACCGATGGCCTCGATCATCTCGATCGACACCAGCTTGTCGAACTGGCCCTGCAGATCACGGTAGTCCTGCATCAGCAGGGTCACACGCTCCTGCAGGCCCGCCTCGGCCACACGCTGGGCGGCAAGCGCGTGCTGTTCGGCGGAGATGGTGGTGGTGGTCACATGGCAGCCGTAGTGCTGGGCGGCATGCAGGGCGAACCCGCCCCAGCCGGTACCGATCTCGACGACGCGATCACCGGGTTGCAGCTGCAGCTGCTGGCAGATGCGGTCCAGCTTGCGGCGCGAGGCGGTTTCCAGCGAGTCGCCGGCATCGCTGAACACCGCCGAGGAGTACATCAGGTCCGGCGACAGGAACAGCGCGAAGAAGTCATTGCCCAGATCGTAGTGGGCGGCGATGTTGCGGCGACTGCCTTCGCGGCTGTTGCGCCGCAGGCGGTTCCAGCCGCGCAGCAGCCAGCCACCGATCCGCGCCGGCCCGCGTTCCATGCCATCCAGCAGGTCGCGGTTGCGTACCAGCAGCCGCACCAGGGCCACCAGGTCATCGCAGTGCCAATCGCCGTGGATGTAGCTCTCACCCGCGCCGACGCTGCCCTGCGCGGCCACCTTGCGGTAGAACGCCATATCGCTGATGGTCACCGTGGCCTGCAGTGCGCCCGCACGATCACCGAGGATGACCTCGCCCAAGGGGTCGCGTACCCGCAGCCCGCCTTCGCGCAGCGGCGCCAGTACCGCCAGCAGCCTCCGGCGCAGGAATACGTCCACCGCGCCGGGGCGGGGCAGGGCAACGGAAGGATTCAGCTCGTTCATCGCGGTTTCTCGGCAAGAGCGGGGTGGTCATGCACGGGATTGCGCTTCAGCCACAGGCGCAGTGCCTGCCAGTGGATGGCGGCTACCACCTGCACGGTCATCAACGGGTAGAACGCCAGTACCCGGGCCAGGCCGCGGCCATCAAGCTGGCGTCGCTGCATGGCCTGGGTGGCATCGAACTGCCGGACACCGTCGCGCCAGACCTGCATATGTACGCGCAGGTCATCGCCGGGCGCGGTGAAGCGCCAGTCGTAGCGGCAATCCATCGGCATGAAGGGGGAAACGTGGAAGGCTTTGTCGAACTGCCAGCGCAGGGCACGCCCCTGCGGCTGTGCGCTTTCAACAGGCAGAACATAGGCGTGCCGTTCCTTCCACGGCGTGTTGGTGATGTCGGCGACGATGCAGTCCAGGGTGCTGCCGTCGGCCCGGTAGCAGTAATAGAAGCTGACCGGATTGAACACGTGGCCACCGAAGCGCAGGTGCGCCAACAGCCGCACCGGGCCGTCCGGGCGCCGCCCCAGCACGGTCTCGGCATGGTCACGCACGGCGTCTGCAAGCGATGTCTTGGGATCGCCGAGATAGTCGCTGCGGCGGAACTCTGCCAGGTTGCGGCGCCCGACCGACCACAGCCAGCGCCCGGCAAATACCTGGTCCAACTCGTCCAGGTCCAGCAGCAGCTGCGCGATGTGGTAGCGGAAGGCATGCGGATGCGGATGGTGCCGGCGGTGCACCACCTGCCCGAAGTAGAGGGCGCTGGCGCTCACGCGGCCACCTCCACCTGCAGGGGAGGCGGCGCGCCGGCATTGCGCAGTTGCAGCGCATCCACTACGCGGCGGGCACTGCGGATTCCATCTTCGTGGAAGCCCCAGCCCCAGTACGCACCCGCAAACCAGGTGTGCCGCCGGCCCTGCAGTTCGGCCCAGCGCCGCTGCGCGTCCACCGCAGCCGGATCATGCACCGGATGCGCGTACTGCAGACGGCGCAGCACCTTGGCCGGATCGATGGCCTCGCTGCGGTTGAGGGTCACCACCAGCGGCGTATCACCGGGCAGCCCCTGCAACAGGTTCATGCAGTAGCTGACCGTGCAGGGTGCGGTGGGGTCGCGCGGTACATGCGCGTTCCAGGCCGCCCACGCCTTGCGGTTGGCGGGCAGCAAGGAGGCGTCGGTGTGCAGTACGGCCTCGTTGGGTTGGTAGCGGATCGCGCCGAGCACCGCATGCTCGACAGGATCGGCGTCGGCCAGCAGGGCAAGGGCCTGGTCGCTATGGCAGGCCAGGATCACTTCATCGAAGCCTTCAATGCCGGTTGCGGTGTGTACGCGTGCCCCCCAGGGCATGCGTTCGACCGCGTGTACCGGGCATTCCAGCCGCTCATGCACCCGCCAGCGCGCACGCAGGGCGTCCACGTAGCGCGCCGAGCCGCCCTTGACCACGCGCCAGGGCGCGCGCCCGGTCATCTGCAGCATCTGGTGATTGGCCATGAACTGCACCAGGTAACGGGCCGGGAAGTCCAGCACCTGCGCGGTCGGCGAGGACCACAATGCCGAGGCCATCGGCAGCAGATGCTCCTGCACGAACGCTTCGCCATAGCGCTGGCTGTGCAGGTACTGGCCCAGCGTCGGGCCCTGCTCCTCGCCCAGCAGCAGGGGCGCGTCGCGATAGAAGCGCCGCAGGTCGGCCAGCATTCCCCAGAAACGCGGCGAGAGCAGGTTGCGGCGCTGGCAGAACAGGCCATCGAGCGATGTGGCGTTGTACTCCACGCCGCTGCGCTCGCTGTGCATCGAGAAACTCATCGTGGTGGGCTGCGAGTCCACGCCCAGTTCGTCGAACAACGCCGACAGCAGCGGGTAATGGTGCGGATTGAAGACGATGAACCCGGTGTCGACCGCCATCCTGCGGCCGTCCACCGTCACCTCGTGGGTGTGGGTGTGGCCGCCCAGGTAGTCGTTGGCCTCGAACAGGGTGACGTCATGCTCGCCGTCCAGCCACCACGCACTGGCCAGACCCGCGATGCCGGAACCGATGACCGCGATACGCATGTCAGTGCCTCGCCTTGGCCAGTACCCAGGCCGGGATCGGCTTGAGGCCCTTCACCAGGCCCAGCGCAGCCATTGCGCGCAGGCCATACCAGCTGATGTCGATCTCCCACCAGCGGAAGCCCTGGCGGGCGGTGCCGGGAAAGAAGTGATGGTTGTTGTGCCAGCCTTCGCCGAAGGTCAGCAGCGCCAGCCAGAGGTTGTTGCGGCTGTCATCACGGGTCTCGAAGCGGCGCCGGCCGAATCGGTGCGCCAGCGAATTGATGGTGACCGTGGCGTGGAACAACACCACGGTGGAGATGAAGAAGCCCCAGACCAGCAGCTGCGGGCCGGAGGTATGCAGGCCCGGTGCCACACGCTCGAGCACCGCACCCACACCATACAGCGCAGCGGCCAGCAACACGGGAACCACGGTGTCGAACCGGTCCAGCCAGCGCAGCTCGGGGTAGCGGGCCAGATCGGGAATGCGCTGCAGATCGGTGGCAAAGGCGCTACGGGTGAGGAACCAACCCATATGGCTGCGCCAGAACCCGCCCTGGCGCGGGGAATGCGGGTCCTGCGGTTGATCGGCGTGGCGGTGGTGGTGGCGGTGGTGCGCTGCCCACCAGAGCGGGCCACGCTGCACGCTGGCGGCGCCGATGACCGCGAACACGAACTGCACGGTGCGCGATGCCTCGAACGTCCGGTGCGAGAAGTAGCGGTGATAGAACGCGGTGATGGCGAACATCCTGATCGCGTACAGGAACACTGCAACGGCAACCGCTGTCCAGGACACGCCCACCCAGATCACCCCGAGGCAGGCCACGTGCAGCAGCGCGAAGGGCAGGGCGCGCAGCCAGTCGATGCGATCACCCTGGCTGCCGTCGATCGCCGCTTCGCTTCCGGCATCGGTGTCGAACCAGCGCTGGAAGGTGCGCAACAGGCGCGAACGTCTGCGGAGTGGAGGCGCTGCGGATGCCATGGACGGAAGCCCGAGGGAGTCGATTGCCTACCTCTACGCGTTGCAGTGCAGGTTGGATGCAGTGGATTGCAGCTGACTGCATGTTCACCTGGTCGTAACACCGCAGCTGGCTACCAGCGGTCGCTGCAGCTCAGTGCGCCAGCGCTGCTCCGGCTGCTCGGTTGCGGGCGCGGCAAAGCGCACGGTCACCTGCGGATAATCGCCACGTGCATCGCGCAGGTTGCTGGTACCACGGAACTCGAGCAGGCGGCGATCAGCATCGGCGTAGACCAGCGACAGACGTGGGGCCACCGCGCCGAACCAGGTATCAAGGCGGACATTCACCGCATGGGCGGAAAGCCCCTGCCAGCGCACCGGGCCCTGGTACTGCACCTGCACGGGGTAGAAGCGTTGCCGGCCGGGCACCAGAAAAGGCAGGCTGACCGGTGCTCCACCCTGCAGCGTGCGCCAGTGGGCCCGCACGGCGGCATCGAAGCCGGCGTCGATCACGGCATCCGGGGACAGCGGCAGCTGCCTGGTTCGGGAAGGCGTGGACGTGTCCTCCTTCCAGTCGACCCGGACCACGCCGGGGCCGACCCTCACATCGGCCGCTTGGCCGCTGCGGGCGTCCTGCAGCACATAGCCCCGCACCTGCGGCCGGGTGGCGGCGGGCATCTGCTTGCGGGCGAAAGGTTGGCCCGCAGGGCAAAGGTACTCCACCCAGCGTTCGCTGCCATCGCCGGCGCCGCGCTGCCAATGCACTTCGCGGTAGGCAATGACTCCGTTGGCCAGGGTGGCCACGCCCTCCGAACGCAGAAGAGGGGCGGCCGAAGCGGCGCAGGGCATGCAGAGCAGCAACCAGGCAAGACGCATCGGGGCGATCCATGGGAGGCTTGCGGGCCTGTACGCGCGACGGCGCCGGCTGGATGCACGTTGGCACCCATCCCGGGTGCATCCAACAGGCGCCACCGTGCGTAGAGGGAAGGACTCCTCTTCACCCAACGGCAGCCCCCGCCGATGTACCGTCCTCCCGCCAGTCCCTCCCATCCCTTCGACACCGCGCGGATCGTGTCCAGTTCACAGCAGCCCAGCAACGAGCCAACGAACTGGAACGGCGAGATGGATGGCGTCGCCCGGCTGCGCGATCGTGACTGCTTCATGCGCATCTACGACCATTTCATGCCGCGCCTGTGCATTTATCTGCGTGGCCTTGGGGCACCCGCAGCGGTGGCCGAAGAACTGGCCCAGGAATGCCTGCTGCGCCTGTGGCTGCGCGCGGCCGAGTTCGATCCTGCCCAAGGTGCGCTGAGCACCTGGTTGTATCGCATCGGCCGCAACCTGCACATCGACCGCGTGCGTCGCGAGCGCAGCTGGATGCAGGTGCAGGAAGCCGTGGAAGACGCCGCTGCCGCCGACGTCGGCGAGCGCAGCAGCGCCGAGCAGTTTGCCGACCATGCCCGCCTGCGCCAGCGCATCAATGAACTGCCGGCCACGCAGGCGCGTCTGGTTCGCATGTCCTACTTCGAGGCCAAGAGCCACAGCGAGATCGCGCAGGCGCTGGGCATGCCACTGGGTACGGTCAAATCACACCTGCGACGAGCGTTCCTGCAGTTGCAGTCGAAGGTCGGGGGTGCACCATGAATCCGCACCACCACCTGCATGAGTCGACGCTGATGAGCTACGCCGCCGGTGCTCTGCCGGCACCGTTGAGCATCGTCGCCGGCACGCATCTGGAGCAGTGCCCGCACTGCCGCCAGCGGCTGCGCGAAGCGGAGGCCATCGGTGCTGCATTGCTGGAGCAGACCCAGCCCGTGGCGGATGAGGCGCGGCGGGCGGGCCTGCGCGAAGCGATGCTTGCGCAGCTCGTCGAGGTCCAGGCCGACGCGGTGCCAGGCCCGCTGCGGTCGATGCCGCGCGAACGCCCCGAGGCGGATCCGGATCATCTGCCGACGTCGCTGCATCCGTACTTCGGCGATTCGCTGGGTCGGCTGCACTGGCGCTGGATGGCGCCGGGAGTGCATTGCATCCGTGCCGAGCAGATGCCGTCGCTGATCATGCTGAAGATCGCGCCAGGCAAATGCCTGCCGATGCACAGCCATGGACGCAGCGAACTGACACAGATCCTGCGGGGTTCCTACAATGATGCGCTGGGTCTGTTCGCGCCCGGCGATGTGGCCGACCTGGACGAGGAGGTCGAGCACCAGCCGGTAACGGCGCCGGGCGTACCGTGCATCTGCGTTTCCGCGCTGGATGCGCCGCTGGTATTCAGTGGTTGGCTGGCCCGCCGGATCCAGCGCTTCGTGAAACTCTAGGCTTCTTCAAGGTCAACGCATGTGCGAAACACGCCCGCTGCGGATTCTGCTGACCGGCGCGACCGGACTGGTCGGGCAGGGCGTTGCCCGTGCCTGCCTCGCTTCGCCGCGGGTGGCGCGCACCGCTGCCCTGGTCCGCGGCAAGGCCCGGCTCGACGCGCGTATCGAGCAGATCGTGCTGGCCGATTTCCAGCATGCCCGTGGTGTGGGCCCGCAGCTGGCCGGATTCGATGCGTGTTTCTATTGTGCCGGAGCACCGCCGGTCGGCGCCGCCGAGGACGAGTATCGGAAGGTGACGCTCGATGCCACCCTTGCCGTGGCTGCAGCATGGGCCGAGGCGAATCCGGACGGCCGGTTCCTGTATGTCTCCGGCGCCCATGCCAATCCCCACAGCCGGATCATGCCCCTGCGCATCAAGGGCGAGACCGAGGCCGCGTTGGCGCAGCTCGCGGTGCGCACCGTCATGCTGCGTCCCGCCGGGGTGCGCCCGGTGGCGGGGACCGGCACCCGTCATGCGGCGTTGAAGCCGCTGTATCGCGTTGGCGGTCCCCTGATGGCGGCGGCGGGCCGCGTCCTGCCCTCACTGGTGACCAGCAACGAAGCCATCGGCCGCGCGATGATCGTGCTGGCGACGATGCCGGAGCCGCCGCCGGTGCTGGAATGTGCGCAGATCAACCGGCTGGGTGGCGCTGCTGCAACCTGATGGGCGCGGTGCACATCTGCTGCACATCGCGCCTACTACAGTCGTCGCTCATCCTTCTGTGACGCATCGACGTGAACCTGCAGCCATCGTCTTCCCTGCTTCGCCCATCGCGCCCAGCGCCTGAAAACGGCCGTTTCGACCTGCTGGATGTCAACGCACTGCAGGATCCCGGCAGCGGCCGCATCGTCCATCTGTATTCACTGGTGGCGCGCTGCCTGTGCTGCGAGGTCGTATTCAAGGCGCAGGAGGGCGATGGGCTTGTCAGCACTTCTGCCGCGCGTGTACTGCGCTGCCCGACCGGCTGCGGTGAGCAGGCCTTCAGGGGCAGCGCGCTGCGCCAGTGGCGGCCCGCAGCGCAAGGCCCTCAGGCATTGCCCGGCTAAAGCACGGCCGGATTGGCCTGCCACACCGCGTAGTTGAGCGCGCTGGCGAACGTCACCCATGCCAGGTAAGGCAGCAGCAGCCATGCCGCCGCCGGACGCACGCGATGGAAGGCGACGATCGTGGCCACGATCAGCGCCAGCAACAGTGCGATGTCAGCGAACGCCAACGCCCCCTGTTTCCAGCCGAAGAACAGCCAGCTCCACAGCACGTTGAGGGCCAGCTGCAGCAGGTAGAGCGCCAGCGCAGGCGCGGCCGCGCGCCATCCGCCCTGGCGCCACACCAGCCACGCCGCCAGCGCCATCAATGCGTACAGCACCGTCCACACCGGACCGAACACGCTGGCCGGCGGTGCCCATGCCGGCAACGCCAGGCTTGCGTAGAAATCCGCTGCCGAGATCGAGGCACGCGCGCCCAGTGCAGCCGCCAGAAAAGTGACGATGGCCCAGCCCAGAAGGCCAACTGCTTGCCTGCGGACATTCACGGTGTCTTTCCTCCTGCACTATCGCGAACTGCGGTAGTGCGTTGTACGCAAAGGCGTCGCGACTGGATGCAGCCTTCAGGTCAGTCCGCCGTGCCACCGTCGCTGGCCGCTGCAGCACCGGGCAGCAACGCAGGCCGACCGTCGAACCATTCCCGCGCACCGGCCAGATGCCATTGCCGGCGCTGCCCATCCAGCTCGATGCCGGCACCCAGCAGGCCCCAGCGAAGGTAGAGGTCGCCCCGCTTGCGCTGGTCCAGCAGATCCAGCCGCGCACGCAGCGAAAGGCGCTCGTTCTCCGCCTGCAGTCCATCCAGTACCAGATGCCCGGCGCGCCAGCGCAGGCGGGTATGCGCATCCACCTGGCCGGAGTCGAGCAGCGACAATGCCCAGCGCGGGTAATCGCTGCGCTCGGCAAACAGCGCCAGCAGCGGGCCCGCGTCGCGCATGGCAAGATCCGCGCGTGCGTCCACCTGGAACGGTGACTGCGCATCGATGTCACCGCGGGCGATGGTGACCCGGCCCCACCACGGCTGTGAACGCTGCTGCTCACCCACCTGCACGTTGCGCAGCTCGATCACGCTACCGCCCAGATCGAAGCGGCGCTGGCTGAAATCGCCACGCCGCAGCCTGCCATCAACGCGGGCGTCGCCCTGCAGGCCAAGCCCGGCCACCTGCAGGCGTGCGCGTTGGCTGCGCAGGCGGACACTGCCATTGCCAACCCGGCCCTGGGTATCCAGTTCAACGTCGCCGCTCACCTGGCCAGCGCCTCCCAGGAGCCGCACCTGGCCGTTGCCCAGGTAGCGGTTGTAGGCGGTGAGGTCTGGAATGCTTGCGTCATCGAAGCGCAGCTGCGCGCGTACGCCCTTGCGCAGCTCGCGCAGGCGACCGTCACCGGTGAGCGTCAGTGCCAGGTCGCGCCCATCGAACAGCGTGGCACCCTTGGCGCCGCCTGCACGCGCATTGAACGTGGGAAGCTTCACTGCCAGTACGGCGTGCGTCGGCGTCCCGGCCTGCAGTTGGCCATGGGCGCTGGCCGTTCCCTGCATGTGCACGCCGGCCACTTCGGCCACCGCCCGCGCTGCAGGAATGTCGACGCTGCTGCCAGCGGCCAGCTCGCCGTTCTGCAGGCGCAGGTCGGCGCGCAGCACGCCACCGCCCTGCAGCTGGAACCAGGGTTTCTGCACGAACAGTGCGGGAATCCAGTTGAGCGAGGTGAAGGTCCATTCGCCCTTGACCGTTCCGGAGGTGCGGCCCAGCATCTCGCTGGGTTCGGCGAATGGAATGTGCCGCCCGGTGATGGTCAGATCCGCGTCCAGCGCAGCGCCTGTGCCCTCGCGCTGCGGCAACCGCGCCTGCAGGCGGATATCGCGGGCGGTATCCAGCTGCACTGCCAGTGTTCCGCGGTCGGGGGCGCCAGCTCCCATCTGCAGGGGAACCCGCCAGACCGCATGGCTGCCGGGCTGAAGCGCGCCCTGGTCCAGGGTGATCGCGGCCTGCAGCTGCCCCGGCACTGCGGCGCTGGCAATGGAAGGACGTTGCGTGTCCGTATCCAGGCGCAGGCCCTGGCTGCGTGCCTGCACCTCCAGCACGGCATGCAGCAGCCCCAGCTTTGCCAGCCCGGGTGCCTGGTCGCGGTAATGCCGTGGGTAGGAGAACTGCGTCTTCAACTGCATGTCGCCGAGCAGCTGGGTGCCGTCAAGGCTGACGTCGGCATCAGCGAACGCCACCTCCGAGTCCAGCAGTTCCGAGGGACCACCACGCAGCTGCTTCACGAAACCGACCGTGCCGCTGCCCTGGCCAACGATCAACAGCTTGCCCACGCGGACGCTGCGGATGGTTTCGCTATGAATGGCATCGAACCGCAACGTCCAGCCGCGATCGCCGCGCGGTGGTGAGGGAATGGCCTCCTCCACGCGCGCGATCTCGGCGGCCACCCCGGTCGCGTGCAGCGACGGCACGCGCACCTCGCGCTGGAACAGCGGCAGCAATGCCAAGCGTGCACTGGCGCGGTCCGCGCGCAGCACATACACCGTGTGATTGACGTGGCCGCGCATCTGCACATTCCAGGCGATGACATGCCCCGGCAGCAGCGTGATCGCCGGGCCGGTGGTCATCACGAACTTGTGCGGTTTGCGATTGGTGACCTGGTCGAACAGCGGCGTATTGAGGAAAACATTGCCTGCCAACAGGTACAGCAGATACAGGCCCAGCAGGTACGGCAGCAGCTTGCGGCCGTGACGGCGCCATCGCTGCGGGCGGGCGAGGGAGTGGGGCATGGACCCTCGGCGTGGAATGGGATGGCCATCACTATCGTGGATGCGGCTGCGGCGCGATGTGAACGTGCTGCGCACACCGCGTCCTATAATCAGCGCGTCACTGTTCAAGGAGGTCACGGCATGAATGCCCGGACCAGCAAGGAAGGCGCAACCCAGGATGCGCCGCGCGATGCCGCCTCGGCGTCGTTCGATCCGACCTACACCTCGGCCAACAGCGAGGCGCGGGCCGCCGCCGGTGGTTACTCGGTCACGTTGAACGAGGGCGACGGCGCGTTGAAAGTGGGTACCGAGCACAAGCGCGCAGCGTCCAGTCTCGCATCGCAGTTCCAGGGGACGTCGCTGAACATGGCCGGCAGCCCGACGCCCGATGGCGGCAGGGACTACCTGCTCACGATGGAGTCGGTGGTCGGGGCAAGCGCGAAAGGTGCCGGCTTCCAGGACACCAGCAGCACCGGCGTACGCGGGCGCTACAGGGTCAGCCTGCCCAGCGAGGCGGTGGACGTCGATCCCACCCGCATCAACCCGTTCGATCCGCAGACCATTCCCAAGGGGGGCAGCGTCACCCTGGATGGCCAGCAGTTCACCGGCACCGCACTGGAAGGCAGCTTCCGCAACATCGCCATGCAGAGCCAGACGACCGAGGCGAGCGGTGCCAGCTACCGCGTGGATCGCCTGGATGATGGCCGGGTGCGCGTCACCACCGGGCCGAACGAGGCGGTGGAAGCCTTCAACGGCATGGGATTCAGTGCCGGCAGGTTCAGCGCGATTGCCGGTCGCCAGGACGCGCTCGGCCACGCTGCCGTCCGCACTGCCACGTTCGACCTGGATCAAGCCGAAGGCCGCCAGGCCTATGAACAGTTCATCGACAACGGCACCCTGAGCGGCCAGACCCCGGGCGTGCAGGATCTGGCGACGGTCGAGCGGCTGGGCATGAGTTCGCAGACGCGGCTGAAGGTCGGCTATGGCGACACGTTCGGCCTGGACCTGGCGGGTGCACGCAACAGCGGCGACGTGGTGCAGGTCAGTCGCGAGGACGGCAGCCGCACCGAACTGCGCAGCGTGCAGTACAACGGCAACCTGCCGGCAACCCGGGTCAGCGCCTACGGCGCCGACGGCCAGGAAGACAGAGCGCAGCGCCGCTATGAATTCACCTTCGACCTGCGCGGCCATGCGCAGGGTGAGCAGATTGCCGGAATGGCCAACGCGGCGCTGTCCGGCGACCCCAGCGGTGATCGCGGACCGGTGAAGGCCGGTGAGCTCACTACCCTGAGCTTCAGCGAGGCCCAGATGCGCACGCTGATGGAGCGTACCCAGTCGATGGTCGGGGACAACCCGATGCTGGGGCCGTCGTGGCAGGTGCTTGCAGAGGACGGCAACGGCAGGCCGCAGCAGGATGTGGACGCCTTCGCCCTGGGGCTGGCGCGCAACCACGGGCAATCCACCTATGGCATGGCCGAACGCCTGTTCCATATCGCCGCGGCGGGCGGCAAGGATCTGCAGAAGATCGATGCTGCCGTGCAGGGCGAGCACCTGCAGTCGCTCGCACCGCCCTCACCGCTGCTGCCCCGGCAGGACCCACGGCACACCGCCAGCCCGGACCACGGCATGTGGCTGCAGAGCCAAGGCGCGGTGAGCAGCCTCGACCAGGCGATGGGGCGCCAGCCTGATGAGATGAGCGAACGGCTGGGCATGGCCCTGCTGGTCGCGGCCAAGGCCAAGGGCATGCAGCGGATCGACGAGGCCGTGCTCAGTGACGACGGCAGGTACGCGTTCGCGGTGCAGGGCCAGCCGCACGCCGCAGATCGTCAGATCGCCCGCACCGATACTGCGCAGGCAGTGGCTACGCCGGTCAGCGAGCACGTGCGCGAGCTGCAGCAGGGCCAGTCGCTGGCGGCAAGCTCTGAGCAGGTGAGCCAGCAGCAGGAGCGGGAGCAGATGTCCCAGGAACACGCTGCACGGGCCATGGCGCGTTGAGTCGGGCGCGCCAGCCCAGCGGCTGGCGCATCGGATCAGCCAGGCCAATCAGGCTCGCCAAAGCGCCCGGGCCTCATCGGCAAGCAGCGCAGGCTGTTCCTCAGGCCAGAACAGGCGTCCGCCTTCCACCCAGCAGATGCCGCGCGATGCCGGCAGCGTCTGGTGCAGCCACTCGGCCCAGCGGCCCGGAAAGAGGGGATCGGCCGTTCCCCACACCATGCGCGTGGGAATCGTACTGCGTTGCAGCGAGGCTTCGATGGCCACCAGCGGATTGGGCTCGAACGCCGCGAGGTGGCCATTGAGCTGCTGTTGGCGCAGGGGCGAGGATACCAGCGGGCGGAAACTGTATTCGATGGCCTCATCGCTGAAATGTGCCGGATCCACATAAGCCGAGCCACCGATACCGGCCGCTGATCGCGCGTAGCCGCGATCCTGCAGGTGGCGGACAATCTTCTGGTGATAGGTGCCTGCGCGTGCGGCGGCCAGCGAGTTCTTCATCTGCACCGGCGGGCTGTTCTGGTGCACGTCGCAGTTGGTCAGCAGCATCGTGCGCACGCGGCTCGGATGCTGCACAGCGAACAACTGGGCCACGGTGCCGCCACTGTCATTGGCAACCAGGTCGACCATCGCAACGGACAGCGCATCAAGCAACGCAACGAGCATGTCGCTCTGTGCCTGCGGGGACAGGTCCTGCGTGGCCGCCACCGCGCTGTGGCCCAGGCCCATGAAATCCGGTGCAATGCAGCGGCGGGACGAGGAAAGCTGCGCGATCGCATGCCGCCACTGGAAGCCGCTCAACGGGAACCCGTGCAGGAACAGTGCGGCCGGACCTTTCCCTTGTTGCACGCAGGCGATGCGCCCGAACGGTGTGCGGACCCAGCGCCGGCGGGCGGCGAATGCTGCCGCATCCATGGGCTCGCGCAGGCCCGCGCTGGCGCCGCGCACGCTGGGCGGCCATCCCATGGCCAGCAACAGTCCAGCACCGATCAGCAGTGACCTGCGCGACGATGAAGGCGCATCGTTGGATGGACCGCTCATGACGTCACCGCCGTTCGACCGACGACCGCATGCTTGAACAACCGCACGGGCTTGCCCGCTGCGCGCTCGATCACGCCCTTGGCTTCCAGATCCAGCTGCACGGCCTTCAGCCACCAGCCTGCGGTCGCGCCTGCGGGGAACAGATCTGCAGGCAGCGCTGGCAGCAATGACTGCTTGGCAATGGCAACGGAAACCCCGGGCGGCGTCTGCGGCAGCACGTCGAGCAGGGCGATGCGCATGGCGCTGTACTTGCCCCGGTCGACCCACTGGGTCCTGCCGGGCGAGGTGATGCTCTCGATCTCGATCTTGTCTGGCTCAGCCATGGACCTCTCCTTCAATGCGGATATCCGGGCTGCGCAGGCCCATCGCAATCCAGGCCTTCATCAACCGGGCATAGAAGCGCAGCGAGTGTTGCTTGAGGTTGGGTACATCGGCGGGCAGCACGGAGGGATCGGGCAGATCGCCCACCATGGTGCGCATCTGCAGCGGCGGCCGGGCATCCTCCGGCCACAGCCCGCCATACAGGCTAAGCCAGTGGCCGCCGGTCAGTTCAAGAAACAGTGGCGTGTTGCAGCAGGTGGCCAGCACGCGACGGGTGCCGGCATCGGCTGAGAGGCGGAACGCGGCCAGGCGCTCCACTCCTGCCAGGAACTCCACCCGGTCCTTGCGATACATGACGAAACGGGTAGTTCCATGCGGTCCGAGCAGCTGCAGGGCGCCGGGCAGGCGCTGCAGGCGCAGGCCTGCGGCGCGGCAGCTGTTGCAGCAGCAGTCGACGCAGGCGATGGGTGTGCCGGTCAGGTTCAACGTCACTTCGCCACAGCGGCAGGCAACCTGTTGTGCGGAAGGCATGTGGATGCTCTCTTCGGGGGCTCTTTTTCTATCGACGAACCGGGGGCCCCGGAATCGACAGGGACGGTGGCAGCCGATAGCTCACCCGGTACAGGTCCAGGCTGGCGCCATCGCCGCGACGCGCTGAATAGGTGAGCGTGCCAGGGCGGGACCAGTCGAGCATGGCCCCATAGCTGTCGCTCGCACCGTCGTTGACGGGTGCGGGCAGTCGCATGCCGGGCGCGTAGCGGTCACCGAACGCGCGTGCCGCGAACTGCTCGACCCGCGAACTGCCGAAGTCCTGTGCACGTGCGAAAACGATGGTCCGGCCATCGCCCAGGAAGGTGGCGTCGAACTCCTGCGCGGCCGTGTTGACCGCGCCTTCCACCGGCCGCGCAGGTTGCAGTTGGCCATCGTCCACCCGCGCGAAATACAGATCGTGGCCACCGGCGCCACCTGCTCGGTCGCTGGAGAACAGCAGGGTGCCACCGTCGGGTGCGAGCATCGGCGCAAACTCGTTGGCGGGACTGTTGACGGCAGACCCGAGATGCTCAACGGCACCGAACTGCAGGCCCTGCACGGGCACCCTGTACAGGTCATCGCCGCCCAGGCCACCGGGGCGATCGGAGCAGAACAGCACGAAGCGACCATCGGCGGTGAACGCAGGGTCGAAATCGCGGCCGGGTGTGTTGAACGGAACCGGGCGCGCGGGACTCCACTGGCCGTGCTGCAGATGCGAAAACCAGATGTCATGGCCACCTTCGCCGCCAGGCCGGTCACGGCTGAACCAGAGCGCCGTGCGCCCATCGGGGCTCAGCGTCAGGCGGATTTCGCTGTATCGGGTCGACGCGATGCCTGGTGCGAAACGCTCTGCGTGAGGGTCGAGTGCCAACGCCTCCCGGCTGGCATCACCCCCCAGCAGTCCAGCGACCGCGACCGCAAGCGCGACCAGTGCGGCAAGCGCATTCATGCCTGCCGCTCGAAATCGCTGATCCAGTTGGTCTCCCAGGTCGCTCCGCCGTCTGCGGATGCCGCCTGTTCCCAGCGTGCGGAACGCGAGGTGATCCGCGACCAGATCACCCGCGTTCTGATCGGTTGTCCCCGCAGCTGGTCGTCTCCCATGAACGTGCCGACGCCATCGACAAAACCGCCGCGGACCGGTGCGCCGATCCGCGTGGGATCGCGGCCATCCAACCACCAGCTCAACCACTGGCCACTGCTGGCATCCCATGCGCGGATGCCCATGCCGCGTACCGTCGCAGCGGGGAAGTTCATGACGTTGTCGCCAACGTTGCCGAAGCCGCCCAGCACCGGCCAGTTGTGCAGCGTGCCATCGAAGTGGTCCCAGCGGTTGCTGCCAGACAGGCGTTCGCGCAGTCGCTGGTGCTGCACGCTCCAACGGCCGACCAGGAAGTCGAAGTCGCGGGGCGCATCCGACTGCACCGGCAGCGGCGAGGGTATCGCTGCCGTGCGGGTGAACCAGTTGCGCCAGTTCACTTCCCAGTGCACGCCGTTGTCCGCGGAGAATGCCTGCTCCCACCAAGGCTGCGCAGCGTGGATGTCGTGCCAGCGGAACCAGACCTGGACGGGCTGGCCCTTGAAGGAATCCGCACCACGGAAGCTGCCGCCTGTACCGCTGAAGCCGCCACGCACTGGCGCTTCGAAGCGGCTGGGAGCGCGGCCATCCAGCCACCAGATTGCCCAGGTGGCGGAGGCCGGATCGAAGGCACGTACACCCAGGCCGCGGTAGGCGCCGCCGGGCAGCTGCATCAGGTTGTCATCGATCGTGCCCAGCCCGCCCAGGGTCAGCCAGACCGCACTGGTGCCAGTGAAATCCACCCAGCGCGTGTCGGCCACCAGGCGTTCCTGCAGCCGGCGGTGACGCACGTTCCAGTTGCCCTGCAGCCAACGCCAGTCATTGGCATGGTCTCTGCCGGCATGGGCAGGGGTGGCGCCCAGCGGCAGGCACAGCCCGAAGGCGCCGGCACCGTACAACGCGGCAAGGCCGCCCAGAAATCCACGTCGCTGCATGTCTGATCCCCGTTGTCCGAGGCCTCATCTTCGGCGTCGTATGGGGGATTGACCACGCGGATATCGAGGCTCAGGCTAAGCCACACTTATGGTCGCCCACCGCCACCTGCCGTCGCTCGTTGCCATCCGTGCCTTCGAGGCCGCGGCGCGGCTGGGCAGCTTTGCGCGGGCCGCGGAAGAACTGGACACCACGGCGGCATCGGTCAGCTATCACGTCCGGCGCCTGGAAGAGCAGACCGGTGCACGACTGTTCCTGCGCCACGCCCAGCACGTCGAACTGACCGAGGCCGGTGCCAGCGTCGCAAAGGAGGCTACCCGCGCCTTCGATGCCCTGCGTGCCAGTTTCATGCGCGCCGCCGACATGGATGCCACCCGCCTGCGCCTGACCGCACTGCCTACGTTGGGCACCAGTTGGCTGACGCCGCGGCTGGGTGGCTTCCGCGCCCGGCATCCGCAACAGGTGCTGGAGCTTGATCTGTCGGCGGAGCCGCAGGACCTGGCAGGCGGGCGTTTCGATGCGGCCATCCGCAACGGTCACGGCGACTGGCCGGGGCTGCACGCCGTGGAGCTGTTCCCCAGCGTGTTCACGCCACTGTGCGCGCCCGCGCTGCTTGAAGCCGCCACCGGCCTGGGCGGTGCGCGGCTGCCGGATGTGCCATTGCTGGGGCGTCCGGACTGGTGGGCGCTATGGTTCCAGGCATTCGCGCAGACACCGGCACCCGGGGCGGAGCGCTTCGCCACCAACTTCGCTGCCGAGCATCTGGACGTAGCCGCAGCGATCGCCGGCCAAGGCATCGCCATCGGCTCGCCGATCCTGTTCAAGGCCGAGCTGGATGCGGGGCGCCTGGTACAAGCCCACGAAGGCGTGGCCAGCGACGGCCGCAGCTTCTGGTTTGCCAGCCCGGCAGGACGCAGCAACGCCCCGAAAGTCTCGCACTTCCGTGAGTGGCTGTGCACCGAGGCAGCGGCGGCCCGGCATGCTGCACGATCCCTGCTGCGCAGGGTGGCCACGCCATGACCCAGAGCCCGGAACTGCTGCGCCGCCTGCTGCGTGCAAAAGACCACATGGATCGGGCCAGCCATGAAGACTGGCCGGTGGCGCGGCTGGCCGGGATCAGTGCGGTTTCCGCGGCCCATTTCGCGCGCTCCTTCAAGGACGCCTTCGGGGTGCCGCCACACCGCTATCTGCTCAGCCGCCGCATCGAGCGCGCTGTCGCTCTGCTGCGCGATACCGACCTGCCGATCACCGAGATCGCACTGCAGACCGGCTGGACCAGCCTGGGCACCTTTGGCCGCATCTTTCGTGACATCACCGGCGACAGCCCCGGTGCCCTCCGCGACCGCGAGCGGACCGATGCCCCGGCGCAGGGTCCGGTGCCGGAGTGCCATGCGCGTGCCGCACGGCGCCCGGACCTGAAGATCGCAGTTTTGGAGAAGCGCCGCCGCACCGGCCTTGTTAGCGTAGATCCCACCTGAGGGAGGATCCTATGACTGGCATGGTGAATGTGGTCGGCCTGTATGTGCACGACCAGGATGCAGCACTCGATTTCTACGTCAACGCACTCGGCTTCCAGGTGCATACCGATGTCGGCAACGGCGACTATCGCTGGCTCACGGTGCATTCGGGCGGCGAGGGCGGTTTCCAGCTTGGCCTGTTCAAACCGGGGCCGCCGGTACACGATGCGGCCACTGCGCTGACCCTGCAGCAGATGGTGGCCAAGGGTGCGATGCCGCCGCTGGTGCTGGCGGTGGACGATTGCCGCGCCAGCTACGAACGGCTGCTGGCACGTGGGGTGGAATTCACCCAGGAGCCGGTGGAGCGCTATGGTGCAGTGGATGCCGGATTCCGTGATCCGTCCGGCAATGGCTGGAAGATGATCGAGCGCCCTGCGAAGACTGCAGCGAGGACGCCGCAGTGAGGGCCGGCAGCTGGGCGCGTCCGGTGCACCGCTGGACGTCTATCGTCTTCACCCTGACAGTGATCGCCAACTTCGTGGCGCGCTGGATGGGGCAGGGCGAACCACCGGCCTGGCTGACCTACTCGCCGCTGCCGCCGTTGTTCCTGCAGCTGTTCACCGGGTTGTATCTGTTTGCCTTGCATTACCGCCGCAGGCCGGATGCCGCGCGCGCCGGCGTCGCACCCTGACGCGGGGCGCAGAGGCAGATCAGGCGAAGGCGTGGGGGCTGTGGCCCGCCAGCAGAGCGGGAAGCAGCTGCATGGATTCGAAGATCACCTGGGCGCCAGCGGCGCGCAGTGCCTCGGGCGAACTGTGGAAAGGCCCACCCGGGCTGAAGCCGAAGACGGTGGCCCCGGCTGCAACGCCTGCGGTGGTGCCGGTCACCGTGTCCTCGATGACTGCACAGCGTGTGGGATCAACGCCCAGCGACGCGGCGGCGGCCAGATACACACCCGGGTGTGGCTTGGTCTGCGGTAAATCCTGGCCGCTGAACATGCGCCCTGCGAAGACCTCATGCAGGCCGATCCTGCGCAGTTGCAGTTCCACCTTCAGCAGGTCCGCGCCGGATGCGCACGCAATGCGCCCATCAGTGGCAGCGTGGATGGCGCGCACCGCTGCAGGCGCGCCAGGAATTGCAGTCAGATCGCGCTCCAGCGCGATATTGCGGCGTGCGCGGAACTCATCCAGCCACGCCGGCGTAAACGGCTTTCCCGTGCGCGCCTCGATCAGGTCGGCCTGGGCAGCCACGGATTTGCCGAGGAACACTTCACCGGCCTGGCGGGCCGTCAGCGGCCAGCCGCGCTCGGTCAGCATCTCGGCGAGTACGCGGGAGGTCAGAGGTTCGGAATCGACCAGGACGCCGTCACAGTCGAACAGGACAGCGTCAAACGGGAAGCGTGACATGTTCCGTCCCCGCATCAGTTGTCGTGCACGCGGGCCGCTGCCGCGTTGGCGCGTTTCAGGCGCTCGTCCCGGGCCTGGCGGTCATAGGCATCCCTGGCCTGCATAGCTTCGCCTGCGGCACTGATCCATCCGCTGGTGCTGCATCCCGCGGCAAGGGTGGAGGCTGCGAGGGTGGCTGCGACAAGCAGTGATTTCATGGATGTTCCCTGGGGCGTGGACGACAAGCGTCGAACAGAAGAAAGGTGAATCAGGGTGACGACCTTATCCGTCCCGCACTTAATAGGCCTCGACCGGCGTTTTTGTATATGCATGACAGAAGGCGGTGGGGGAGGGACAGCGGCTTCATGCGCTCGCCACGCACCGAAGACAGCAACGTGACCGCCTCCGCTCTACGTTCTGCAGGCCCCCTCCGTTCGGCCTGACATGCTCGATACTGTTTCCATCCCTCCACTCGCCGACCGGGCGCGCCACGCGCTGCTGATGCAACCTGCGCTGCCACAGCCCGGCGGCGGCAACACGCTGCAGCGATGGCGCGCGCTGGCCCGGCTGGGCGCTGAGGACCTGTGCCTGGCCAAGGTTCTCGAAGCCCACTACGATGCCGCCGCCATCCTGCACGACCTGGGTGCACCGGCACCGGCCGACGGCACGCTATGGGCGGTGTGGGCAGCCGAAGGCCCTGCCTGCACCGTGCGCGCCGATGCGCTCAACCGCCTGCATGGCGACAAGCCGTGGTGTTCGGGCAGCATGTTCGTCGATGCCGCCCTGGTGACGGTTCGCTCGCCCGATGCAGCGCAGCTGTACAGCGTTGCCGCTGCGGATTGGCAGTCGCTGGATGCCGATCCGTGGCCAGCAGCAGGCATGGCCGGAATCCGTTCCACCACCGTCCGTTTCAACGCCGCACTGGCGCAGGCGGTGGGTGGGCGCGATGCCTATCTGCAGCGGCCCGGCTTCTGGCATGGCGGTGCAGGCATCGCGGCCGTCTGGTTCGGGGCTGCAACCGCAGTGGCCGAACGCATGCAACCTGCCTGCGCCGAGGGCCTGCGTGCGCGGCTGCTGGGCAAGGTGGACCTGGCATTGGCGCCGGCGGCGGCGCTGCTGCGCGAGTTGGCAGTGAAGATCGACCAGGCACCTGATCTGCCACATCGCGAAGACGTCGTCCGTGTCCGCAGCGTCGTGGAACGTGCCGCCAGCGAGGTGCTTGACCTTGCAGGCCGTGCATTGGGCCCGGCGCCCATGTGCATGGAGGCCACGCACGCGCAGCGATGGGCTGATCTGACCATCTTCCTGCGGCAGAGCCATGCAGACAAGGACTGGGCCTGGCTGGGCGCACAACGGGCGCTCCAGGAGGGACCGTGGAGCCTGTAGCCACCATCCACGGCACCGGGCCGGACGAGCACGCATGGCAGCAGTGCGACTGGCTGTGGAAGCAGCCCGGCATCGGCCTGGCGGACCTGTGCGGAGATGCCGCCCGGATTGTCGTGGTGGCGCCGCATCCCGACGACGAGATCCTCGGGTGTGGGGGGCTGCTGTGTGGTGCCGTCGAGCGTGGTGTGGCGGTGCAGGTCGTTGCCGTGACCGATGGCGAGGCCTGTTATCCGGACGAGCGCTGGTGGACGCCCCAACGTCTTCGCAACGCGCGCCGCGAAGAGCTGCGCGCGGCGTTGGCCGAGCTGGCGATCGGCGCCGATGCGATCTGCCATCTCGGCATCGACGATGGCGCCGTAAGCGCACACGAACAGGAACTGGAAGGCTGGTTGCAGCGCACTCTGCGCGACGACGATCTGGTGCTTGCGCCGTGGCGGTTCGATGGCCACCCCGATCACGAGGCCGCTGGCCGGGCCGCATGTCGTGCGGCTCACGCGGCAGGCTGCGCGCGCCTGGAATATCCCGTTTGGGGCTGGCATTGGCTGGAGCCTGCGCACGCACACATGGCGTGGCAGGCGCCGAAAGTGCTGGACATCTCCAACGCCATTGATCGCAAGGCACGGGCCATCGCCCGCTTCCGCACCCAGATCGGGACCGTCCCCCGCCTGCGCGCGGAGCCGATCCTGCCCGCCCACATCCTTGCCCGATTCTCCCGGAAAAACGAGGTATTCCTGGCATGAGTGCGCAACCTTATTTCGACCAGCTGCATGCCGCTGAAGATCCCTTCGGCTACCGCAGCCGGTGGTACGAAGAACGCAAACGCGCGTTGCTGCTCGCCAGCCTGCCGCGCGCCAGGTTCAACCGCGGCTGGGAGCTGGGCTGCTCCAACGGGGTGCTGACCGAGGCGCTGGCGCCTCGCTGTGAACGCCTTCTAGCCACCGATATCAGCCCCCGTGCCACCTTCCAGGCGCGCCGCAACCTGGCCCACCTGCCGCATGTCCAGGTGCACTGCGCCAGCCATCCGCAACAATGGCCCGCTGGGCGCTTTGACCTGATTGTCTGCGGTGAGATGGGCTATTACCTTGCACCGGAGGCACTGCCCGCGCTGCGCAGCGGCATCCACGCGGCGCTGAAGGATGAGGGCCTGCTTGTTGCGTGCCACTGGCTGCCTGCCTTCCCCGGACGCTCCAGCGCCACGGCACTGGTTCACCAGCACCTTGGGCAGGGGCTGCAGGAAGCGTTCTGCTATCGCGATGCTGATTTCGTACTGCAGGGGTGGATGCGCCGGCCGCTGTCGCTGGCCCGGGAAGAGGCGCTGCGATGATCGGCGTGCTGGTGCCCGCGCATGACGAGGCCGCCACAATCGGCCGCTGCCTGCGCTCACTGCAGAAGGCGGCCCGGCACCCTGGCCTGAACGGATGCGAGGTATGCATCGTAGTGGCACTGGATGCCTGCAGTGATTCGACGGCGGCCATCTGCAGGGAGCTGCAGGTGGAAACCATCGACCTGCAGGCGCGTTGCGTCGGCGCTGCCCGCGCTGCTGCAGCTGCGCGGCTGCTGCAGCAGGGAGCGCGGTGGCTGGCAAGCACCGATGCCGACGGCACCGTGCCGCCGCAGTGGCTTGCGGCGCAGCTGGATGCCCGCAGTGATGCGTTCTGTGGCGTAGTGGACGTGGCCGCCAGCGGCCGCCGCAGCCGCCATCTGCGCAGGCTGTTCCGGCGCAGCGAGCGCTGGGGCGATGGCCATGGGCGGGTGCATGGCGCCAACCTGGGCGTTTCGGCGCAGGCCTACCGTGCTGTCGGCGGTTTCGCCGCGCTGGGCTGTGGCGAAGACGTGGACCTGGTACGTCGGCTGTCGGCGGCGGGCGCCAGCGTGCGCTGGGCCGGGGCCCCGGTCGTGACCACCAGCGCCCGCCTGCTGGGACGGGCGCGCGGCGGTTTCGCCGACTATCTTGCCGGGCTGACGCTGGAACAGCAGAGCGCCCCTGCCGTCTGTCAGCTGACCGGCACCGGCTGATCGCTGCCTGCGCGCGGCTCAGTCGCCGGTCTGCGAGTGCGGGGCCTGCACCGGTTTCGACTGCGGCGAGTCCTTCTGCCGCAGGAAGATGGTCAGTACCACCAGTGACAGCACGGCCAGGAACTCACTCTGCCAGTTCTGCATCGACTCGAACCAGAACGTGCTGCCCAGCACATGCTCAAGGAAGCCCGGTGCCGGCAGACCCTGCAATTGCTGCTCAACGCACTGCGAGCGCCAGCTGCCGATGGCGTGCAGGATGAAGCTGAGCAGGAACATCAGCCCGAACGCGATGGCCAATGAGTGGCCGTACAGCGCCTTCCACACTCCGCCACGTCGCACCGGCCAGGGCGTAGGGCCGTCTTCCACGCGCGCCTGTTCCTGTGCCGGGTCAATCGGGCGCGACTCGGCAGAGCCCCGTTGACGCAGGGAGACGGTCAACAGCACGTACATGCCCATCTGCAGGAATTCGCTTTCCCAGTTCTCGAATGTGGCGCTCATGAAGTGACCGCTGTGCAGGTACTGCCACAGATCAAGCGGCGTCCTGCCATGCTGCAGCAGTTCCTCGTTGTGGACCTGCAGTCCCGCAGCCACCTGTCCCCCCAGGAACAGCAGCATGAGCGCCAGCAACACCAGTGACAGACCATTGCGTTTCCACATGCCCTTGCTCCGCTTGCCTACATGCCGCGGGAGAGCCTGCGCGGAAGACGTCGAAACGACCGTGAACGATCTGCCTGACGGATGTGAGGAGCCCGGCGCTTGACGTGGTGTTGCATTGATATGGACAGGACACACACCGGACAGTCACCGCCTGCGAGCGCGGCGCGTGTGAGTCTGGACGCTCCGTAACGGCAGGAGACAGATGATGCAGGCGCTGACCTATCACGGCCGCAAGGACGTCCGCGTGGAAACCGTTCCCGACCCCGTGCTCGCCGCCGACGACGACCTCATTCTGCGGGTGACCGCCACGGCCATCTGTGGATCGGATCTGCATCTGTACCGAGGCAAGATCCCTGACCTGCACAGCGGGGACGTTCTCGGCCATGAGTTCATGGGCGTGGTGGAAGAGGTGGGCGCGGGTGTCACCCAGGTTCGCCCCGGCGACAGAGTGGTGATTCCGTTCGTGATCGCCTGCGGCGACTGCTTCCACTGCCGCCTGGCGGAGTACGCAGCCTGCGAGACCACCAACCCTGGAAAAGGCGCGGCAATGAACGCCAAGGGCATGCTGCCGCCGGCAGCCCTGTTCGGATACAGCCACCTGTACGGCGGTGTGGCCGGTGGCCAGGCCGAGTTCGTGCGCGTGCCCAAGGCCAATGTCGGCCCGCTGCGCATCCCCGATGGCGTCGCCGACGAGCAGGTCCTGTTCCTGTCCGACATCCTGCCAACCGGCTACCAGGCGGCGCTCAATGCCGGGGTGAAGCCTGGCTCGACCGTCGCGATCTTCGGCGCAGGCCCGGTAGGCCTGATGAGCGCGGCGTGCTGCCGCCTGCTGGGCGCCCAGACGATCTTCATGGTCGATCATCTTGCCTATCGCCTGGACTTCGCCCAGCGCACCTACGGCGTGACACCGATCGATTTCAGCAAGGTGGATGATCCGGCCGACTACATCGTCGGTCAGACCAGCGGCCGCGGCGTGGACGCCTGCATCGAGGCGGTCGGCTTTGAAGCGGAAGGCAGCGCACTGGAAAGCGCGCTGACGGCTGTCAAACTGGAAGGCAGCAGCGGGGTCGCGATCCGTCAGTGCATCGCCGCCGCCCGCCGAGGTGGTGTGGTCAGCATTCCCGGCGTCTATGCTGGTTTCATCCACGGTTTCCTGCTGGGCGATGCCTTCGACAAGGGCTTGACCTTCAAGATGGGCCAGACCCACGTCCAGGGACTGATGCCGGAGCTGCTGACCGCGATCGTCGAGGGCAGGCTGGACCCGGGCAACATCATCTCCCACCGGATGCGCCTGGCGGACGCGGCACAGGGCTATGCGATGTTCGATGCGAAGGATGACGAGTGCAGGAAGATCGTGCTGACCCCATGATTGCGGCGGCGCGTTTGGTGCCTGCCGCGAGGGTGGCGCGCCAGCCCGGACGGCGTGCCAACGGGGCTCCCGCGCTGCGCCTGCACGCAACGGCCATCCATTCTTGACGGCGCCTTGGCGCCGGACGTGGATACTTCCGCCGTCATTGGCCGAGGAAGACTGGAAATGGGTAGCACCGAGACCAACCGGGCGCCGCGCATTCTGCGCGTGGAAGTGATGCCGCTGGACTGCGGGGAAACCGCAGTGGTGGTGGAACTGGCGTCGCCCCCCGGCAGGGCCTGGGAGAAGGCACTGAAGCGCGTGATTTCTGAAACCGAGGGGCTTGAATCGGCGCAGTCGCGCTGTGACGGCCGCTTCGTCTACATCATCGGTATCGAGCCCGGTGGCCGTGGCACGCTCCATCGGGTGAACCAGGTCCTGGCCGCCACCCACGAACGCATTGCACCGCGCAACGGGCATTCCATGCCGATGCCACGGCAACCGGCAGGCGCCATGATCAACGCCAGCCTTTGAGCAGCGATGGCCGATACACGGCAACCTGACGGCTGCAGGCCCGCCACGCCCGGCGGCACAGGCTTCACGCCGCAGCCAACGTGTGTTCACCATGTTGCTACGAGCCTGTCGCCACCGTAGCGCCATGGCACGTGAACTCCGTCATCCGCGACCGGGCCACCCGGTCGCCGTGGGCTGCGCAGGGTGGTCGCTGCCCACGGACATCGCCCACGCGTTCGCGGCGGGAGACAGTGCGCTGCAGCGCTATGCATCGCGCTTTCCGATAGTGGAGATCAATTCGTCGTTCTACAGACCACATCAGCCCGCCACGTATGCGCGCTGGGCGGCCAGCGTGCCGCACGGTTTCCGTTTCTCGGTGAAGATACCGCAGGCCATTTCCCATGACGCGCGCCTGCGCGGTGCTGCGCCGTTGCTCGACACGTTCTTGCACGCGGCGGCGCATCTGGGTGATCGGCTGGGCGCCCTGTTGCTGCAGCTGCCGCCGAGCCTGGCCTACGATGGCCGCACGGCCTCGGCCTTCTTCCGGGCGCTGCGCCGGCGCAGCGCCGTGCGGGTCGCCTGCGAACCACGCCACCCGAGTTGGTTCGACGACAAGGCCGACGCGCTGCTGGATGACCACGGCATTGCCCGGGTCGCGGCCGATCCCGCCCGGGTTGCAGGGGCTGATCAGCCGGGCGGAGCCAGGCACTGGAGCTACTGGCGGTGGCACGGGCAGCCGCGCATGTACTACAGCGCCTACCAGCAACCGCAGCTCTGCAGTCTGGTGGCCGCCGCAGTAGAGGCCGCCCAGGCGGGGGAGGCGTGGATCATCCTTGACAACACGGCGCACGGCCACGCCGTGCCCAATGCACTGCAACTGCAGTCGATGCTGGAGCACGCCAATGCCTGAAGGTCCTTCCATCGTGCTGCTGCGCGAGGCCGCCGCCAGGTTCAAGGGAAAGACCGTCCGTGGCGTCAGTGGCAACAGCACGCTCGACCTGGCCTGCCTGGAGGGACGTCGGGTGCGGGCCGTGCGCAGCTGGGGCAAGCATTTCCTGCTGGAGTTCAGCCACGTCAGTCTGCGCATCCACCTGATGATGTTCGGCAGCTGGCGCATCGACGAACGCAAGGAGACGCCAGCGCGGGTGTCGCTGCGCTTTGACAACGGCGAACTGAACTTCTACACCTGCTCGGTGAAGCTGATCGATCAGCCGTTGGACGAGGTCTACGACTGGCGCACCGACGTGATGAGCGACCTGTGGGACCCCCGGCTTGCCCGCCGTCGCCTGAAGTCGATGCCCGATGTCCTGGTCTGCGATGCCCTGCTGGACCAGACGCTGTTCTCCGGCGTGGGCAACATCATCAAGAACGAGGTGCTGTTTCGCATCCGGGTCCACCCGGCCAACCCTGTTGGTGATCTTCCGCCGCGCAAGCTTGCCGAACTGGTCAAGCAGGCCCGCGAATACAGTTTCGACTTCCTGCGCTGGAAGCGCAGCTTCGAGCTGAAAAAGCACTGGCAGGTGCACACCCGGCGGACATGTCCCTGTTGTGGTGGTCCGGTCAGCAAGGTCTACATGGGCACCACGCATCGGCGCACCTTCTTCTGCCCGGTATGCCAGGTCGATTATCGCGCTGGGACGCCGCGGCCGCCGGCGAAGAAGCGCACCCTGGCGAGGGGCCCGGTTCAGCGCGGTGGTGTCAGGCCCGTGCGTTGATGTGAGGACGTGGATGACAGCGAAGCGATGATCTGACGGTTGCTGAGTACTTCGACGGCGCCCGATCGCTGCAGGGTCTGCAGGGCCGGCTGGCGGCGGTCCGGCAGGGCGGCGACCGCTTCCCGGGCGACCACCGTCGCGTACTCGCGCGAGTTGGCATCGATGGCAGTGGCCAGCACGCACGCGTCCAGTGCCATGCCGGCCAGCACCAATCGCCGGGTGCCGAGCTTGGCCAGCAGCACCGGCAGTGGC
Source organism: Stenotrophomonas sp. RIT309 (assembly GCF_000632045.1). Taxonomy (NCBI): domain Bacteria; kingdom Pseudomonadati; phylum Pseudomonadota; class Gammaproteobacteria; order Lysobacterales; family Lysobacteraceae; genus Stenotrophomonas; species Stenotrophomonas sp. RIT309. The sequence continues at coordinate 168,713 of NZ_JFYS01000001.1, forward strand.
GTGGCGAGGAAGGCGGAGTGCTTCGGCTTGAGGATGAAGTAGTGTTCCTCGCTGGGGGCAAGGTACTCGACGATCCGCGCCGAGGCTCCGCCCTTCTGCCGGCAGGCCTCGACCAGCTGCAGGAAGTCGCGCTGCCAGTTGCCGAAATTGTCATTGGCGTAGATCACCGGCCAGCGGTGCGCGTCGAATGCAGCACGCAGGGGGGCGGTGCGCTGGGCTGCACGTACGGCGTACGGAGCCAGTTGCCGCCCCTGTGGAAAGTTGAACAGGCTGAAAAGATCGATGATGAGCAGGGCGGTGGGCTGTTCCATGGCGGGCTCCGAGGTGTCAGGCCTCCACTGCCTGTTCGTCTTCGGCACCACGCACCAGCGCGCCGGAGCCGCCTGACAGGCGCGGGCTGCCCGGTCCCCTCGGCGGGAGCGCAGGCCCGATCACTGGCCAGCTCCGTCGTCCCCCTCACCCTTGTCGTGCCGAGCGGGCGCCACGCGCTTGCCAAGCCGTTGCGCCTGCTCATCCGGCGTGGCGGCGGCGACGAAGGGAGAGATCGGATCACTGGCCGGGAACGTCTCCGTCAACGCCTGATCATGATTGGCACTGTTGTGGGCCTTGGCCTGTCCAGCGCTGCCAGCAGGCACCGCGGCCGTGTGGTCATCCGGATGGGGCAGGTCTTTTTGATCGCGCTGCATGACATTTCCTCATTGATTGGACCGCATCGTGCGGGGGGTACGACAACGGTAAACGTGAACGCGTGAGTACCCGCATCAAGCCGGTGTAGACGCAACGTCAACAATCAAGGCGTCCTTCCATATGAGCTCGAAGCCGTCGCACGCCTGCGGCGCCACGCCAGCAGCTGTCCGATCAGCGCGGTTGCCAGCAACAGCAGGTTGGTGACCACGAACACGGTGGCACCCAGCAGCGCGCTGTAGATCGTGAACAGGGTAGAGGCGGTCATCTGCCCGATAAAAAGCCACTTCGAGACGGCTTCCGGGTGAGGCGAGTGCCATTGCTTGACCATCTGCCGGACCAGCGTGGCCATCAGTACGGCTGTGGCGGTCCATCCAAGAAGATCAGGGTGCATACGTCATCCTCGTGCAGAAGCGCGCCGCCCCCCTTGAGGGAGCGACGCGTAGGCTGATCTGCGGTGCACCTGCGATCACGCGGCCTGGGCGGCCTTGGCGTTGCCGCCGCTCTTGGCCAGCAGGGTCAGCTTCTCGTCCGTGGCCTTTTCTTCTTCCAGCGTTTCCAGCAGCAACGGCACAGCGTCCTTGTATCCGAGCTGCTTGGCCAGCGCGGCGATGGTGCCGTAGGAAGCGATTTCGTAATGCTCGACTTTCTGCGCGCCGCCAATCAGTGCTGCATCGCGCACCGGGCCCTTTTCAATGCTCTCGATGACTTCCTTGCCTTCTTCCACCAGGCCTTCCATCGCCGCGCACTTGATCCGCTTCAGGCGGATGCCCAGCACCTCCACCACCTGGTCGATGCGCTCGATCTGGCCCTGGGTCTCCTCAAGGTGTGTCTCGAACGCGGCGGCAAGTGCGGGGTTCTCTGCGGCCCGGGCGAGGCGCGGCAGGGCCTTGGTCAGCTGCTTCTCGGCACTGTAGATGTCGGACAGTTCGTGGATGAAAAGGTCTTCAGCGGTCTTGATGGCCATGGTGCGCTCCAGCAGGGAAGGAGCGACGAGGCTATCCCGGCCGGTGTTGGGGTGCGGGGTAGATGCAGTGAACGGCGGATGCGCATCGAGCGCGCAGATGCATGCATTCCCCTCACGCCGGGCACTTTGCGCGCGTTGAAACCAAGCTCAGCGTGGGTCGGCCGCTGCTGCAGATTGGCCGGTTGCCGCCAGATGTTCGCCGTCCACCAGGCGCGCGTTGCTGACGGCCTGGTGAGACCCGCACCTTCCGCAGGTCAGCAGCGTGCCCCCTGTCATCCGCTTGAGCTCCGCGTCGGCGCGGGACACGTGGTGGCACTGGTTGCAGCGGAAGGCGATAGCGGTGACCTGATCGATGCAGCCTCGTGCATCGGTCGCGTAGTCCACTGAAAAGACGTAGAAGAGTCCGGTGTCAGGCATGAAGTCGATCTCGCGGGCGGACCTGTTTCATGCCATGGGGCAGCAGTGCATGGCGTGAATCCTTTTCGGGTTCGTTTTCACATTTCACTGAATTGTTCTGTTTCAGGCTGCGCCTGCTGCGCTGCCTCAACCGGCCTTCTGCTACGGTTGGGAGCCCACTGCAGGGAGGTCGAACGTGCCCATCAGAGCCGTTGTATATACCAGCGAGGCGGCAGCGGATATTGCTGCCAGCCGGCTGGGCCAGACCGGGGGCAGGCTGTGCGGAATCGTGGATGACGCAGCACGTTTCAACCGTGATGCCGGCGTCACGGGCGTACTGCTGTTCGATGGCGCGCGCTTTGTGCAATACATGGAAGGCCCGGACGATGGCCTGCAGGTGGCATATTCCCGGGTGCTGGGTGCCAGCAGCCACAGCGGCCTGATCGAACTGCAGCGGGGCAGGGTGGGGCAGAGACGCCTGCCTTTCTGGCCCATGCGTTGGCTGCCGGTGGAACCGACGGAGCTGAGGCGGGTGGCCGGTGCGGACTGGACCGGTTTCGTCCAGCGCGAAGGCACCGCTGCCCCCAACACTACTGCCACGGGCATGGAGCTGCTGCGCGCCCTGGTTGAACCCTATGCCGCCGCACCCAGTACGGAGTCGCCATGACACAAACCACTTTCCACAGCGGACACCACCGCCGGCTGGACGTTCTTGCCGGAGCGTGGGAGACCACCCTCATCGCGCTGCAACCCGACGGCAGCACGGGCGGGGTGTCGTTCGCATCGGACGTTTACACGTGGATGCCCAATGGTCACTTTCTGGTGCATGAGGTCGACGCGATGATGGACGGGCAGCGTGTGCGCTCCACGGAAATCATCGGCGTCGATGTTGAATCCGGTGGCTTCTTCAGCCGCAGCTACGACGCTGATGGTGGCACCAGCGATTTCACTTCACGACTTGATGGCGGCAGGTACACCATCCAGGGCCAGTCCCAGCGGTTCGACGGGGTGATCAGCAGCGACCGGCAGTTGCTGACCGGGGAATGGGAGCATCGGGTCGGCGATGACTGGATACCGTTCGTCCGCATCGTGCTTGAAAGGGCCGAGTAGATTCGCTTGTTCCGCGGGCGCCCCGCATCGGGGGCTTCGCGGCTGGCTGCGCCTAGCGCTTGGGCGGCGGCGGCGGCGCGGCTTCTTTCCCGCGTTCGGCCTCTGGCCCCGAGGCCTGGTCTTCGGAGGCGGCGGTGCCGCTGCCGCCGCCGGGCACGTTGCGCGCCGGCGCGCTGGCCGCTGGCGGGGTTTGCCGAACCGCATCGGCATGTTGTGCCTTATCGGTCGGTTCGCCTTGGTTGCAGGCCGACAATGCCATCGTCGCCACGGCACACAGCAACAGTACCCGCATGGCCACTCTCCAGAGTAGAAAACCCCTTGTTTCTAGCGTTGAGGGCGTTGTGCGGGCGTGACGGGGCCGGCAGCGCACCGGCTGAAATCTGCCTCTGCTGGTGCCGGGAAGAAGGGTGCTTCGCCGCGCCTCGGCTCTTCCTGCTCACTCCGCGACGACGTTCAGGTGCGTTAAAGTTGCCCGCGTAGGTGCCCCCCGCGTCGCGGTCAGGGGCAGCCGAAGAAGTGACGCATCAGGAGTCCACATCATGAGTGTTCCCGAGGGATTGGAAGGGAGTGGGCAAGGCCTGACGCGCAGAACCTTCCTGCTGGCCGTTGGCTCCGCTTCGCTGCTGGTTGCCTGCAACGGCAAGGCGCCAGCAACCCATGCCGGTGCCACGCCAGCGAAACGGGCGGACGGGCGCTTTCTGCAGCTCTCCCAGGCACTGACCGGGAAGTCCGACCTTGATCCGGCAACCGCCGGGCGCATCGAAGCCGCCTTCGCCAAGCTGCATCCCGACATGCACGCCCAGTTCCCCGCACTCGCGGCCAAGGCGCAACAGGTGCACGGCGCTGAAGCACTGCTGGCGGCTGTTGGCGATGCACGGCCGACAGCGCTGGCCATCATCACTGCCTGGTACACCGGCAGCGTAGGCAAGGGGCCGCAGGCCATCACCGTTTCCTATCGCGATGCGCTGATGCAGCGCCCGGTGGACGATGGCCTGTTCCCGCCCACCTACGCACAAGGCGGTCCCGCATGGTGGACGGCCGAACCGCCGGCGGCGGTACGCGCGCACGGCTGAGCCTGCGCTTCCAGCTCTTTTCCCGTAATTGTTATGGATTCCCCTCATGAAAGCTCCGGTTTTCCGTGATGGCGACGCCGATGCCGATGTTGTGATCGTCGGTTCGGGCGTCGTCGGCGCATTGATCGCCCACCAGTTGGTTCGTGCCGGAAAATCGGTTCTTGTGCTGGAGGCGGGCCCCCGCCTGCATCGTTCCGACGTGGTCGAGAACTGGCGCAACGTCAGCTTCGAACGGCGCATCGGCAGTGATTTTCAGGGGCCGTATCCACAGTCACCGCTTGCCACCGCGCCGCTGTACTTCCCGGCCAATGACTACGTGGGCCTGACCGGCCCCGACGCCAGCAGCTTCCATCAGGGCTTCATCAAGGCCGTGGGTGGCACCACCTGGCACTGGGCCGCCTCCTGCTGGCGCCACCTGCCGGTGGACTTCAGGATGCAGAGCACCTACGGGGTAGGGCGCGACTGGCCGATCAGCTACGACGACATCGAGCCTTATTACTGCCGCGCCGAGGAGGCGATGGGCGTCTCCGGGCCGAATGATCCGGACAAGCAGAGCCCCTCCGAGCGATCCAGGCCCTACCTCGCCGACATGATTCCCTGGGGCAACGGTGACAAGGTGTTCGCCGAGGTGGTCAATCCGCACGGCTACAACCTGGTGCCCATTCCGCAGGGTCGCATGGTCACGCCCTGGAACGACCGGCCCGCCTGCTGCGGCAACAACAACTGCCAGCCGATCTGCCCGATCGGCGCGATGTACAACGGCATCCATACCATCGAAGCGGCCGAGAAACTGGGTGCGCAGGTGCTGGCCGAAGCAGTGGCCTACAAGATCGATACCGACGCGCAGAACCGGGTCACGGCCATCCATTGGTATGACAACAACAAGGTCAGCCACAAGGCCACCGGCCGTAGTTTCGTGATTGCGTGCAATGCACTGGAGACGCCGCGTCTGCTGCTGCTCGCCGCCAATGAGCAGAACCCGAACGGCATCGCCAACAGTTCCGACCAGGTCGGGCGCAACATGCTCGACCATTCCGGTTTCCACTGCTCGTTCATTGCCGACAGGCCGATCTGGCTGGGCCGTGGACCGGCGCAGTCCAGCTGCATGGTTGGCCCGCGCGACGGCGCCTTCCGCTCGCAGTACTCGGCCACCAAGATCATCCTCAACAACATCAGCCGGGTGGCGATCGCCACCGACCAGGCGCTGAAGAAAGGCCTGGTCGGCGACGCGCTGGATGCGGAGATCCGCCGCCGTGCCGTCTTCGGCGTGGATCTTTCGATCAGCCTGGAACCCTTGCCGGATCCCAGCAATCGCCTGACGCTGTCGAAAACGCGGGTCGATGGCCACGGCCTGGCCTGCCCGGATATCCATTACTCACTGGGCGACTACGCCCGCAAGGGCTACGACGAGTCCTGCAAGCAGTTGCGTCACATCGGCTCGCTGTTCAACGCCGAGGAATTCGTCATCACCACGGCGCTCAACGCCAACAACCACATCATGGGCTCGACCATCATGGGCGCGGATCCGCGCGATTCGGTGGTCGATGGCGATTGCCGCGCACACGATCATCCCAACCTGTGGCTCCCGGGCGGCGGCCCGATGGTGTCGGCCAGCGTGGTCAACAGCACCTTGACCATGGCCGCGCTTGCGCTGAAGGCAGCAGATGCCATCGAGCGTGCCGCATGAAGACCTTCTGCTCGCTTCTGCTGATGATGCTGGCTGCAGCCAGCCAATCCGCGCGCGCAGACGAGGTTGCCGAACGTGGGCGCTACCTCTCGGTCGCTGCGGACTGCGTGGCATGCCACACCAGCCCCAAGCAGGGCAAACCCTACGCAGGCGGCTACGCGATTGCCTCGCCGCTGGGTGAGATATGGGCAAGCAACATCACGCCCTCCAGAAGCCATGGCATCGGCCTCTACAGCGAAGACGATTTCGCCAAGGCGGTACGCGAAGGCGTGCGCAAGGACGGCGCCCATCTGTATCCGGCGATGCCCTATACCTCATATGCCAAGCTGACCGACGAGGACATCCACGCGCTGTATACCTACTTCATGAAGGAGGTGGTGCCGGTCGATGAGGAAGCTCACGCGACCGAGCTGCCGTTCCCCTTCAGCATCCGCCAGTCCATGGCGGTGTGGAACCTGCTGTTCCTGGACAAGGAAACGTTCACCCCCGATGCGGGCAGGAGCGCGCAGTGGAATCGCGGCGCCTATCTGGTGGAGGGTCTGGCGCACTGCTCCAGCTGCCACAGTCCGCGCGGGCTGATGATGCAGGAGGTGGACGGCAAGGCCTTCGCCGGCGGATCGCTGGGTGACTGGTACGCCCCCAACATCACCTCCCACCCCACCAGCGGTATCGGGGCTTGGAGCGATGCCGAGCTGGCGCAGTACCTGAAGACCGGCCGCGTCGCCGGTAAGGCGCAGGCCGGCGGTGGCATGGCCGAAGCGGTGAGCAACAGCCTGTCCAAGCTGCAGGACGAGGACATTGCCGCCATCGTCGCCTACCTGCGCACGGTGCCGGCCGTGGCCGACCCTGATGCCACGCGGGCCGCCTTCGCGTGGGGAGACGCCGCCATGGCGCCGGGTGAGCAGCCGGTACGTGGAACGAGTGCTGCATTGGCCTCGGGCGGTGTGCTGTATTCGGGCCTGTGTGCAAGCTGCCACGGTTCGCGTGGCGAGGGCAGCAGGGACGGGTACTACCCCTCCCTGGTGCACAACACTACCGTCGGCATGACCCGCCCGCAGAACCTGATCGCCACCATCATCGGCGGCGTTGACCGCGATGTGCACGGCGAACACGCGTTGATGCCGCACTTCTCGAAAGGCTCGTTCGTACAGGACCTGAGTGACGCCGATATCGCAGCGGTTGCGACCTACGTGCGCACGCAGTTCGGGCCGGGCGACCAGGTCACCGAGGCGCAGGTTGCGCTGACCCGTGCCGGCGGCGAGAAGCCACTTCTGGCGAAGATTGCACGCTTGTGGCTGCCGATGCTCATCCTTGCCGTGCTGGCGTTGGTAGGCATCGTGCTGCTGGTGCGACGCGCCTGGAAGACCCGAAAGGCGCGGAGGGCGGCCGCATGAATTTCGTATCCTTGACCGGCATCGGGCTGCTTGCCTTCATCGTCAACGGGTCGGTGTCGGCTGCTGAATCAAGTGCCTCCGCCAAGCCCAAATCGGTCGACAGCGTCGCGCAGACACCGCTGAGCGCGGATTGGGCAGCGCGCCTCTGGCTGCAGGACCACGGCGTTACCCCCAGCGCACGCATCGTGATCGGCAGCGGCGTCAACAGCGATGGGTACAAGGGCAGTGGCTGGTCCACCGCCGAGCACATCGATCTGGGCGCGATGATCGACACCGGCAAGGCATTCGGCTTCGACGGCACGCTGCGCGTGGTGTTTTCCGATCGCTTCGGCAACGCCATCAACGAGCGGTCCACCGGTTCCTATATCCAGAACCAGGCCTTCTATGGCCAGGGCCAGAACCTGCGTTTCAACGAACTCTCCTACGAGCGTTTGCTGCTGGGCAAGCGGTTGAGCCTGAAGGGTGGCTTCTACTCGATGGGCAACGACTTCGGTGGCTTGCCTTACACCTGCAACTTCAACAACAACGGCCAGTGCGGGCATCCGCTGGGCCCGATCTACAGTTCTGGCTGGCTGGACAATCCGACAGGCCAATGGGGTCTGCGGGTAAAGTGGAATGATCCTTCAGGCTGGTACGCACAGACCGGCATCTACGACGTCAACCCGACGCGCAAGCAGGCCAATAGTGGCTTCCGTGTTTCGACGAAGGGAAAGACCGGCCTGTTCCTGCCGGTCGAGCTGGGCTACAGCCATGGCAGGTCCGGAGAGGACTATGGCGGTACCTACAAGGTCGGCTACTACCTGGATACCTCCAACGCCGATGACATCGGTGACCCGACGGCACCTCGCGCTTCGCATCGCAGCGGTTCGTACGTGCAGGCCGCACAGCGGGTGTGGAAGCCCGAGGGTGACACGGTGCGCGGCATTTCGGTGTTCGGCGTGGCTACCCGTGCCGACGCAAAAACAGGGCTCATGCGCTACTCGTGGGAAGCGGGCGTGAGCTGGCGTGGCGTGATCGCATCGCGCGAAGATGATGTGCTCAGCCTGGCCTGGAACCGGCTGGACATCTCCGACCGGCTCGCCCGCCATCAGCAGCTGACCGGAAAGGATGTGCAGAGCAACGAGCAGTTCGTCGAGCTGAACTACGGCGTGCAGGTCGCCCCGTGGCTGGTGCTGCGGCCGGCGGTGCAGTACGTGGCACGGCCCGGCGCCTATGCCAGCCGACCCGACAGCTGGGTGTTCACCCTGCAGGCGCAGGCGACGCTGTAGCCGGATCAGGGCCCGCGGCATGGGGTGCCGAACGTGCGCCCCATGCTGCAACGCAAGGTGTAAGCCACCATTCGCACTGGTACGGTCCTGCCCGTTGCACCACCAACGACGGGGAGAGACGACGATGCGCAAGGTATTGCTGCTGTTGATCCTGCTGACCGGACTGGCGCCCACCGCCTGGGCTGCCACGGTCAAGACCACCCACCGCACCCTTCCCAGCTGGGACGGCACGCCCCTCGGGGTCTTTGTCATCGAACCCCAGGACGCAGGTGGCGGCAAGTACCCGCTGCTGGTGATGCCCAGCAGCTGGGCCGTTCCCAGCGTGGAGTACGTAGGGGTGGCACAGTCGTTGGCCAAGCGCGGCTATGTGGTCCTCAGCTACAGCTCGCGCGGCTTCTGGGAGTCCGGCGGGGCCATCGATATTGCCGGGCCGGCCACGGTCGAGGATGTCAGCGCATTGATCGACTGGGCGCTGGACAACACCCAGGCTGACCCGGCGCGGATCGGCGTCTCGGGCATCTCCTACGGCGCCGGCACCAGCCTGCTGGCGGCGGCACGCGATCCCCGCATCAAGGCGGTGGCCGCCCTCAGCGGATGGGCCGACCTGCAGGCATCGCTGTACGCCAACGACACCCCCAGCGCACAGGGAATCGCGCTGCTGGTGGCCGCCGGCCTGGTCACCGGCCGACCCGGGGCAGAGCTGGCCACGATCAACCGCAACGTGTTGGTCGGCAACTACCAGGGTGCAGTGGAATCGCTGCTGCCCGTGGCCGCCATCCGCAGCCCCGCTGCGAGCATCAGCGAGATCAACGCCAACCAGCCGGCCGTGTTCCTGGCCAACGCCTTCAACGACAGCCTGTTCCCGCCGGGTCAGCTGGTGGACTTCTTCAACCAGCTGAAAGGCCCCAAGCAGCTGCAACTGCGCCACGGCGACCATGCCCTCAACGAGGCCTTGGGCGCACTGGGCATTCCCAACGAAGTCTACGACTCGGCGGGCGACTGGTTCGACCATTACCTCAAGGGCGTGGCCAACGGCATCGACCGCGAGCCGGCGGTGCAGCTGAAGTCGCAGAAGGGCAGCTGGAGCAGCTACCCGAACTGGCAGGCGACCAACAGTGGTGCGGTCAGCTACGCGTTGACCGCACCCGGCGGCCTGCTTCTGCCCACCGGGGGGCTGGTTGAAAACGGGCGCAGCAATGGCTGGAACTACCGCATCGGCAGTGGCCTGGCAACCGCCGCCAATTCCGGTGTGGCGATGGTGTCCGGCTCGCTGCAGATGATCAACCTTCCGCCGGGTGCGTACGTGCCTTTCATCGGGCGCAACGCCGCAGGTGTCTGGCAGGGGCCGGTGTACTGGAACGCACGCCGCCTGGACGGCGCGCCGGAAGTACGGGTGACCGTTACCCCCAGCCGCGCCAACACCACGCTGTATGTCTATCTGTACGCGGAAGATGTGCTGGGCAATGGCCAGCTGATCAGCCACAAGCCCTACACCCTGCGAGGCGTTGCGCCCGGCCAGGCGACCACCCTCGATCTGCGCCTGGAAGCGAGCAGCTGGAACATTCCGGCGGGCAGCCGGCTGACGCTGGTGGTCGATACGGTGGACCTGCGCTATGCAGGCATCAGCCAGTTGGGCGGGGCGGTGACCTTCAGTTCGCCCGCGTCCGCACCATCTGTGCTGAAGGTGCCGTTGCATTGAATCCATGCCGCGCCCGCGGATGCGGGCGCTCCCTGTGCGCACGGTGGCCACCACGTGCTGGAGTCAACGCTTGCCGGCCGTCCTGTATCGGGACGCTCCTTGTCCGCTCAGCGTACTCCTCAGGGCTGCACGTGCCGTGTCTGCACCATCTGCACCACCACCTTGCCCTTGGCGCGGCCGCCGTCCATGTAGGCCAATGCTCTGCCGGTTTCCTCGAAGGGAAAGACCGTGTCCACCACCGGGCGCAGGGCGCCTGACTCGACCAGTGCCGTGACCTGTTCCAGCTGTTGCCCATCAGCACGCATGAACACGAAGCTGTACCGGATGTTCCTGCGCGCGGCCTTGCGGCGGATGCGAAGGCTCAACAGGCGCAGCACCTGCCGAAGCGGCCAGGCCAATCCTCTTGCCGCACCGAATGCTGGCGTGGGTGGCCCGGAAATGGAAATCAGGTGACCGCCGGGCTTGAGGATGCCGAGAGATCGATCGAGTTCGTCGCTGCCGAGGCTGTTGAGGACCACGTCGTAGTCACGCAGCACGGCAGCGAAGTCCTGCTGCCGGTAATCGATGACGACGTCCGCACCCAGTGCCTTCACCCAGGCAACGTTGGCCGTGCTGGTGGTGGTGGCGACGAAGGCGCCCAGGTGCTTGGCAAGCTGGATCGCAATCGTGCCGACGCCACCGGAGCCGGCCTGGATGAAGATCCGCTGTCCCTTCTTCAGTGCTGCGGTTTCGACCAGCACCTGCCAGGCGGTCAGTGCCACCAGTGGCAGGGCAGCCGCCTCGACCATGCCAAGGTTCTTCGGTGCAGGTGCTACCGACGAGGCCTTGACCGCGATGTACTCGGCAAATCCGCCGATGCGATCATCGTCCGGGCGGGCATACACCGGGTCGCCCGGTTTGAACCGGCCTGCGCGATCGCCGACCCGCACCACCGTCCCGGCCACATCGTTGCCCAGGATCAACGGAAAGCGATAGGGCAGGATCTGTTTGAACTCGCCGTGCCTGATCTTGCTGTCCAGTGCATTCACGCCTGCGGCATGAACCCGGATCAGGACATCCTCGTCGCCCACTTGCGGCTCGGGCACGTCGGCGATGCGGCCGACGTCCTTGCTGCTGTAGCGGTCAATGATGAAGGCTTTCATGGCGGACGGTTCCTGCAGTGATGGGGCCGGGTGGATGCAACGGAGGCCGGCCTCAGGCGCCGGTGCGGTAGCGCTCTGCGGCGTGCGCCTGGCGGATGTCGCCGAGCAGGGCCTGACGTGCGCCATCCAGCGTGTCCCAGCGTTCGGCCACGTGCAGCGGCGGAATGGTCACCGTTTCGCGACGATCGAAGCCGACCAGCGCTGCATCGACCAGTTCGCCAACGTCCATCACTTCAGCAAGCGTGGTGATGTCGATACCGGCGCGTTCCCAGATCTCGGTGCGCGTGGCAGCGGGCAGCACCGCCTGCACATGGACGCCCTTCGGGGCCAGTTCCTGGCTCAGGCCCTGCGACAGGAACAGCACATACGCCTTGCTCGCGCCGTACACGGACATGCCGAACTCCGGTGCAAGGCCAACCACCGATCCGATGTTGACGATCGCGCCGTTGCCGGCACCGACCAGCCGCGGCGCAATAGCGGCGGCCAGGCGCGTGAGCGCGGTGGTGTTCAGGGTGACCAGGCGTTCGATGGCGTCGGCCGACTGTGCGAGGAAGTCGCCGGACTGGGCGATACCGGCATTGTTGATGAGGATGCCGATGCGCGCATCGTCGCGCAGCCGTGCCTCGACCGTGGCCAGCGCGTCAGCCTGGGTGAGATCGGCCGGCAGTATGTCCACCGCCACGCCGGTCTCTTGGCGCAGTCGCGCGGCGAGTGCTTCCAGTCGGGCGCTGTCACGCGCGACCAGGACGAGGTCATGCCCGCGCCGCGCGAAGCGGTCGGCATAGGTGGCACCGATGCCGCTGGAAGCGCCGGTGATGAGGACGGAAGGGAGGACGGACATGATGGGCTTCTCTGGACGGGGGACGTGTCGGATGCGGGCGGCCGCGTTACTGCGCGTGCGCTTCAGCCAGGGTGGGGTAGTCGGTGTAGCCTTCGGCGCCACCGCCATACAGCGTGGCCGGGTTCAGTGCCGCCAGCGCTGCGCCGCGCTTGAGGCGCTCGACCAGATCGGGGTTGCTGATGAACGGGCGACCGAAGGCGACCAGATCGGCCTTGCCTGCGGATACACGGCCGCTGGCCAGCTGCAGGTCGTAGCCGTTGTTGGCCAGGTAGGTGCCGTTGAAGCGACGGCGCAGCCCATCGAAGTCGAACGGTGCCACATCGCGCGGGCCACCCGTGGCGCCCTCGACCACATGCAGGTAGACAATGCCCAGCGCGCTGAGTTGATCGACGATGTAGTCGTACTGGGGCTGCGGATCGCTGACGGTGGAAATGGCATTGGCCGGCGACACCGGCGAAATGCGCACGCCGGTGCGGTCAGCGCCGATTTCGCGCGCCACCGCAGCGGTCACCTCAAGCAGGAGGCGGGCACGGTTCTCGACCGAGCCGCCATACGCGTCGGTGCGCTGGTTGGCCCCGTCCTTGATGAACTGTTCGAGCAGGTAGCCGTTGGCGCCGTGGATCTCCACGCCGTCAAAACCCGCTGCGATGGCGTTGGCAGCGGCCTGGCGGAAATCGTCGACGATGGCGGGCAGCTCGTCGATGTCCAGGGCGCGCGGCTCGGACACATCGACGAAACCATTGTTGACGAAGGTCTTGGTCTGCGCGCGGAGGGCCGAGGAGGAAACCGGCGCGGCGTTGCCGGGCTGCAGGTCGACGTGCGAGATGCGGCCGACGTGCCACAGCTGCACGAAGATGTGCCCGCCGCGTGCGTGCACCGCATCGGTGACGGTGCGCCAGCCGTCGATCTGGTCCTGCGTGTACAGCCCCGGGGTGTCCTGGTAGCCCTGCGCCTGCGCTGAGACCTGGGTGGCTTCGGTGATGATCAGGCCTGCTGATGCGCGCTGGGCGTAGTAGGTGCTGGCCAGTGGACTGGGCACCAGGCCCTGGCCGGCGCGGTTGCGCGTCAGCGGTGCCATCACGATGCGGTTGGCCAGCGTCAGCGGGCCGAGGGGATAGGGCTGGAAAAGCGTGGCATCGGACATGGGAGGGTGGGCTCGTCTATGGAGGAAGGGTCTGGATCAATGATGATGACCATCATCATTGATGTCAATGGTTTGATGATGAATATAATCTATGTGTGTTAAAGTGCCCTCCACACGCGACAGGACTCCCAAGGGCGAAGGCTCATGAAGGTCACCAAGGCACAGGCGCAGGCCAACCGGGCACACATCGTCGAAACCGCCTCCACGCTGTTCCGCGAGCGCGGCTACGACGGCGTTGGCGTGGCCGACCTGATGGCCGCCGCTGGCTTCACCCATGGCGGCTTCTACAAGCATTTCGGCTCGAAGGCCGACCTGATGGCCGAAGCAGCCGCCTGCGGCCTGACCAGCTCGGCTGCAGCGGTGGCTGATCTGGATGTCCAGGCATTCGTGAGCGAGTACCTGTCCCGCGCGCATCGCGACGGGCCCGGCCAGGGTTGCACGCTGGCGGCGCTGTGCACCGATGCGGCGCGGCAGACGGACGCGGTCAAGGCTGCCTTTGCGGCCGGCATCGAGGCCAGGCTGGCAACACGTGCCACGCAGGAGGGGCAGGCGCAGCGCGATCCGGACGATGCGGCGCGTGCGCGCAGGATTGCGCTGATGGCTCAAGCGGTCGGCGCGCTGGTGCTGTCGAGGTCCTGCCCGGACGAATCGCCGCTGGCGGACGAAATCCTGGATGCATGCCGGGCGGATCTGCTGGCCCGGTTGCCAGCTGCGTCCAGCCGCTGAGCTGCGCCTTCCAGCGCCAGGACGTGCTGGAGGACGCAGCGCTGAAAGGCAGTGGTCAGTGCTAGCCGGACGTGCGCAGCAGCGCCGCAACCGCTTTTGCCGTCGCCTTGGCCGACTGCGGATTCTGGCCGGTGACCAGCCTGCCATCGACAACCACTTTTGGCACGAACGGCAGTAGTCCCTTCTCGTACAGGGCTCCTCGCCGGGACATTTCCGCCTGCGCGTTGTACGGCATCTGCCTGGAAACACCCGCCAGGATTTCCTCGATCCAGGAGAATCCTGTTACCCGCCGGCCCTGCACCAGCAGTTGCCCATCGCTCAGCCGGGTATTGAGCAGGCCGCAATAGCCGTGGCAGACCGCCGAGACGATCCCGCCCTGCTCATGGATGTCCCGTGTGATTTTCTGGATGCCCTCGCTGTCCGGGAAATCCCACATCACCGCATGCCCACCGGTGAAGTAGATCGCGTCGTACGCGGCAGCGTCGACGTTGTCGGGGGCGAGCGTGTTGTCCAGCAGTGCCATGCGCGCCGGATCCTGCAGCCATGCCTTCGCCGAATGGTCCAGCGCCGGCCATTTCAGCGAGCGCGGCTCAAGCGGTGAGTGCCCGCCGCGTGGGCTGACCAAGTGCTGTTCATGGCCTTGCCCGGCGAACAGGTCGTAGGCATGCGTCAGTTCCGACAACCAGAGCCCGGTCCTGTGGCTGGGGTCATCGTAATGCGCGACGTTGGTGACAACATGAAGGATGCGACGGTTCATCAGATACGCCTCTGGCTCATTTTCCGGTTTCCCATTCGTGCTTGATCTGCCGCAGTCCTGCGTCGTAGCTGGTTACGGGAAAGTCGGGAAAGCGCTGCTTGAACTTTCCGGATTCGAAGCGATTGTCATGCTCATAGCGCGGCAGCAGCTCCCGGATCTCGCGCGCACCTTTCGAGAACAGGCCGGCGATGTACAGCGCAGTCCTGCCGAGGGTGGCATGGGTGTCCGGCCTGCCGAACACAGTGCAGGCCAGGGTGGCGAACTGGGCATAGGTCAATCTCGGCTCACTGCAGGGCAGATGCCACGTCTGGTTCTGCGCGTCGGGCGTATTGCCCAGCAGTGCGAGCGCGCGACTGGCGTCGGGCGTCCAGATCAGCGTTCTGAGGGTATCGTCGCGCAGTGGCACCCGCGGCGACTTGCCAGCCTTCAGCCTGTCGATGACGAGGGCATTGGTGAAGCTCTGCGTGCTGCCCGGGCCATAGAATTCCGGTGCTCGGGCGATGGTGACGGCGATGCGCCCGGCTGCCATCTCATCCAGGACCATGCGCGCCATCTCTGCGCGCACGCGTGCCTTCCTGCCGGCCGGCGCGAACACGGTGTCCTCGGTCTGCGCAGCCGCCGTCTGCGGATACATGTAGGTATTGTCGAAGTACGCAAATGCAGCGCCGGTGGCGACGGCGGCATCCAGCGCGTTCTTCAGCATGGAAGGAAACTGCCGCTCCCAGAGCCCTGAATCCGGCGGCAGCCCTGCGGTGAAATAGACGATGTCGCTGCCTTCAACGGCTTTCAGCGTCTGCTCTGCGTCCAGCAGGTCCGCCGGCACAAGCTGGTCGCCCGTGTTGACCGGCCGCGGCGTGCGGCTCACCAGGCGAAGGTCGTCGGTGTAGGTGCGCCTCAACGTGCGCGCCAGTTCCTGGGCGATCTGGCCGTTTGCTCCCAGAATGGTCTGCATCTCTTTTCCTTGGGCGTCTGGGCCTCTGATCGCCCGGGGTGGAAGTTCAGCCCAGGGCGCCCGCATTTCAGTGCCGCGCGGGTGCTCGCCAGACCGCCGTCGGCAACCTCTCACGCTGACGGTCGCGGCAGTGTATGTTTAAAGTCAACTTGAAGGTCAAGGGGCAGTGGCAGAATGAAAATCGGGGATCTGGCCAAGGCCACGGGCCTGGCCCCATCGCGTATCCGGTTCTATGAGGCCGAAGGCCTGATCAGCGCGCCGCCCAGGGGGAGCAACGGCTACCGGATCTATTCCCCGGACGTATTGGGCGTGCTGCAGATCATCGACAACGCGCAACGCGTCGGCTTCTCACTTGATGAGATCCGGCATTTCCTGCCTGGGGGCACGCAGGCGTGCGATCACCAAGGCCTGGTCGAGTCGCTGGGCAGGCGCCTGGCCGAGATCCGACGCTTGATCCTGCAACTGCAGGAGAACGAAGCGCGCCTGCTGGGCATCATCGAGGGTGTCACCCAACGTCCTGAGGGCATTTCCTGCACCGACAACCAGGTCAGGCTGATGGATCTGCTGGATCCTCCACGGCGCCAGCGGGGCGGGCGCGCAGGGCGACCAGGTAGAGGAATGAAGTGACCCTCTGTTGGCCGCAGGCCGCAGCGTCAACCTGCGTCGGTGGCTGCGCCCAGATCATGCAGGCTGCGCAGCTTCTTCTTGTTGATCTTGCCCACGCTGGTGCGTTCCAGCGAATCGACGAAGCTGACGCGGTCGGGGATCGCGTAGCGGGAGATATCACCGGAGCGGCTGCGTGCTGCGACCAGTTCGATGATCTCCGCCTCGGTCACATCGCTGCCGTGCTGCCGGACCACCAACGGCAGCGGTCGTTCGCCCCATTTCGTGTCGCTGATGCCGATCACCGCAACCTCGTTGACCGCCGGATGCAGGGCGATGATGTCCTCCAGGGCGAGCGAGGAGATCCACTCGCCACCGGTCTTGATCACATCCTTGATGCGGTCGGTCACGCGCAGGTAGCCGCTGCCATCGATGTTGCCGATGTCCCCGGTGTGCAGGTAACCGCCGGCCCATAACGCCGTCGAAGCGTCCGGATTGTGCAGATAGCCGTGGGTGAGCCAGGGCGTGCGCACTACCACTTCCCCGGTGGCGATGCCATCGTGGGCAACATCATTCATGCGTTCGTCGACGATGCGCAGATCCACCAATGGCACCGGAATGCCGGCCTTGGTGCGCAGGGACAGCTCCTCGTCCGGGCCGTCCACGGCGTCGGCATCGATCTGCGCGAGGGTGAGCAGCGGGCAGGTTTCGGACATGCCGTAGCCGCCGAAGATGTCGATGCCACGGGCCAGTGCCTGCTGCGCCAGGGCCCGCGGTAGCGCCGCGCCGCCGATGATTACCTTCCAGCGGCGCAGGTCGGTATCGGCAGCAGTGGGATGGCCCAGCAGCATATGCAGGATGGTCGGCACGCAGTGCGAGAACGTCACCTTCTCGCGGGCGATCAACGCCAGCAACGCGTCCGGCAGGTAGCGACCGGGGTAGACCTGCTTGATGCCAAGCAGCGTGGCCACGTACGGCATGCCCCAGGCATGGACATGGAACATCGGCGTGATCGGCATGTAGACATCGTCGCGGTGCAGGCGGCCCTGGCTGGACGCGCTGCCGAGGGCTGCCATCGCCGCAAGCGAGTGCAGTACCAGTTGCCGATGGCTGAAGTACACGCCTTTGGGCAGGCCCGTGGTGCCGGTCGTATAGAACGTGGTGGCGCGGGTGTTCTCGTCGAAGTCCGGGAAGCGGGTGATGGGCGTGGCCTCGCGCAGCCCGGCCTCATACTCGGTCACGAAACCCGCTGGCAGCGGGCCCTCATCATCATCCAGCAGGATGCGCGTGCGCACGTCCGGCAGCTGTTCTTCGATGGCGTCCAGCACCGGCAGGAACTCGCGGTTGGCCAGGATCACCCGCGCGCCGCTGTGATTGAGCGTATAGGCAATCTGCTCGGGCGCCAGGCGGATGTTCACCATCATCAGCACCGCTCCGATCATCGGCACGGCGAAATAGCTCTCCAGGTAGCGGTTGCTGTCCCAGTCCATCACCGCCACGGTATCGCCGCGCTTTACCCCCAGTGAGGTCAGCAGCCCGGCCAACTGGCCGATGCGCGCCTGCAGGGTGCGGTAGTCGAAGCGGACCTTGTCGCCGTAGACGATCTCCTGCCGTGCTCGCACTGCCAGAGGTGTCAGCAGCAGCTGCTTGATCAGCAGGGGGTAGGCATGAGGCTCGGCGGCGGGCGCGTCTGCGGCGGTGGCGAATGACATGTGATCTTCCTGATGGGGCGGCGCGTCAGCGGCCGGGGGGCGCGGGAATGGACAGCTGCTCGCGCAGCAGCGGCGCTTGCGCGCGTGGGCTCGGCTGGATGAGTGCATCCTGCGGCAGCGCTCGCGCTGGATCTTCAAGGTGTTCCCACACCTGGTCCATCGCCGCGAACAGGTAGGGCAGCAGCGGGACGTAGCGCTTCCGGTAGTCCGGGAAGGCCAGCAGCGAGTCGAAGTGCTGTGCCTTGTTCACCCGCCAATAGGCAATCTGCGCCCCGGCCTTGCGGGCAAGTGGCACGTAGCGATCACTGGTCATGCTGATCGGTACCAGCCCGTCGTCCAGGCCATGGATGACCACGATTGGCAGGCCGCGACGCGGCGCCTTGGCAGTCGCTGCGGCGATGCCGGCGCGTACCCGTCGGGCATCGGCGCTGTCGCCCTCGCCGAGTGCACGCAGGCAGTTCAGGCCACGCAGCGGATCAGCTGCTGCCCCGGTGGCATTGCCGTCCACCAGAACCACGCCGCTGCCCGGCGGGATGCCACTGCCCTCGCTCCACCAGGTTGCACGAACCTCGGCCGTGGCCGCGTGGGGTCTGCCGTCGGTGCCGGCGGCCGAGAAGCTGTACGCGCACGGATGTTCGCCCGCGGCGTAGCGTCCATAGGCTGACGAGTAGGTCGCTGCGATGGCGCGCCACAGATCGAAGCCGGTGGAGAATGCGCCGGCGCGAAGTGCATCGGCGCTCAAGCCCGCGTCGAGCAGCTGCTGCCGTGCCGACCGCGCCTGTGCCGCGGTGTCATCACCTTGCACCGACCCAGCGGATTTCAACGTGGCACATCGCTGGGTCCACCCCGGCACGGCCTGCGCCCGCATCGGCGGTTGTGGCAGATCGTCCTCCGTCAGCAGGGCACAGGGCATCAGCAACGCGGCCTGGGTGACGAAGTCGTACAGCGGCGGAGCGCCTGCCACCGAGACATTGGGTTCGCCGGCCACCATTGCATCGAACCAGTCGCCTTCGATCTCCGCCGCGCGCAGCACGGCGCCACCGCCATTGGATACGCCCACGCCGAGCGTGCGTGTGTTGGCCGCAGTGAATGGGGCCGATTGCGGATAGGCACGGTCCAGCACCTGCAGGCCGAACTGCAGCGCCTGCAGCAGATGGCGGCCCCAGTCCGCTTCCGGGTTGTCACCGGAATGGGCATGTTTGAAGGCGATTCCCTGCGTGGCTGTCGCACCCGCAGGAATGAAGGCCAACGCGCCTTGGCTGGCTGGCGTGCCGTCTGCCTGGAAGCCGACCTTGGCGTCCAGATCGTAGTAATCACTGCCGGCGCCCTTGTCGGTATAGGCGACCGCGCAGCCATGTGCCAGGCCCCAGCTGCCGGCAACCGCGATCGCGCCATGGATGCCACGCGAACCGGAAGATGCCGCGACGACCAGGCAGCGCCGCGCGGCGTCGAAGTTGTCGGGCACCTGCACCAGCACGCGGTGGGGATGGCGCGCGCCGGGAACGCGCGCATAGGCGGAGAACTCGCGCCCGGGTACCGCCTGCAGGCTGCCGTAGACATCGCCAAAGCCGCCGCCGGGTGTCAGGTCGGCGATGCCGCGCCAGCTGCTCCAGATCGCACGACGCCGGACTTCCTCGGCCGTGGGCTGGGCCGGGTTGGCAAACGCCGGCGCGGTGGCCGAGCGCAGGGCGTCGATGCCCAGGCCTGCGGTCAGCAGTTCGTCGCTGCCGCGATGCACGGTTTCCTGCCACTGCTCGAACACCGGAACAGCGGTAGTGGGGCGGGGCGGGGCGGCGTGGGTGCTGGAGATGCTGCCCAGAAGCAATGGCAGCGCGGCGCACAGCAGCATGACGGGGCGGTGGATGTTCATTGCTACACCCTAACCATCCGGGCGGCGCACGCCAGCGTACCTTGGTACCCGTGCCCGGGCGCAGGCGATTTGCTAACCTCGGCTGGACATGCCGACCCTGCTCATCGCCGATGACCACCCCTTGTTCCGCGCGGCGCTGCATCGCGCCGCCGAAGAGGCGGTGGCTGACCTGCAGATCAGCGAGGCCGATTCGCTGCACGGCGTGCTCGAAGCGATCGAGAGCCAGCAGATCGATCTGATGCTGCTGGACCTGCACATGCCGGGCAACCACGGCCTGGCCGGACTGGCGACCATACGCGCGTTGCAACCGGGGCTGGCGATCATCATCGTTTCGGCCAATGAAGAGCCGCACGTGATCCGCCGCGCCATCGACCTGGGCGCAGCCGGGTACCTGCCCAAGAGCTCGGGCCTGACCGACCTGCAGTCCGCACTGCAGACCGTGCTGGAAGGTGAGCGCTGGATACCGGCGCTGCTGCGCGAGCCGGTGGCGCGGGTGGCGCCCTTCAGCAAGGACGCCGATCTTGCCGCGCGCTTGTCCAGCCTGTCCGCGCATCAGTACAAGGTGCTGAGCCTGGTGGCCGAAGGGCTGCTCAACAAGCAGATCGCCGACCGGCTGGGCGTGCAGTTGCGCACGGTCAAGGCACACATGACCCGCATCATGGGACGACTGGGCGTACGCAATCGCGCGCAGGCCATCCGCGTGCTGCACGAGATGGGGTTGACCGACCCATCCCGGCAGATCGAAGACGCGCAGGACGCCTGATCCTTCGTCAGGTCCTTTCCGTGCTGGCCGTTGCCAGCAGATGGTTGATCGCCCAGCGCAGCGCCAGCGGCTTGAACGGCTTGTTCAGCAGTGACAGGCCCACACTGCGTACCGCCTCGCGCGTGTCATTGCCGGTATCGGCGCTGAGGATCACCGTCGGCCGCGCGCCATGTACGGTGACGAGGCGCTTCCACAGTGCGACGCCGGTATCGCCCTCATCAAGGTGGTAGTCGAACAGCCACAGTGCCGCCTCATGTGCGGACGCACCCAGCGCAGCGACATCACGCGCCGCGATGACATCGCAGCCCCAGGCAAGCAGCATCAGCCGCATTGCCTCCAGCGCCTCCGCATCGTTGTCGACCACCAGCACGCGGATGCCCTTGATGCTGCTGTTGCCAGCGGCGGGCTCAGTGCGTGGGGCCTCAGGCGGCGCTGCACGCGCCACGGTGATGGAAAAGGCCGAGCCGCGATCCAGTTCGCTTTGCAGTTCCAACGGTGCATGCAGCAGGTCGGCAATGCGGTGCGCGATGGTCAGGCCAAGACCGAGGCCCTGGCCATTGCTGCGGTCGCCACGGTGGAATTCCTCGAACACCACGGCTTGTTGCTCCGGCGCGATGCCGGGGCCGCTGTCATGCACGCCGATCGACAGTGCCTGGCCGTGCCGGCGAACGCCCAGCAGCACGCCGCCACGGCGGGTGTAGCGGATGGCGTTGGCCAGGAAGTTCTGCAGTACGCGGCGCAGCAGCAACGGGTCGCTGTGCACCCACACGCGGGTGCGCACATGGCGGAACTGCAGGCCGCGCGCCGCGGCCAGCACCGCGAACTCCTGCGCAAGCGGCTCCAGCACGGTCGACAATGCGAACGGGCGCGGATCGGCCACCAGGCCACCGGCTTCCAGTCGCGAAATATCCAGCAGGCCCGACAGCAGATCGTCGGTGGAATCCAGCGCGCCGCGAATCTGGCGCAGGAAACTGTCCAGGAATTCCGATTCGATGTGCTGCGACATGGCGTCGGTCAACAGCTGCGCCGCATGCAGGGGCTGGATCAGGTCATGGCCGACCGCAGTCAGGAAGCGGGTCTTGGCCACGTTGGCGCGCTCGGCTTCATGTACCGCCTGCTCCAGCCGGGCGGTGCGGTCCTGTACGCGACGCTCCAGGGTTTCGTTACTGCGCTTGAGCGCGTCCTCTGCCCGCCGGAAGGCGGTGACATCGGTGAAGGTGGCCACATAGCCGCCACCGGGCATCGGGTTGCCTCGGATCTCAACGATGGTGTTGTCCGGGAAAATCCGCTCGGAAAGGTGCGGCGTGCCGCGCCGCATGTGCACCACCCGCCGCTGCAACGCCTTGTCGCGCGAGTCACCAGGGGTGTCGCCGATCTTCAGCTGTCCCAGTGCCCACGCCGTCAGGTTCGACACCGGCTGCCCCACCTGCAGCAGCTCCGGCGGGAACTTGAACAGCGCGGCGTAGCGGCTGTTCCAGGCCACCAGCTGCAGCTGCGCATCGACCACGCTGATGCCCTGGCTCATGTTCTCCAGGGCGGCCTCCAGCAGGCGCTGGTTGAAGCGCAGCACTTGGGTGGCTTCACCGACCGCGCGGGTAACAGCGTCCAGCGGCGCTGCGCCACCATCGCGTGCCGCCTCCACCAGCAGCCGCGCCATGCCTGCACCGACCACGGCGGTCAGTTCGCGCTCGATGGCAGTCACCCGGTCGTCGTCCAGCATCTGCCCGGCGTGCCCGTCCATCAGCTGGCGTGCCCGTTCCTGGCCGAGGAAGCGACCAGCCGTCTTGCGCAACGATGCAGCAGCCACCGCGTCGCGCTGCCGAGGCACAGAAGGACGCACCGCGCGCGACACCAGCACCACGGCTACCAGGTTGACGGCCAGGCTGGCGCCCATGCTGATGGCGATATGGCCCGGCTGCATGCGCAGCGAGAACATCGCCAGCCAGTGCAGTCCGTCGGGACCGGCCGACGCCAGCGGGGCAGGGAGCACCATGGGCAGCAGCACCAGCCACAACCAGACCAGCGAGCCCAGTACGATGCCGGCGATGATGGCCGGGGAGGGCGTGCGCGGACGGTACACCGCCAGCAGCACCGCCGGTGCCAGCTGCGAGAGCGCGGTGAACGACATCAGGCCGAAATCGCTGAGCGCCTCGGTGCCGCTCATCGCACGGCTGTACAGCCACGACATCAGGAACACGGCGAGGATGCCGGCGCGCCGGAAGGCCAGCACCCGCGGTCGTAGATCCGCGCCGGTGTTGAAGCCATTGACGCCGCTCAGCAGGCGCGAGCCCACACCGTGGTTGCCGAGCATGATCGACAGGGTCAGCCCGGACAGGATCATCATGCCGGTGGCGGCACTCAGACTGCCCAGGTATGCCAGCAGTGCCAGCAGGTGATGGCCGCGCTCCTGCGGCAGGGCCAGCACGTAAAGATCCGGCGTCATCGAGGGCGGCAGCTGCGCGGCACCGGCCAGTGCCATCGGCACCGACGGCAGGCCGATCAACAGCAGGTAGACCGGGAACAGCCAGCGCGCCGTCTTCAGGTCCGACGACTGGCGCAGCTCGACCACGCCCACATGGAACTGATGGGGCAGGGTGAACGCGGCCATGGCACCGAGCGCCACCATGATCAGGTAATCCGGCACCACCGCCGGCGGCGGCAGGTGCGCCATCTTCTCAAGCAGCGGCGTGCCGGCCTTGTGCACCGATAGCGCGGCATACAGGCCAATGGCCAGCAGTGCCGTCAGCTTCAACAGCGATTCCAGGCCCAGCGCGACCACGATGCCGCGGTTGTGTTCGGTCGCCGATGCCTTGCGTGCGCCGAACAGGGTGGTGAACGCCGCCATCGTCAGCGCGAACCAGAACGACACGTCCAGCTGCCAGCCAACGGGTGCGAACTGATCACCGAGCAGGGCGGCAAGGCCCTGGCTGACCGCTTTCAGCTGCAGCGCGATGTAGGGAATGATGCCGAACAGCGCGACCAGGGTGATGGTGATGCCCAGCCCTTGGTCGGCACGCAGGCGCGCGACCACCAGGTCGGCGATGGTGGCACTGTTGTGCTGCTTGGCCAATCGGCCCAGCCGCACCAGGAACGGCAGGCCGAAGGCAAAAATGAGGGCCATGCCGATCAGTGTCGGCGGAATCGGGAAGCCCCATTGCACGCCCTGCGAGGCAGCCCCGTAGTAGGTCCACGCCGTGCAGTGCACGCCCAGTGACAGCGCGTAGATGGCTGGCCATACCTTCGACAGCCGATGCCCCTGGCGTTCCCCCCACAGGGCGACGCCGAACAGCAGCACGGTCCACGCGATGCAGGCGAACAGGACGATGGAAGGCGTCAACATCGCTCCAGTGTAGAGAGAACCGCGGCCGGCGGGCAGCCGGCCCGCCCCGCGCGGGAGGACGGTGCGGCGCTAGTCGGGGAGCACGATCAGCGACAGCTGTTCGGCGACCACGGCTGCCTCGCCGGCGGGAACCACTTCCACGGTCTTGTGCTGGGTCAGCAGCCACTGCCCGGGCCTGCGCGCTTCCAATGACATCAGCTGCGAGCGCACCCGTACCTCGGAACCGCTCGGCACGGGCGCCAGGAAGCGGACCTTGTTCAAGCCGTAGTTCAGTACGTGGGCGATGCCGGGAAAGCCGGCCAGGGCCGCCACGTCGTCCTCTACGGTAAGCGAGAGCAGAAGGAAGCCATGGGCGATGGTCTGCCCGCCCGGCAGGCCGGTCTGTGCGCGGGGGGGATCGGTGTGGATCCAGTTGTGGTCACCGGTGGCCTCGGCGAAGGCATTGATGCGCGACTGCGCGATGCGCGTGCTGCCGCTCAGCCGCTCGCTTGCCGCCCATTGGTGCAGGGCCTGCAGGGCGGCAGGCAGCGCATCCCTCGACACGCCGGAACTCATCGCACGCGATCCAGCAATGCCAGGATCGCGTCACGCGCCTCGGGCTCGGACAGCATCGGTGCATGACCCACCTCCGGTACTTCGACGAGGCGGGCGTTGGGCGATGTAGCTGCCATCTGCTGCGCGACATCGGCAGGCAGGATGTCCGACAACGCCCCACGAACCACCAGCACCGGCACGCGTGCGGTCAGCCCACGCACCGCGCGCCACAGCACTGGGCGCAGCAGCCACAGCACCCACGGCCGGGTGGTGCGGATCACCGCCGGGTCGTAGTCCAGTTCCAGCAGGCCATCGCTGCGCTGGCGGAACGTGCGTACGGCCATCGCCCGCCAGTCGTCGGCGGTGAAGCGCGGGAACGCGGCCTTGCCGATGGATTCCACATAGGTCGTGGCCTGTGCCAGGTCCATCGGTGGCACGGGCTTGCCGGCGTACTTGCCGATCCGCGCCAGCGCTTCGCGCGGCACCTTGGGGCCGGCATCGTTCAGAACTGCCGCGGCGATCAGCCCGGGCGCACGCGAGGCCAGGGTGATGGTGACCAGCACCCCCAGCGAGGTGCCGACGAATACCGCCTTGTCGATGTTCTGCGACCGCAGCAGCGCCACCATGTCGTCGGCATAGGTGCGCGGGTTGTAGCTGGACGGGTCCGATGCGCGTTCCGAACCTGCGCGTCCTCGCAGGTCAACCGCGATCACCCGCCAACCCGCAGCAGTCAGCGATGCGGCCAGCGCATCGAAGTCGGCGGCATTGCGGGTCAGGCCGGGGATGCAGACCACGGTGCCGCGGACCGGCTGCGCGCCTGCAGGAGCATGGTCACGCGCATGCAGGTGCAGGCCATCGTCACTTTTCCAGTACAGATCATCGTAAGACGGTGTCATGCAGAAGCTTCCTAGAAATCGTAACGGACGCTGAGGCTATATTGGCGCGGCGGCCCATAGAAACCAATCAGCGTGCCGACCGCCGGAATGTTGTAACCGGTGGTGCGGTATTCCTTGTCGGCCAGGTTGGTGCCCTGCAGCGAGAAGGTCCAGGCGTCGTCAAGCTTCCAGGTCAGGCCGGCATTGACCAGCCCGTAGCCGTCCTGGCGGATCACCGGGCTCAGATCGGTGGTCGGCCACACTTCACTCTGGTAGCTGTAGCTCACCCGTGCGGACAGGTTGCTGCCATTGGCCAGGTCGGTGCGGTACTCCACGTTCAACGCGCCCGAGAAGTCCGGTGCGTTGGTGAACTTCATCTGCTTGGCCACATTGACGCCGCGGTCCATGTACTCGTCATACTTGGCATCCAGCCAGGCCAGGTTGCCGGAGATCAGCCAGTGCTGGCTGGGCAGGTACTGGTACTCGATTTCCAGGCCGTTGATGGTGCCGGCGCCGGCATTGGTGAAGTCGCCGAAGAAGGCATCGTCGACACCGTCGCCGTTGGTATCGATGCCGGTGAACACCGACAGCTGGATGTCCTTGTACTTGTTGTGGAACGCCGACAGGTTCAGGAACAGGCGCTGGTCGAGGAAGGCCATCTTGCTGCCGATCTCGAAGCTGTCGACCGTCTCGTCATCGAACGGCTCGGCCGAGCGTGGCACGGCAACGGCATTGGCGCGGATGTTGTAGCCGCCGGACTTGAAGCCACGCGTAGCCAGGCCGTAGACCATGATGTCCGGGGTGATCTGGTAATCCAGCGACACCTTGGGCGAGACGTTCTTGAAATTGGTCTTCTTGTCGAAATCGGCGGCGACCGCGATCGGACGGGTGAACGTCGCATCGGAGTAGAAGCGGTTGAGCACGATCGCGCGCTTGTCCTCGTCGGTGTAGCGGGCGCCGACGTCCAGCTTCAGCTTGCTGGTCAGGTCGAACGTCCAGTCGGCATACAGCGCGATGCTGTCGGTGAGCACCTTGCCACGGGTGTCGCCGAACTGCAGGTTGAAGAAGTTGTTGCGGATCTGTCCACCGGCCTCGCCACTGAACTGGTACAGGCCCACCACGCCGCGCACGCGGCCGCCGGCATCGTAGTTCAGCTGCACCTCGTTGCTGACCTGGTCGTCATGGTAAGTGCCACCTACATCGGCCAGCTTGACCGGCGTGCTGTCGAAGTCGATGTTCGCGTCGCTGTCCGATTCGCGCTTGGCCACCACGTATTTCAGCGCAACGTCTTCGCTGGGCCGCCAGTTCACCGTGGCCGAGGCGCCCTTGGTCTCCACGCTGTTGAGGTTGCGCATGCCCGAGCGGATGTCGTAGCGGTCATCCATCGGCGGGTAGGCGCGCACGAACGGGTTGGGTGCCAGCATCTTCGAGCCACGCATGCCGGACTGGTCGTCGATCCAGTCCAGGGCGAACTGCACGTCGAAGTCGTCGCCCGCATACGCACCCAGGTTGAAGCGTGCGGCATTGATCTGCTTGTCACTGACCGGCTGGTTGGTGAAGGTGTTCTCGCCGAAGCCGTCACGATTCATGCTGGCCACCGCCACGCGCGCGCGCAGGCCGCTGTCGGCCCCGCCGATCGGGCCGCCGATCGCCGCCTTGGCGTCCAACTGGCTGTAGTTGCCGACGGTGATCTGGGCGAAGCCTTCGGTCTGGGTGGGCAGGCCGCGCGAGATGTACTTGATGGCACCGCCAATGGTGTTCTTGCCGTACAGCGTGCCCTGCGGACCGCGCAGCACCTCGATGCGCGAGACGTCGAACACGTCCAGCAACGCACCCTGCGGACGGGCGATGTAGACGTCGTCCAGGTAGATGCCCACGCCCGGGTCAGCGCCCCAGGTAGGGTCGGACTGGCCAACACCGCGGATGTAGGCGGTGACCGTGCTGCTGGCGCCGCGCGCCGCGTAGATGGTCAGGTTGGGGACCTGTCCATCAAGGTCGCTGATGTCCTGGACGTTCATCTTGTCCAGGGCTTCGGACGTAAAGGCGGTGACGGCAACCGGCACCTCCTGCAGGGTTTCCTCGCGCTTGCGTGCGGTCACCGTGATGCTGTCCAGGTTGGTGGCCGAAGCGGTGCGGGCG
The DNA here is from genome assembly GCF_000632045.1 of Stenotrophomonas sp. RIT309. Classification (NCBI taxonomy): domain Bacteria; kingdom Pseudomonadati; phylum Pseudomonadota; class Gammaproteobacteria; order Lysobacterales; family Lysobacteraceae; genus Stenotrophomonas; species Stenotrophomonas sp. RIT309. The sequence goes on from NZ_JFYS01000001.1 coordinate 196,389, forward strand.
GCTGCCGGCGCGCCCTGCGGTGCGTCCTGCGCCAGAACCGGCCCGGTGGCCAGCAGTGTGCCGATCATCAGGCTCAAGCAATTCCGTTTCATTCGGTCCTCCCCCAAGGCATGTACGCGGCGAATGGCCCATTGCCACCCATGGACGCTAGGCTAGCGGCGCGGTTGCGCACCGGCGAGTGGACCTAGGTCCAGTCGGCAGCGGTCGCCAGATCCGGATACTGGGCGCGTCCCCACCCGGAAGCGCCGTATGTCGTTACTGATCGTACTTGCAGCGCTGGCCTTCCTCATCCTGGTGGCCTACCGCGGTTACAGCGTGATCCTGTTCGCGCCCATCGCCGCGCTTGGCGCAGTGCTGCTCACCGATCCCTCGCTGGTGGCACCGATGTTCACCGGCTTGTTCATGGACAAGATGGTTGGCTTCCTCAAGCTCTACTTTCCGGTGTTCCTGCTGGGCGCGGTGTTCGGCAAGCTGATTGAACTGTCCGGCTTCTCCCGCTCGATCGTGGGTGCGGCGATCCGCTTGTTCGGACCGCAGCGGGCGATGCTGTCGATCGTGCTGGTGTCGGGCCTGCTCACCTACGGCGGCGTGTCATTGTTCGTGGTGGTGTTCGCGGTCTATCCGTTCGCGGCCGAGATGTTCCGCCAGAGCAACATCCCCAAGCGCCTGATTCCGGCCACGCTGGGGGTGGGCGGCTTCAGCTTCACCATGGACGCATTGCCGGGCACGCCGCAGATCCAGAACATCATCCCGACCACGTTCTTCGGCACCGATACCTGGGCGGCTCCGGTGCTGGGTACGCTGGGCAGTGTGTTCGTGCTTGCGGTGGGCATGGCCTACCTGGAGTGGCGTCGTCGCGCGGCGGTGCGCAGTGGCGAAGGCTACGGAGACCCGGCCACCCTGGTGAACGAGCCGGCGCCGTTCGCAGGCACCCATCTGGCCCACGCGGGCATTGCCGTGCTGCCGTTGCTGCTGGTGTTTGTGTCCAACAAGCTGTTCACCCTGGGCATACCGCACTGGTACGGTGCGGAGCACAGCTTCGTGCCGTCGATCATGGGCAGCGCCGCGCCGGTGGTGCAGGGCGTGGCGAAGATCACCGCAATCTGGGCCGTGCTGGGGGCGCTGCTGGTTGGCATCCTGTCGGTGCTGGCGCTGGCCTGGCGCCCGGTGGTCACCCAGTTTGCCGAAGGCACCAAGGCGGCGATCGGTGGTGCCGTGCTGGCAGCCATGAACACCGCCTCGGAATATGGCTTCGGCGCGGTCATCGCCGCGTTGCCCGGCTTCATGGTGGTGGCCAACGCGCTGGGGGCGATCAAGGACCCCCTGCTGCATGAAGCGGTCACCGTAACCGGTCTGGCCGGTGTCACCGGCTCTGCATCGGGCGGCATGAGCATCGCCCTGGCGGCGATGTCGGAGAGCTTCATCGCCAACGCGCAGGCTGCCGGCATCCCGATGGAGGTGCTGCATCGCGTTGCCGCGATGGCATCGGGCGGCATGGACAGCCTGCCGCACAACGGTGCGGTCATCACCCTGCTGATGGTCACCGGGCTGACCCATCGGCAGGCCTACAAGGACATTTTCGCAGTGACCATCATCAAGACCCTCGCGGTGTTCGTGGTGATCGGCATCTACTACGCCACCGGCTGGGTTTGACAGCGGCGTCGCAGCACCCTCTGGAAGGTCGGTCCACGAGGATTTCCGGTACCACTTCATCCACGACTCACGCATGAGGATCTGCTCATGAAATCTGGAATCGATTCAATCAAGGCGCTGATGCTGCTGCTGTGCACCTGGCTGGCCGCCACGGGCGCCGCCTCTGCGGCAGACCCACCCGGGCATTGGGACGTTGGCCTGTACGGCAATCTGTTCGGCGCCCGCGAGTACCAGGTGTGGGTGCCGGCCGGCTACGACGAAACGCGGCCACTGCCCCTGTTGCTGGTGCTGCACGGCTGCGTGACCGGGCCGAACCTGATGGGCGAGGCCTCCGGCTTCAACGAGGTGGCCGACACCGAAGGCTTCATCGTGGTCTACCCGCGGCAGAACGTCACCTCCAACCCCGCACGCTGCTGGAACTGGCAGCTGCCGATCAACCAGGCGCGCGACAGTGGCGAAGCCTCCATCCTGGCCGGCATCGTGGACAAGGTGAAAGCGGGCTACAGCATCGATCCGCACCGCGTGTACGTCACCGGCATTTCCGCCGGCGGGGCGATGACTTCGATCATGCTGGCCTGTTATTCGGATGTGTTCGCGGCGGGCGCGATCCACTCCGGCGGCATGTACAAGGGCGCGACCACGATTTCCGGCAGCGCCTATGCGCTGTTGGCCGGCAGCATCTACTCACCGGACAGCAACGGGCGGCTGGCCTGGCAGTGCTCGGGCTCGCCGTCGCCGCGGCCGATCCCGGTGCTGGTCTTCCATGGCACCGCCGACGCCACGGTGAACCCGATCAACGGGCAGCAGGCCGTGCGCCAGTTCCTGCAGACCAACGACCTGGCTGACGATGGCGTGGACAACGACTCGGTGAAGTACGTGCCGACCAGCACCTTCCACGGCCAGGTGCCGGGTGGGCGTGCCTACACGGTTGACTCCTACACCTATGGCGGCAGGACGCTGGTGCAGCATTACGTGGTGCAGGGGATGGGGCATGCCTGGAGCGGCAGCCAGTCCCGTTTGCCGTTCACCGATCCCAAGGGGCCCGATGCCACGTTGATTACCTGGCTGTTCCTGAAGGATCAGCAGCGCTGAGTGTGGGGGCACAGGAGCAGGGGAGGCGGCGCCAGTGTGGGAGCGGTGGGCTCCCGCACTGGCGCGCGGCCTTTGCCTCATCCATCCAAGCGTGTGCGCCCGCATGCGCACTCGTGCTCAGCCGCGGGCCAGAAGCTCGTCGCGGACGATCTGTGCACCTGCGCTGAGCGCGCGCAGCTTGCCTCGTGCTACGTCACGCGACAGCGGCGCCATGCCGCAGTTGGTGCTGGGGTAGAGCTTGTCAGCATCCACGAACTGCAGGGCCTTGCGCAGCGTGTTGGCCACTTCTTCCGGCGTCTCGACCGTGCTGGAAGCCACATCGATGGCACCGACCATCACCTTCTTGCCGCGCACCAGCTCGATCAGGTCAATCGGCACGTGCGAGTTGTGGCATTCCAGCGAGATGATGTCGATGCTGGACGTCTGCAGCTTCGGGAACGATTCTTCATACTGGCGCCATTCCGAACCCAGCGTCTGCTTCCAGTCGGTGTTGGCCTTGATACCGTAGCCGTAGCAGATATGGACCGCGGTTTCGCACTTGAGCCCTTCGACCGCGCGCTCCAGTGCAGCGACACCCCAATCGTTCACTTCGTCGAAGAACACATTGAAGGCCGGTTCGTCGAACTGGATGATGTCGACGCCGGCCGCCTCCAGTTCCCTGGCTTCCTGGTTGAGGATCCCGGCGAACTCCCAGGCCAGCTTTTCGCGGCTCTTGTAGTGCGCGTCATACAGGGTGTCGATCATGGTCATCGGGCCCGGCAGCGCCCATTTGATCGGCTGCGTAGTCTGCCTGCGCAGGAATTTCGCATCTTCCACAAACACCGGCTTCGGGCGGCTGACAGCGCTCACCACGGTGGGCACACTGGCGTCGTAGCGGTCGCGGATGCGGACGGTTTCACGCTTCTGGAAATCGACGCCACTGAGGTGTTCGATGAAGGTGGTGACGAAATGCTGCCGTGTCTGTTCGCCGTCACTGACGATGTCGATGCCGGCGTGCTGCTGTTCCTGCAGGGACAGGCGCAGGGCATCCTGCTTGCCTTCAATCAGGCCGTCATCCTGCAGCTTCCAGGGCGACCAGAGCTTTTCGGGCTCGGCCAGCCAGGAGGGCTTGGGCAGGCTGCCTGCGGTGGAGGTGGGGAGCAGTTTCTTCGTCGACATTGCGTCTTGTGTCCTGAGGGGCGAATGGAAAAGCGGTGGATCAGCGGGCGGCCCACTGCTCAAGCACGGCGCGGTACGGCTTGATGAAGTGTTCTTCGGTGAATCGGCCTTGCTTGACCGCCAGCTGGCTGCGTTCTTCGCGGTCGTAGACGATGCGGGTGGACGAATAGTCCTGGTGCTTCAGGCTGGGCTGGTAGACCTTGCCCGCTACGGAATTGGCGTTGTAGATCTCGGGGCGGTAGATCTTCTGGAAGGCCTCCATCGTGCTGATGGTGCCGATCAGTTCCAGGTTCGAGTAGTCGCCCAGCAGGTCACCCTGGAAGTAGAACGCCAGTGGCGCGACGCTGCCTGGCGGCATGAAGTAACGCACCTGCAGCCCCATCTTGTCGAAGTACTGGTCGGTGGGGGAGAACTCGCCTTGCCGATACTCGACGCCCAGGATGGGATGGTAGTTCTCGGTGCGGTGGTAGGTCTTGCTGCTGGACACGCTGATGCAGATCACCGGCGGCTTGCTGAAGTGCGCACGGTAGGCGTCGGACGCCAGGAAGTGCTTGAACAGCTTGCCATGAAGATCGCCGAAGTCTTCGGGAATGCCGAAGGTGGCCTTGCCTTCGTTGCTGGCGGGCAGCACGACGCTGAAATCGTAGTCGCGGACGTAGGAGGAGAAATTGTTGCCGACGATGCCTTCCGTACGCACGCCGGTACGCGTGTCGACGATGGTCGGCCGCAGCACCTCGATCAACGGGAACGTATCGCTGCCGTCGCTGCCATCGATGTGCATCTCCACCGAGATGATGTCCAGCTCGACCGCGTAGCGATCCGCGCTGGGGTTGTCCCAGTGCGCCAGATCGTTGAAGCGGTTGTTGATCATGCCGAGCGTGTTGCGCAGGTTTTCCTGGCGGGATTCGCCGCGGGCCAGGTTGGCGAAGTTGGTGGTGATTCGCGTGCCGTCAGCGGGCTGGTAGTCCTCGTTGAAAGGAATACGGGTGATGCTGAAGGTGAAGTTCTCGGTCGTCATGGGCGGCGTTCCGGGTTGCGGGGGTGACATCCGAATGCAGGTCGCTGGCATTCGGCATTCAGAGGACTGCAGCGGCCTCGGTAACGGCAGGTGCTGCACGATGGGAGAGGGCAAGCAGGGGCATCGCTCGCTGCACCGCCAGCCGCGCCCGCTGCATCAGGGCCTCGTTCTGCACGCAGCCGTCTGCGAAATCCTTGTCGGTTGCGTAGACACCCAAGGGCAGCGTTCGCGCCTGGAAGAAGCTGAAAAGCGGTCGCAGCTGGTGGTCGATCACCAGCGCGTGGCGCTCGCTGCCCCCAGTGGCGGCCAGCAGGATCGGGGTATCGACCAGCGCGTCCTGGTCGATGAAATCGAAAAAGTGCTTGAACAGGCCGGTGTACGAACCGCGGTAGACCGGCGTAACCACCACCAGCACATCGGCACGCTCGACAGCGGCCAACTGCCGCTCCACGGTTTCGGGCAACTGCGAGCGCCGGAGCGCACCGGCCAGTTGTGGCGCCAGTTCACCCAGTTCAATCAGGTGCTGATCGCAGGGGACGCCTTCGCCGATCAGGTCCAGCAGGTGCTCGGCCAGGGTCGCGGCCCTTGAGGGGCGCTGCAGCCCGCCGGAAACGGCGACGATACGGAGGGGGCGGGTCATCTCTTCGCTTCAGCAGGGGAGGGGCTGCTTCGGGTTGACCTGCAGGGGCGCAGTCCTGCGTGCCGGCTGGGTAGCCGCGCTGGCAGGGATCCGAAGGCATGAGCCGATGCTAGCCAGCCCTTCCCATGACGTAAAATGGTATTACTTCACCAATCCATGAGTGAGATTCATCGTCATGTTGGAGCGGATCCATCTCAGCATCGTGCAGCAGGTCGAACAGCAAGGCTCGCTGACCGCCGCCGCCGGTGTGCTGAACCTGACCCAATCAGCCCTGAGCCACAGCATGAAGAAGCTGGAGCAGCAGTTGGGCACCAACGTCTGGTTGCGCGAAGGCCGCAGCCTGCGCTTGACCCAGGCGGGCCAGTACCTGCTGGCGGTGGCCAACCGGGTGCTGCCGCAGCTGGACCTGGCCGAGGAACGGCTGGGCCAGTTCGCGCAGGGCGAGCGTGGCGCGCTGCGCATCGGCATGGAATGCCACCCCTGCTACCAGTGGCTGCTGAAGATCGTCTCGCCCTATCTGGCCAGCTGGCCCGACGTCGATGTGGACGTCAAGCAGAAGTTCCAGTTCGGCGGCATCGGCGCCCTGTTCGGCTATGAAATCGACCTGCTGGTCACGCCCGACCCGCTGTTGAAGCCGGGCCTGAAGTTCGTCCCCGTCTTCGATTACGAGCAGGTGCTGGTGGTGGCCAAGGGCCATGCGCTGGCGTCGGTCGAGCACGTCAAGCCCCGCCAGCTCAGCCAGGAAGTACTCATCAGCTATCCGGTGCCGTTCGAGCGGCTGGACATCTACAACCAGTTCCTGCTGCCTGCCGGGGTCACGCCCCGGCGCCACAAGGCCATCGAAACCACCGACATCATGATGCAGATGGTGGCCAGCGGTCGCGGCGTGGCCGCCATGCCACGTTGGCTGGTGGAGGAATATGCAGCCCGCATGGACGTGGTACCGGTGCGTCTGGGTGCGAAAGGCATTCCCAAGCAGATCTACCTGGGCGCGCGTGAGGCCGATACCGGTATCGATTACCTGCAGGCGTTTGTCGAACTGGCACGGAACAGCTCCACAAGCGCCGGCAACCTGCCTGGAGCCGGCTGATGTCAGCAGGCGTTGGCCGCATGGAGCCACTGGCGCAGACCTTCGTCAACGCCTTTTCATTGGAAGTCAGTGCCAAGGCCATGCCTGCGTTGCGCGCCGAAGCCGCCCGCATTGCACGGGGGACGACGATCTCCATTCCCTACCTGCCGAGCGAGGACGATGCTGCGCGACTGGCCGCGGCACGCAGGGTGCGCGAACTGGGGTTCGAGCCGATGCCGCACCTTTCCGCACGCCGCATCGGCTCGCGGGCGGCGCTTGAGCACTTCATCGAGCATGCCGTCATCGACGCCGGCATTGAGCGCTGTTTCGTGATCGCAGGCGATCTTGCCACGCCTGCCGGGCCGTTCGCCGACAGCACATCGATCATCGAGAGCGGCATTCTCGAGCGCGCCGGCATCAAGGTCGTGGGGGTGGGCGGGCATCCGCAAGGCCATCCGGTGATGACCAGCGACGAGAGGTGGCGCGTGCTTGAAAACAAGTGCCAGCGTATCGAAGAGCGAGGCATGGCACCGCTGGTCATCACCCAGTTCGCATTCGACGCCGGTATCGTTCTGGCCTGGTTGAATGAACTGCGCGCCCGTGGCATCACCCATCCGGTGCTGGTGGGCGTTCCCGGGCCGGCCAGCATCGCGCGGCTTGTACGCTATGCGGCCATGTGCGGCGTCGCTGCAAGCACCTCGATGCTGTCCCGCTACGGCATCTCCATCGGCCGCCTGCTGGGAAGAGCCGGGCCGGATATGTTCGTGGATCGCTTGGTAGAGGGCTTGACCGAAGCCCATGGGCAGGTCAGCCCGCATCTGTTTCCCTTCGGCGGTATCGCACCGACCATGGAGTGGGTGGAGCACTACCGGATGCGCGCAGGCGATGCGCACACGACCGGCTCACCTGTTGCCGATGAACCGTCATGACACGCATGGGCCTGTCATGGCCGATCACTGCACTCCTCACCCAGCCATTGGCAGAACGCCTGCACATCGGGGCGGTCCTGAGCCATCTCCCGACGGATCAACCAGAATGCGTAACGGTTCTCCAGCTCCAGGCTGAAGGGTTTCACCAGCCTGCCTTGGCGGAGATCGTCCTCCACCAGCGGCGCCACGCCGAGCGCCACGCCATGGCCGGCCACCGCCGCTTCCTGCGCAAGATAGATGCTGGGGAAGACCGGCCCGGCGCTTGCGTTGACGTTGATGGCGCCGGCAGCCTCCAGCCAGTGTGACCACGCCGGCACGCCGGGGCGGTCCGTGGCACTTTCATCGTGCAACAAGGTGCAGTGGCGCAGATCATCAGACCGCTGCAGCCGGCCAGCAGTGCCGGCCAGCAGCGCGGGCGAGGACACAGGGAATACCGGCGCCTTCAACAGCAGCTCAGCGCGCACGCCGGTGTAGTTGCCTGCACCGTAGCGGATGCCGACATCGAATCCTCCGCGCAGAAAGTCGGCGTGTTCATTGCCGGTGTCGATGCGCACCCGGACATTGGGGTGCGCATGGTGAAAGCGATGCAGCCTTGGGGCCAGCCATTTCGCGGCGAACGACTCCATGGTTGTCACCCGCAGCTCGTGTGGTGCGCGCGTCCTGGCGCGCTCCAACGCCAGGTCCAGCTGCCCAAGTAGATCGCCGACCGTTGTTGCCAGCGCCGCGCCGTCTGATGTGAGCGCCACGGCGCGGTGATTGCGCTGGAACAGGCTTACGCCCAGATAGGCCTCGAGGTGTTTGACCTGATGGCTGACCGCAGCCGGGGTGACGAACAGTTCGCGCGCCGCCTGATTGAAGCTGAGGTGGCGGGCAGCCGCTTCGAACGTGCGCAGCGCATTCAGTGGGGCAGTGGGGCGGGGTTTCACGGGCACCATCCAAAGCAGGGGCCCTGTCATCGTAGCGCATGAATTTTTCTAACGCGAAGCGTAGAACTACTCGTTTGCCGGGTGCCGCATGAGCTGGTGATGATGCCGATCCTCCCACCCGGAAAGCCCGCCGTGCGAATTCAGGAGCTTGCCCCAGATGTGCTGATGTTCGTCGGTGACCAGATTGAATCGGTCGCTACCGCCTTCGTCAACGGAGACCAGGTGCTGCTGGTGGACGCGTTGGGCAGCGAGGAGGATGCCGCCTGGTTGCGGGACGTACTGCACGGGCAGATGGGCAAGAGGGTACGACTGGTTGCCGCCACCCATTTCATGAGCGACCACATCTGTGGCATGACGCTGTTTCCGGAGGCGCTGACCCTGGCGCACCGCCATCACCGGCATGCCTTTCTTTCGCAGAACCAACCGGTGGCATCACGCTACCGCGATCCCGATATCGTGTTCGACAATCTCGCCATGCGCTGGGGGCGCCACCAGCTGCGCTTCCTGTACAACCCCGGCAAGACGATGGACCACATGAGCGTGGATGTGCCGAGCGCCGATCTGGTCTGCGTGGGCGACAACATCGTCGGCAACATCGTCTATCTCTCCCGGTCGGACCCGGCGCTGCAGCGCGCCGCCATCGGCCGTATCCAGCAGTTCGGGCGCAGCAGGGTGGTCGGCGGGCATATCGGGGTCTTCGATGCGGCGGTGCTGGGCAATGCACTCCACTACCTGCAGCGGATGCAGGAGATCGTCGTGGATATCCGGCTGCGAACCGCGCCGACGGAAACCACGGCGCTGATGGCAGCCATCAGACTGGAGGATTGCATCGCGTCGGGGGTAACGCCGACGGCATTCGAACGAGAATGGCATGGACACAATCTCACGGCGATCGTCGCGCAGTCGATCTTCTCCCTGGATGCTGCGCTGGCAGCAAGGGAGCAGGCCGCATGAAACACGATGCCATCAACGCACCGGCGCTGGGCAGTCGCAGACGCTTCCTTGCCCGTTGCGCCGGTGTGGCCGCTGCTGCGCTGGTCCCTGCCGGTTCCGCTGCGCCACCGGCGGAGATGCGCAGCCTGCGGGCCCAGCGATTGGCGTGGGCCGGGGTGCGGCTACAGCTACCGGAGAGCACGCTGCTGATTGATCCGCTGGTGAATCCCGCAACGTGGGGCAAGGCATTGCCGGACCGGCTGGTGCCGGTGAACGATGTGCTGGGCGAAAGCCACGTGCTGGTCACCCACACCCACTCCGATCACTTCGATGCCGATGCGGTTGCGGCGGCGCTCAGCAAAGGGGGAACACTCGCATATCCAGCCGGCCTGCGGCCCATGCCGCTACCCGCAGCCGCACGTGCACGGCCGAGCGCGCTGTGGGAGCCCCAATTGCTGGGCGACTTCACTGCAACGCCGGTACCGGCATCGGACGGCTACGGCGATACGCAGGTTTCCTGGGTGGTAACAGCGGGCGGCCGACGCATCTTCCATGGCGGCGACACCCAATGGCACGGCCATTGGTGGCGTATCGGGCGCCAGTTCGGACCGTTCGATGCGGCCTTCCTCCCCATCAATGGCGCCACGTTCGGCTGGCGCGAGCCCGTAAGTGGCCAGCCTGGCGTACTGACGCCGGAGCAGGCGGTGGCAGCGGCGGCAATCCTCGGCGCACGCACGCTGGTGCCCATTCACTATGGCATCAGCGGAATGGACAACTATGCGGAAGTGGACGACCCGCTCGGGCGGCTTCGCAGGGCAGCCGGTGACCGTGCCGTGGCCGTGCAGGTCGTCGAGCCGGGCGCGTGGCTGACATGGCCGGCGTAGTCCCGTATCCGCGCCTGAATCATTCCTGGCCCTGGGAGAACCCATGAATCGAACACACTGCATTGCAACCGCCGTCGCGCTTTCTTCTTTCTCCATGGCCGCCCTGGCGGCGGAAACCACCAGCCCCAAACGCCCCTCGGTCGAGCAGCTGCAGAAGGTGATCGTCAGCACCTCGCCGCAGACCCGCGTGGATGCTCCCGACAAAGAACGCATCACGGCGCGGCGGATCGATATCGTCGACGAGAACGGAGTGATCCGGATGACGCTCTCGGGCCAGACGCCACCGCCCATCATCGATGGCATCCAGTACAAGCGAGCCTTCAATGTGGCGGGCATTGTGCTGTACGACCACAAGGGGAGCGAGCGCGGTGGCTTTGGAACCGCAGACGTGGAGGGCGGCATGGCCGTACTGGCGCTTGACCACCCGGCCATGGATGCAATTGGCTGGCGTGTGTCGCCCGACGGCGACGTTCGGTTCTCGATCAACCAGGCGCCGCCGCTGATTCGCGAGCCGCGGCTGGACAATCGCCTGATTCCGGGGGTGCAGACGCCAACACGCATCGAGATGGCGGTGGCTGCCGATGGCACCCCTGCCATCGCGCTGAACGATCAACAGGACCGCGCCAGGCTGCGCCTGACCGTAACGCCGGAAGGCTACGGGGCCATCGAGTTCCTGGACGCGCAGGGCAGGGTGATCCATACCCTGGCGCCCGAAGCCCATCGGCAGTGATGGCAGGTTGTCACTGACGCAGCAATCGCCCAACTACCATGGAGCCGGCATGGACACTGAAATACGGCAGCTCGAAGAAGCGCTGCGCATCGCGATGCTCACCAGCGACGTGGCCGCGCTGGATGGCCTGATTGCAGACGCCCTGATCTTTGTGGGGCCTTCGGGCGAAGTGTTTGGCAAGCAGGATGATCTGGCCCTGCATCGTTCAGGGCGCCAGAAGCTGAGCATGGCCGAATGGCAATCGGTGGAGATTGCCCTGCATGATCAAACCGCTGTTGCACTCACCACTGCGGCCCTGGCCGGAACCTTCGATGGCGCAGCCTTCTCTGGCCGCTTCAGGTACTGCCGCTTCTGGGCGAAGACGGCCGGTGTCTGGCAAGTGCTGGGCGGCTCGGTTGTCGCTCTGCCCGCAGCAATGGAGACAATCGCCTAGACAGTCGGCGGTGGTTCATGGCCCGGAGTGGACGTTGTTCTCCGCATCCTCCATTCCCGGGCTCACCCGGCGGCCGATGTCCTTCAGCCTTGCCAGCTGGTCGACCATCGACGGTGCATCGTCCAGGCTGCCGACAAAGGTCCACAGGTAGGTCATCACCGCATAGACGTGGCCAGGGGTCACGCCATCGGTCGTGGCGAGGCGGCCGATGGTCAAGGCAAACAGCACCGCAGCAGCCGCGCCGACCACCACGAAGGCACCAGCCTCGCGATCGGACAGCAGGATGCGCAGTCGCGACAGGGTGCGGTAGTGGCGGCGTAGTACCGACGGGCCGACCCGGTCGACCAGCCGGATTTCATGCTCCAGCCGGTTGTTCAGGCGGCCGTGCAACTGCTCGTTGCGGCGAGCGAACGAGGGCAGCAACACCAGCGCACCGAGCAGGGCGATGAGGCTGGCGGCCCCAACCAGGGGTTCGATTGCCAGCAGCATCGCCGCCGCGCCGAACATGGAAACGAGCGCAGTGGCGATGATCGGCACGTGCTTCTCGAAGAAGTCGACGAACTCGCGGGCCAGTACCACGCGCGCCGCCGAGGTGGAGGTGGCCTGGCCAAGGCGCCGCTGCGCCTGCACCACGTTTACGGCCAGATCGGCGTAGATACGGGTGAAGGTGCGTGTATCGACCGCACGGCGGGCGGCGCCTACCAGCCAGAACAGCAGCACCACGCCGGCGTAGGGAATGGCATGGCCGACGTTGCCACGGATGATCGCGTCCACCGCGAAGCCGGCGAACAGCGGATAGGCCAGCAGCAGCGCATTCTCCAGCGCCACCAGCGAAAAGGTGCCGGTGAGCTGCCAGGGGTAGGTGCGCAGGATGGCTTTCAGGGTGGCGGCCGCATTCTGCTGGCCGATGCTGCCGGCTGCGACGGCCGGATCGTGTGGGGGCTTCATGGGGACCTGGGCAGATCGAGGATGGGGCAGGGGATCGATGGAGGCATTTCCCCTGATCGCTGCCAGTATCTGCAGTCCTTTGGAGGGAGCATGGAGGAGCGATGGAGATTGCGTGGAGATGCTGGCAGCGTTCAGCGACGGGCGTGCACCGGCCAGGGGAGCTCGACCCGGGGCGAGGCTCGGCATCCATCGGCAATCGAGCCCCTGCCATCGGGTATCTTAAGGGCCCTTTTCCCACCTCCCTTCAAGCGCCTACGCATGCATGCGAATCCGATGACTGTTCGAAACAGGCGATGGCTCGGCAGCTTGGTCGTATTCGCGGCGTTGTTGGCGGCAGGCTGCGCCAGCGAGAAGGCCGCAACGAAGGATCTCGGGGCGGAGATCGGCGAAGTTGCCGCGACGCTGATCCAGCAGCCGCTGCTTCATTCGACCTCGATCGGCGTCGTGTACCGGGGCGAGGAATTCGTCCGTCATCGCGGCAACATGGAAACCGGCAAGCCTGGCCCTCCAACCGATGCGACCCTCTACGAGATCGGCTCGTTGAGCAAGACCCTGGCCGGCACCCTGATGGCCAATGCCGTTCTGGAACACAAGGTCAGTCTGGACGACGACGTCCGGCAGTACCTGCAGGGGGACTATCCGAACCTGCAGTACAAGGGCGAGCCCATCCGCATCCGCCATCTGCTGTCGCACACCAGCGGCCTGCCGAACATGCTGCCGGAACGCGCGAACACGGTGTTGGAGGACTTCACCGATCATCGTACGCCCAGCGAACTCAACACCCTCTATGCACACTACGGCAAGGCTGATTTCTTCAAGGATCTGCACGCCGTCGAGATTGACCGGGCACCCGGCAAGGACTACGCCTACTCCAGTGCCGGAACGGAACTGACAGCGCATATCCTGGAAACCGTCTACAACAGCGACTACGAGTCGCTGTTACGCGGATTCCTTGGCGATTCCGCGGCGATGACGGGTCTCAGAATCAGACTCAGCGACAGCGAAGCGTCCCGGCTTGCGGTCGGCTATCACAGCGACAACCCGATACCGACCACGCCGATGCCACAGTTGCCGTGGGGCGCCTCCGGGAACGTGAAGGCAACTGTCCCGGAAATGGTGAAGTACCTCAGGTTCCAGCTGGCCAACGGGCCTGTGGTAAAGGAGTCGCATCGCCCTCTGGTCACGTTCGATTCGGAGTTCAGCATCGGCTACTTCTGGAACATCGTTTCCGGTGACCAGCTGAAGGGCGTCTACCATGCGCATCATGGTGGCGTACCGCGGTCGCAGTGCTACATCTACATCGTGCCCAAGTACGATCTTGGCATCTTCATCATCACCAACCAGAGCGGCGACCAGACGGCGCGCGCCATGGAGGCTGCGATCGATGCGATGGTCGAAAAAATCGCCGCGCGGGAAGCTCTCGCTGGCAATGATGTTTCCCGATAGAGAGGGTGTTTCCCAGCTGTCCGGTGTCGTGCCGAACAGTGTTGGCACCCCAGGCAGGAGCATTGCGCATTGATCACCCGTACGTTGAACAGGATTCTACTGCTCGCAGGCTTGGGGCTTGTCATTGCCCCGAACGCCCCGGCAGCAGAATCGATCCGCAGCACCGTTCCCAAGCAGGATGAAATCGATCAGGCGCTGGCACTCGTGTCCTGCAAGGCGGATCGCACCGCATTCCGGGTGTTGGCCCATCAATTGCGTGACATCGCAACCCGCGGGAAGCCATCGGCCGGCTGGCAGCCGATCGCCGGCAAGGGTGGGGGTTACAGCAACGCACTGGGCGACATGCCCGGCGTTGTCGCGGAAATGAAGCTTCCAGCACCGGCTCTGGTCTTCGGTCATCCGTCCCCGCGGCTGATACTGTCGCGCAGTTCCGTGGTGGCTGTCTTCGATGCAGCCCTTGCTGCAGACCTCGCCAAAGCGCTTTCCCTCGATGGGCCGGGGACGCAGGGCGAACGCGGAGGAATGCGGGTGGTCCAGTCAGCACCCGAAGCCGACGGCGATGGCATCGAAGTGATGGCACTGGTGGCCCAGCGCATCGAGGCCGACCCGATGCCGATCGCCGTGGCCGGGTGTCTGTACTTCACCCGGTGAAGTGCGCGACGTTCTCATGGACGGGGGTCCTTCCTGGTTCCCGATCTTCGCTCCGGGGCTGTGAACAGGGGGATTCGAGGGCGCGAACCAATCTCGAAATCCTGCGCACGTACGGCCTGTTCGATCCGCAGGAATGCGAGGCTCGCCTTGCGCGGTGAACACTAAACGTCTCGGCGCGTCCCGGTTTCAGTCGTGGTTTCCATCCCTTCGTCGGCCACCACGGGAATTGGTCGCGCGTCCATCAGCAGTGTCGATGCGTTTGGCTAGGCTGGATTGATCGACCCCAAGGATGAATGCTTACGATGAATCGCTGGCTCTTTCTGCTGCTTGCCGCGCTCCCGTTCGCTGCCGGGGCCATCGTCATCCGTGATGATGTCGACGATGGCAGGTACCGCATCGAACGATCTGACTTCCCGGCGCTGGCGGACATGCCAGGAGAGGGGCACGGCGTTCTCATCGCCCCGCGTTGGGTGCTGACCGCAGCGCATGCAGCGCCGATGGAAGGGATGGGAGCAACGATCGCGATCAATGGCAACGCGTATGGCGTTGAACGCGTATTCCTGCATCCCGGCTACCGGAGGATGCCCGAGGCCCTGGGCAAGGAGGCGATGGCAACAGGAAGTCCTTCCCGGATCCATGCCTTCCTGGCGGCCTCGGATGACATCGCGCTGATCAAGCTTGCCGCGCCGGTGACCGATGCCACGCCCGTGGCGCTGTATCGGGGTTCAGCAGAGGTCACGCAGGTCGCCGTCCTGATAGGGAAGGGCGCCACCGGCAGCGGTGCGGTTGGCCAGTTGCCGGATGCGCCGCACCGTACATCCCTGCGGCGGGCCCACAACACGATTACCGGCGGCAATCAGCGGTATCTCTGGTACCGGTTCGATCCGCCGCCGCAGGGCCTGCCGCTTGAGGGCGTACTGGGAAGTGGAGACAGCGGTGGTCCGCTTGTGGTCAACGACCACGGCACCTGGCAATTGGTGGGACTGGGGTCCTGGATCACGGCCGTACCCGAGCATGCCCTTGAAGCGGGCTTCTATGGGCAGATGGTCCACAACGTTCGCGTGTCACGCTACGTCGACTGGATCGAGGCCGTCATGCGGCAGGGGGACGATAGCCTGCCGCCCAGTAAAACCGGACGCGCCAATGGCTCACTTGGAAATGGACGTCCGTAACAGGTTCGATCGTGAAATCCCGCACAAACTGGTCTGAAGCGGAGCGCGCGCAGATGTGCCGCGCTCAGCGCTCAGCGCCCAGCGCATGTCGCTGAGGTGGCCCGCGGGGCGGGCACCCGCCACACCTGTTGACCCTCCTCGTCATTGCCCACGTAGAACGCGATGCGCCCATCCTCCTCGCGGCGAAGCGTCGGACTGAACGTGATGGTGTCCATTTCGCCGCCCTTGCCGATGAAGCGCATTTCACCGCCGCAGACAAAGTTCGAACCGGCCTGCTCTCCCAGCGCACCACAGTTCAGTGGCGAGGATTCGGCGCGGACCAACGGCTTTACCCGAGGCTGGATGCGCCCCTGGTCAGCCAGCTCGCAGAAATGGTCGGCGATGGTGTTGCGCATCTCGGCCTGTGAGGGCATCCATGCGGGGCAGCGGGACGCGTCGTCCTGGCAGCTGCTGGCCGGGGCGGTGGAGGCGGGCAGGGTGGACGGTGCTGCGATCGTCCCGGAAAGCGGGAGCAGGGAAGCTGCGATGGCAAGCAACAGGCGAGTGGAGACGGGCACGCGTATCTCTGGTCAGTTGAGCCAGGCATCGTAACGCAGGGCGCTGGCCATCATTCTCCTGGCGTCCCCGGCGGCAGGCTGTCATCACGCTCGTACCAGGATGGAAGCTCCAGCGCGTGGCTTTTGAGCATGGCCTGGATGCACGCGTGCGCCTGGCCTCTTTCTGCGTGCTCGCATTGGTCCAGAATCTCCGCAGCCAGCGTTTCAAACTGCGGCCAGAACTGCGCTGGATGGCGCGACCGCGCCAACCAGTGCATCAGCATCTCGGCCAGCGCATCAAGCTGCACCTGTATTTCAGGGCGCACGTTCATCCCGGGGCCGCACCCAGATCAAGCGCGACGCGGTAGTGATGGCCGTCGTCGCGCAGCAGGACGGTGAGGTCCGGCTGCAGCACGCCATCCACGTGCAGCGTGGGCTGGTCCTGCGCAGTGCGGGTCACCACGAACTCGTAGAAGCTGCGGCCGAAGCGGTAGCTCAGTTCGAATGACGGCCAGTGATCGGGCAGGCACGGTGCCAACGAAAGACGATCGCCCTGCCGACGTATGCCCAGCAGCGATTCGACCAGCAGGCGATACATCCAACCGGCCGAGCCGGTGTACCACGTCCAGCCGCCTCGCCCGACGTGCGGAGGCACGGCGTAGACGTCGGCTGCCAGCACATAGGGCTCGACGCGGTAGGTCTGGATCGCCTCCGGGTCCAGCGTGTGACTGAGCGGGTTGATCATGCCGGCCAGCTCCCAGGCACGCACCGCATCGCCCTGCTGTGCGAATGCCATGGCCGCCCACACGGCCGCGTGGGTGTACTGGCCGCCATTCTCGCGCACGCCAGGTACGTAGCCACGAATGTAGCCGGGGTCTTCCGGGGTCTGGTCGAAGGGCGGATCGAGCAGCTGGATCAGCTTGGCGTCCTTTCGCACCAAGTGCGTGTACAGCGAATCCAGCGCCTGCGAGGCACGTTCAGGCGCGGCGACGCCTGACAGCACCGACCAGCTCTGCGAAATCGAATCGATGCGGCATTCTTCGTTCTGTGACGAGCCCAATGGCGCGCCGTTGTCGAACCAGGCGCGGCGATACCATGCCCCGTCCCAGGCATGCTGTTCCAGGTTCTGGCGCAGGCTTTCGGCCTGCTGTCGGCACCACTCCGCACGCGGTGCATCGCCATGCGCGTTGGCCAGCCCGATGAAGCGGCGGAGCGTGTCATGCAGGAAGAAGCCGAGCCACACGCTTTCACCGCGCTGCTGGTCGCCGACGCGGTTCATGCCGTCGTTCCAATCCCCGCTCCCCATCAGTGGCAGGCCGCGCTCGCCGAGCAAGCGGCAACCGCGCTCGAGCGCGAGCACGCAGTGCGCATACAGCGTGCCGCGTTGCGTCGAAGGCGTGGGCATGTCGTAATACCCCTCCTCTTCGGGTGTCACCGCGCGCCCCTCGATGTAGCCGACCACTTCGTCCAGCACGCTGGCGTCGCCGGTAACCTCCAGGTAGCGGCATGCGCCCTGCGGCAGCCAGAGGTAATCGTCCGAACAGCGGGTGCGCACGCCGCGACCTTGCGGAGGGTGCCACCAGTGCATCACGTCGCCTTCGGTGAACTGGTGTGCAGCGCATAGCAGCAGGTGCTCGCGGGTCAGGTCCGGGCGAGCGTGCACGAGGGCGAGCGCATCCTGCAGCTGGTCGCGGAAACCGAACGCACCGCCTGATTGATAGTAGCCACTGCGTGCCAGGTAGCGGCAGCCCAGCGTCTGGTAGACCAGCCAACCATTGGCCAGTGCGTCCAGCGCCGGGTCTGGCGTGCGCACCTGCACCGTGGCCAGCACGTTGCGCCAGTGGATGCGCACGGCGTCCAGCGCATCGATGGCTTCATGGGCGCCCTGGCGGCTTCGTGCCAACGCCAGCGTTTCCTTGCGGTTGCGCCCGGCGCCAAGGCGGAACGTCGTTTCGCTGCGGTCGCCTGCAGCCAGCAGCAACGGCACCTGGATCGCCGCGCAGGGATCCAGGCCCGCACCCAGCCGTGAATCCAGGCGCTCGCGACGCAACGCCGCCGGTGCGTGCAGGCTGCCGTTGCGGCCGATGAACTCCAGTCGGTCACAGGTCCAGCCGCAGCCATCGGCATCGGTGTCGAAGAAGGCCATCCGGCCGCCGAAGTCGGTGCTGTAGGTGTTGCGCGCCAGCAGCGCGCCGCTCTGCGGGTCACGTTCGGTGAGTACGTGCATGCGCGACTTCGCGCGCAGGTCACCCATTACCCATTCAACGTAGCCGATGGCCGACAACCGCCGTGGCCGGCCCGACAGGTTGTGCAGCCGCAGGACCGAGAACTTCAGCGGCGCGGCGACGTCGACGAAGACCCACAATTCGCTGGCGATGCCGTCTTCAACATGCTCGTAGACCGTGTAGCCGAAGCCATGGCGCGTACGGTACGCGCCGGTGCCACGGCGCGGCAGCGGCATCGGCGACCAGACACGACCGGTGTCCTCGTCGCGCACGTAGAAGGCTTCGCCGCCAGTGTCCGACACCGGATCATTGAGCCAGGGCGTCAGGCGGAATTCGTGTGCATTCTCGAACCATGTGTAGCCCGGTGCACTCTCGCTGACGACCGTGCCCAGGCGGGCGTTGGCGATCACGTTGGCCCATGGCGCCGGCGTCGGCGCGCCTTCGCGTACCACCACCACGTACTCGCGGCCGTCCTCGCTGAAACTGCCGGTGCCGTTGTCGAATCTGCCGGTGCCGCGGTAGGGAAGGAAAGGCCACGGGTCGTCCACTTCTTCGTCGTGCTCGGCGCTCGGCGGCAGTCCGGGCTCCGGGCCCAGGTCGGCAACGATGGGCAGCCCGGGCGTCGCCTCCATCGACAGGGCCAGTTCCTGCTGCAGCGCCTGCGGCACCAGGGCCGGGATCCGTCGCGGAGGCAACGGCTGACGCCCCACCTGCGCGACCAACGTACCGTCTTCGTCGCTGATGACCGCCCGTGCCACCGCCTGCAACAGAATGCGGTCCTCGTGGGTCATGTTCTGCACCGGCCGCACGAAAATGCCGCCGGGGCGGTCGAGCAGGCCGGTCTCCGAACTGGCGGCCACCATCCCCAGAATCTGGTCCTGCAGCTCCTGCCGATAGCCGGCCTTGCTGTCGTTCCAGATGACCAGGTCGGTGTTGAGGCCCTTCTGGCGCCAGTAGGCATGCGCCTGCACCAGTTGCCGGACCAGTTCCACGTTGTCCGCGTCGGTGACCTTCAGCAGTACGATGGGCAGGTCACCGGAGATGGCATGGCCCCACAACCCGGATTGTCCTCGCTGGTTCTGCTGCAGGACGCCTGCACCGGCGCGCAGCAGCGGACCGGCATACAGCACGTGGCTGGCCAGGCGCTCGTACAGCGATGCCTCGGCCTGGCTTGCGTTGATCTGCCGGCGCACCACCTGGCTGTGTGTCCAGGCCAGGTCGAAGACGCGGTCTGCCAGGCGACGATCACGGTATTTGTCCACCAGTGCTTCGCAACCGCCGCGACTGGCGCCGATGCCATACACCATGTCCAGCTGTACGGTCTGCTCGGGCTCAAGCACCACGCGGACGCGGATGGCCACGATCGGGTCCAGCACCGAGCCATCGGTGCCGGACAGGTCGGCATCGGTGGTCAATGCCTGCGGCGTCCGCGGCGTGTTGCCACGGCCCAGGAAGCGCGCACGGTCGGTTTCATAGGAGATCGCCACCACCTCCGCATCGTGCACCGCCACCAGATGGAACATCCACGGCGGCACCTCGTCGTGCGAACGTGGCCGGCGCGTGCACAGAACCGCCTGCTTTGCGGCCAGGATCTCGCTCTGCACGAAGAGGTTGCTGAAGGCCGGGTGCGCATCGTCGGCCGCGGCGGGTGCCAGCACCACTTCGGCATAGGTGGTGATCTCCACCGTGCGCGGGCGACGGCTGCGGTTGGTCAGGCGCAGGCGCCTGAGCTCGATGTCGTCCTCGGCGGAGATGGCGACCTGCAGGTGGCTCTCGCAGCCGCGGCGCACACCGCGGAATTCCGCCTTGGCGTCAGAGAAGATCGCCTCGTAATTGTCCACTGCCACGCAGGTGGGCTGGTAGGCGGCAGACCAGAACTCGCCGCTGTCCACGTCGCGCAGATAGCAGAACGTGCCCCATGCATCGGTGGTACCGTCCTCGCGCCAGCGGGTAAGCGACAGGTCGCCGTGGCGGCTGTAGCCGCCGCCGGCATGGGTCAGCATGCCGTGGTAGCGACCGTTGGACAGCAGCTGTACTTCCGGGCGCGGGCCACCCGGGTCGCGCAGGACGCGCAGGGACGTCTCGTGCTCGGCCAGTGCCGAGTGCTCGCCAAGCGCTTCGACCTCATGGGGATGGAACACGCCCACGCGCGGGATGCGTTCCTGCAGCAGCAGCAAGGTGGCCTGGAACTCGACATCGGCAAGGAAGCGGCGCTGCATCGGCTGGTCGCGCAGCAGGTAATCCAGCGATAGCAGGCCCATGCCCTGGTGGTGGGCCATGAACGAACGCAACAGGACGTGATCCTGTCCCGGCGGCACCCGGGTGGGCGTGTGGTCGATGGCCTCGTACATGCCGAAACGCCCGCAGAACCCCAATCCTTCCAGCACCTGGAGGTTCTGGCAGGCCGCTTCCGGCGCCACC
Source organism: Stenotrophomonas sp. RIT309 (assembly GCF_000632045.1). Lineage (NCBI taxonomy): Bacteria > Pseudomonadati > Pseudomonadota > Gammaproteobacteria > Lysobacterales > Lysobacteraceae > Stenotrophomonas > Stenotrophomonas sp. RIT309. The sequence continues at coordinate 217,253 of NZ_JFYS01000001.1, forward strand.
ATCAGTGCCATCATGCTGGCATAGGGCGCGATGACCCGATCCTGCCCAAGGCCGCGTTTGAGCCCCAATCCGGGCACGCCGAACGCCCGGTACTGGTAGTTCAGGCGGGCATCGACGGCGTTGTAGCCGGACTCGGACACGCCCCATGGCAGGTTCAGCGTACGGCCGTAGACGATCTGTGCCTCGACCGCGTGCCGTGCGGTCTGGTCCAGCAGCGTGTCCGGATAGCTGGGCATCACCAGCTGCGGCATGAGGTACTCGAACATCGAGCCACTCCATGACAGCAGTGTCGGCGTGCCGTTGACCTCGGTGAGCATGCGGCCGAGCGCGAACCAGCTTTCCTGTGCCAGCTGGCCCTGCGCAATGGCAACGAACGCGCCCAGCCGCGCTTCGGAAGCCAGCAGGTCGTAGAAGCTGTTGTCGAGGCGGTGGTCGTCTACGTTGTAGCCGATCGAAAGCAGGTTGCGGGTACGGTAGAACAGGAACCCGTATTCCATCAGCGAGAACTGCCCGGCGCGGTGCGCCAGGTCCTGCAGCTGCTCGATGCGCGCGCGCGCGTCCGCGCCGGCCGTGCCGGGCAGAGCGGCCAACTGACGCAGACTTGGCACCGGTGCATCGACGGCCACGTTGGCATCGGCAGGGATATCGGCAAGCGAGGCGTGGGCGGCATGGCATTCGGCGGCGAACAGGGCCGGCCAATGCAGCTCACCGTCCTCGGGCGAGGCCGGTGCCGGCCATTGCAGCAGCAGGTCGTCGGCCAGACCGGCCAGTTCCTGCAGACGGGTCAGCGACTGCGCCGTCCCGACGGGACGGTCGACACGCGTAGACGCCAGACGCTGGCGAAGATGATTGAGCGCCTCGACCAGCGGCGCATCGTCGGCGCGATGACGCTGCCGCTCCTCTTCCAGCACGCCCAGCGTATCGGCCAGGCCATCGAACGTGTGCGGCGCCAACACCGGCGCATCCACCAGCGCGAGCAGGCCTTGGCGCAGGGTAAGCAGGTGGCCGGCAAGGTTGCCGCTGTCGACGGTGGAGACGTAGCGCGGCGGCAGCGGCGCCAGGGTTTCGGTGTCGTACCAGTTGAGGAAGTGGCCGCGATGGCGCGGCAGCTGGTCCAGCGTATCGAACGTGCGGGCGGTACGTTCAGCCACCGCGCCCTGCTGCAGATAGCCGAAATCCCACGCAGACAGATTGGCCAGCAGGGACAGGCCGATGTTGGTCGGCGAGGTGCGTCGCGCGACCACCAGCGCCGGATGCTCCTGGATGTTGTCCGGCGGCAGCCAATGATCCTGCTCGCGCACCCAGGCCTGGAAGAAGGACCAGGTGCGCCGCGCAAGCCGGCCCAGGAACGCCCGTTGCGTGACCGACAACTCGGCCACGCTTGCAGCCGGCGGGCGACCCAGCCACGCCATCAATGCCGGCGCAAAGGTCCACGCCAACAACAAGGGCAGGGCGATCGGCAGTGCCTGCGGACGCACGCCGGCCACCACAGCCACCAGCGCGAGCGCCAGCAGCGAGGCCGGCGCCATCACCCGCCATTCCGCGCCACGGTCGCTGCCAAGGCGGCGCTCGACTTCGCTGGAGGGATTCCATTGCAGCAGGTGACGTCGCGTGACGGCCATGCGCCAGAGCGTGCGCAGCACGGCGTCACTGGCCAGCAGTGCTTCGTAGGGCAGGCACGCTATCTGGGTGGACGCGCGCAGCAACGACTGCAACGTACCGCGCCCGACCTTGATGTAATGCGCTTCCAGCGGGGTGTCTTCCGGAACGCTCAGGCCATCACGCAGCATGCCTATCAGCGGCGGCGCGAACCACAGCGCCAGCACCCACGCGGTCCACGCAGCAGGGTTCCGCGCGTACAGCCAACCGGCTACCAACAGCGCCAGGGCAGCGATCGGCACCACGCTCCGGCGCAGGTTGTCCAGCAACTTGCCGCGCGAGAGCAGGCTGAGCCGGTTGCGTTCCCAACCCGAACCCGGGCGCGGTGTCCACGGCAACAACCACGGCAGCAGCTGCCAGTCGCCACGGATCCAGCGCGCACGGCGCTTGGCATCGGCGGCGTAGCGCTCGGGATAGTCCTCGTACAGGCGCACATCACTGACCAGGCCTGCGCGTGCATAGCAGCCTTCCAGCAGATCGTGGCTGAGGATGCGGTTCTCGGGCAGGCGGCCTTCCAGCGCATGCTCGAAGGCGTCGACGTCATAGATGCCCTTGCCCACGAACGAGCCTTGGTCGAACAGGTCCTGGTAGACGTCGGAAACCATGCGCGTGTACGGATCGATGCCGGGCTCGCTGCCGAACATCCTGGCAAAACGCGAGGTGCGGCGCCGGCCCAGGCTGGTGCCGACGCTGGGCTGCAGGATGCCGTAGCCCTCCACCACGCGTTGCAGCTGCGGATCGAAGCGCGGGCGGTTGAGCGGGTGCGCCAAGGTGGCGACGAACGCGCGTGCCGCATCCCGCGGGAGCTGGGTGTCCGAGTCCAGCGTGATGACGTAACGGACGCCGATCAGGGCCGCCGCGTCTCCGACGATGCGCATGAACGCCGCCGCATCGCCTTGGCGGAGCAGGGCATTGAGCGCGGCCAGCTTGCCGCGCTTGCGCTCGTGGCCCATCCACACACCTTCGCCCGGGTTCCATTGCCTGGGCCGGTGCAGCAGGTAGAAGCGGTCGCCGCGCTCGGGCGCGTAACGATGGTTCAATTCCTCGATCCGTGCCACGGCGTGCGCAAGCAGAGCGTCGTCCATCGGCGCCTGTGCTGCTGGCGCGTCGAGAAAATCCGTCAACAACACGAAGCGCAGCTGGGGATCGCGGTTGGCCAGGAAGCGCACCTCAAGCGCTTCGACCAGAACGTCGATGCCGTCGACGCTGGACAGCATCGAGGGGACCGCGACCACGGTGGCGCACGCGGCAGGAATGCCTTCGCTGAAATCAAGCTTGGGAAGCGGCCTGGGCGCGACCAGCACCGTCGCAGTCCAGTTCACCAGCACGATGCCGAGTTCACTGAACACCAGCAGCCCGAGCAGCGCGGCCAGCCAGACAGGTACCGAGCCGCTGCCGGTTGCCAGCAGGCCGCTGGTGGCCAGCACCGCCAGCAGGCCGATCGGCAGCAGGTACAGCGCAAGCGGCACGCGATGCGCCAGTCGCCGTGCCTTGCGGTGGCGCGGTGCTGCCTCGGCCACCGCCGCAACAGTGGTCTGCAGGCCTTCGCCGACCAGCCAGTAGCCCACGTGCGTGCGTGGGCCGTCCGCCGGCGTAGCCGCCCGTGCCAGGTCCAGGGCGATGGTCGCAACCCGCTCCTCGGCGATGCGGCTGCCGCGGGCAATCTTCTCCACCACGTGGCGGTAGGCATCGCGGGTGCCGAAATCCATCTGCGCATAGACGCCCATGGGGTCTTCCCGCAGCCGCTGCTCGACCACACTCATGTCTTCGACAAAGGTGCGCCAATCCATGGTGGAGAGGAAACGCAGGCTGCCGATGCTGTTGCCGATGGAGACCTGGTCGGCCGCCTGCTGCTGCCCCTCGGCGGCAACCAGTTCGTCGATGCGCTGCCCAGCCGCTGCCGCCCACTGTTCCAGCCACGCGATGGGCATGGCCCACGCGCCGCCGCGCCCCTGCAGCGAGCGCGTCAGCTCGGCGATGAACGCGCCGGTCAGCGGCGGCGCGGATCGCGCCATGTCGGCAACCACCAGGACCACATCGGTAGGGGTGTCGGACGCCGCGCGATTGAGCTGGTCGGCCCACTGCGCAGCCAGGCGGCGGTCGGTCCCATCGCGCATCACCCGCGCGGCCATGCGCCGCAGGTTCTCCAGCAGCGCCAGGCGCAGCATGATCGGAACGGCCCACAGTTCGCCCAGGCTCAGCGGCGCGAGCGACTGGTACGAGGCGATGAAGCGGCCCAGCGTATCGGCGTCAATGCGGCCGTCACCGTGCGCGATCGCCTGCATCGACAGCTCATACACCCGTGGCAACCCGGCCGATGGGCCGGAGGCAAGTGAAGGAAGCTGGCGGCTGTAGCCGCGCGGCAGGTGGCGTCGCGCGGTCTGGATCTGTTCTTCGACCAGGTAGTAGTTGTCGAGCAGCCATTCCCCCGCCGGGGTCACCGGCCGCTGTTCGCGCACCACGCTGCTCAGCAGCGTGTTGGCGTCTTCCAGCACGCGCTCGTTGGCCTGCAGCCGTTCGAGCAGGCGCTCCGGGCTGGGGCGCAACCGCACGCGATGCTGTCGCGCAAGCGCGCGGCCGTACTCCTCCATCTGTTCAACGTTGTACAGCGCGGCACGCAGTGGGCCCTCGGTGGCCTCGATGGCCGGGGCCGACGCCTGGTGCTCACGCCAGCGCCAACGCACACGACGACGCAGGCGCAGCCAGCGGCCAAAAAGACGACGAAGGTGGGGCATAGGTTACCGATGGGGGCAGGGCGCGTCCTGCATGGTTGCATTGCAGGGGCCGTGGTAACTGTGAAGGCCGGGCCCGGTTGGCGTGCTCGCCGCTCAATGCGGTCTGATCCTGAGGCGACCCGGAGTCAGCAAGGCAAGGGTAGTGCCGGCCGCTGGCCGGCAACGCGCCATCCATCGCGCTCCTCGGCTACGATGGATGCCGAGCCTGCTCGGCGCACTTCTTTCTATGTCGAGGCCAAGGCGCGCCCGCGCCGGGTCGCCCCAGGCGAGTGCCCGATGACGCGCTTGTAGGCGCGACTGAAAGCGGCCTGCGACGCGTAGCCGAGGCGCTCTGCCACTACCTCGATCGGTAGGCTCTGGTGGGTCAGCCATTGACTTGCCAATTGCATTCGCAGCTCAGTCACGTACCGCAGGGGTGCGGTTCCAATAACGGTCTGGAACCGATCTGCAAAGACAGAGCGTGAGATGTTGGATTCTGCGGCCAGCGCTTCGACGGTCCAGTCACGCCCGGGGTCTCTGTGCAGGGCAAGCAACGACAGCGATAGACGCGGGTCGCGCATGGCCATGACCAGGCCGGATGCGCCGTCGCAACCGCGCTCGACCCAGTCACGAACGATCATGGCGGCCACTGCATCCGCCAGCCGGGAGAGTATTCCTGCATATCCGATACGTCCGGAGCAGACCTCGCGCTTCATCGCGTCGACCATGGGCAACAGCCCAGGGAACTGCGTGCCGTTGCCATCGGCCAACATCACCGCCGGCATCACCTTGCTCAGCCCTTGCATGCCGCCCAGATCGAACACCATGCAGCCGTGGAAGAGCACTGCGCTCGGCACGGCGTGCGTGCTCGGGCACGTGTCTATGCCGCTCACCGCGTCACCCAGCGGGGCTGCGTCTATCGTTTCCAGGCACTGGACGGGGTGCTCGTCGCCCGACAGCAACGCGTGTTCTTCTCCGCGGGGAAGAAGCACGACATCCCCGGCAGACAGGCGGTGTTGGCTGCCGTCCGCGCCACGAAGAATGGCAGTGCCCACTGCCAGGTAATGGAAGTAGGCATGGCCTGGCTTCGGAGGAAATCCAAGCCCAAAGGTCGGCCCGGTCTGAATGCGTCGGTATTGAACGCCATGCAGCCGCATGCCGGTCAGCAGCTCGCTGATCAGGTCGGTGGGCTGGGATGGAGCGTGGCTCATGAGACGACCCGGGGTTTCGATCAAAAATACAGGTCATGCAATCATAGATCATCCGGGTGTGGCTCCCTAGACTCTCGGCTGCACGATTGCACTGGGATCTTTGATGAGTAATGACGTAGCTGATGCCGCAGACGCACCTGATTCTGTGGCCTGGAGTAGCGGGGAACCTTCTTCGTCGGCATGGGTAGCGGTGTTTTCGCTGGCCATGGGTGTCTTCGGGCTGCTCACGGCCGAATATCTGCCTGCCAGCCTGCTGACGCCGATGGCGGCGGACCTGGGGGTGTCGGAGGCGCTGGCTGGTCAAGCAGTGACGGTCACCGCTGTAGTGGCCCTGTTCGCTGGCCTGCTGGTGCCGCGGCTGACCCGTTCGATAGACCGGCGCCTGGTGCTGTTGAGTTTCACGGGTCTGATGATCCTCTCCAACGCCCTGGTGGCATTGTCGTCCAGCATGGGCGTCCTGCTGGTGATGCGCGTCCTTCTGGGCATCGCGCTGGGCGGTTTCTGGAGCATGGCAGCGGCCGTGGCCATGCGGTTGGTGCCGCCGCAGCGCGTGCCTCGCGCGCTTTCCATCATTTTCAGCGGCATTGCGGTCGGCACCGTGGTTTCCGTTCCTTTGGGGAGCTACCTGGGAGGTCTGCTGGGCTGGCGCAGCGCCTTCTGGGCTGCGACGGCGGTAGGTGGACTCACGTTTGCGTTCCAGTGGTTCACGCTGCCCCGAATGGCCCCGCGCAAGGCGGCAGTCCCAGAGTCTGTGGTGCGGCTCCTGCGCCGGCCAGGCGTTGCGGTCGGCATGCTGGGCTGCGTTCTGGCGCACACCGGTCAGTACTCGCTCTTTACGTACATCCGCCCAACGTTGGAGAGCCTGGGGCAGATGAGCGCGGATGGCCTGGCGCTGATTCTGCTCGGATTCGGTGTGGCGAATTTCGTTGGCACCCTGCTGGCCGGCTGGCTCATGGAGCGCAGCTTGAAAGTCACGTTGGTGATCATGCCCGCCTTGGTTGGCGCAGCCGCGCTGGGCATGCTCCTGTTGCCGGTGGGCGTTGACGGGCTGTCGGCCCTGGTCGCGCTCTGGGGCCTGGCCTTTGGTGGCGTGCCCGTGGCCTGGTCGAGCTGGGTTGCGCGTGCGGTGCCCGATCAGGCCGAGAGTGCCGGCGGGATGGTGGTCGCTGCTGTGCAGTCTTCCATCGCCGCGGGTGCCGCTTTGGGCGGCCTGGTGTTCGGGTTCGGGGGCATTGTTGCCGTGCTCACCGTTGCTGCGGCGGTGATGCTCATCGCGAGCCTGCTCATTGCGTTCCGTGTCAGGGTGAGTTCGGCGACGTTGTCGGCCGGTCCGGTGTTTCACATCTAGCCGTCATCTGTCCTGAGCGTCCTACTGGGTATCAAGCCGGTGATCGACCGGGTATTTTCGTGCGCTGAAGTACCTGAGGCGTTCAGCCGGCGCGGGCAATGCTGGACGCGCTGATCTTGTCGGCCTGGTGTCGCCCCGGACCTCAGGCATCTCGCCTCAGCCAGGCCACCAGCGCCGAAAATGCCGGCGAGGGCTGCCGACGGTTCGGGTAATACAGGTGATAACCGGGGAAAGGCAAGCACCACTTGTCCAGCACGGCAACCAGCCGCCCCTCGGCAATGTGGTCGGCAACCATCGGCTCAGGCGCATACGCCAGGCCCAGTCCATCCAGTGCGGCATTGATGACGTGGATCATGCTGTTGAACACCAGTTGCCCATCACCGCGCACGGTGAATTCCTTGCCCTTCTCTTCGAACTCCCAGGCATAGATGGCGCCGTTCGGGCGATGCCGGATGTGCACGCAGCGATGTTGCGTGATATCGGCAGGCTTCCTTGGCTTGGCGTGCCTCTCGAAGTAGTCGGGGGATCCAACCACCACCAGGCGCCAATCCGGTCCGACCCTGACCGCGATCATGTCCTTGCTGAGCGCCTCACCCAGCCGGATGCCGGCGTCGAAGCGCTGTTCAACCACATTGGTGAAGCCGTAATCGACGTAGAACTCAAGTGTGATGTCCGGATACTCGGCGAGGAAACCGGCAAGGCGAGGGCGGACGATGGTCTCCATGGAATCGTCCGTACAGGAGATACGAAGAGTTCCGGCCGGGCGGTCGCGCAGATCCCCCAGTGCCTCGACGCTGGCGACGATGGCCTCGAAATGCGGTGCAATGGAGCGCATCAGGCGCTCGCCCGCCTCGGTCAGGGAGACGTTGCGCGTGGTGCGGGCCAGCAGGCGGATGCCCAGGCGCTCTTCCAGCAGCCGCATGGAATGGCTGAGCGCTGAGGGCGTAACACCGAGGCGGACAGCTGCCCTGGTGAAGCTCTGCTCCTGTGCCACCACCAGGAAGGCTTGCAGATCATTGGTCTTCACGCCGTTCATGGGCCAATTGTGAGCGCAACTCAATAATGCATCAACTTTCAGCCGGCTTATCGCGGTAGCGGGCGGCGCCTATCGTGGCGACCTGAGTCCCCGCTGAGGCCGTCCGCACATGAAACCCACCACGCTGCTGTTGGCACTGATCGCCAGCCATTTCGTTCCGCAGTCGGCCTTGTCCGCTGAGGCGCCGGCGGCCACAAGAACCGCCGGCGCCGACAATTTCTACAGAAGCGCCAGCGTAAAAGGCGAGCGCGTCAGCTTCCTCAACCAGTACCAGATGGAAGTGGTCGGGACGCTGTACCGGCCGCAGGGCCTGACGCATGGCGGCCGCGCACCCGCCGTGGTGGTCGGACACCCGATGGGCGCGGTGAAGGAGCAGAGCTCACAGCTGTATGCGCAGAAGCTGGCTGAGCAGGGTTTCGTTACGTTGGCGATCGATCTTTCCTTCTGGGGAGAGAGCGCGGGTACCCCGCGGCACCTGGTGTCGCCTGAAATCTATTCTGACGATGTCAGCGCGGCGGTGGACTTCCTGAGCACGCAGTCTTTCGTGGATCCACAGCGGATTGGTGGCCTGGGTATCTGTGGCAGTGGCAGTTTCGTGATCAGCGCAGCCAAGATCGACCCGCGCATCAAGGCAATCGCTACGGTCAGCATGTATGACATGGGGGCCGCCGCGCGCCATGGGCTGAACCACGCGCAATCGCTGGAGCAGCGCAGGCAGATGATCAAGGCTGCAACGGACCAGCGTCTGGTCGAGTTCAACGGTGGGCCGGCAGTCCATGTACCTGGCACCGTGAACAAGCTCGAGGCCGATACGTCCGAAGTGCAGCGCGAGTTCTTTGATTTCTACCGTACGTCGCGAGGTGCTTACACCGCCGAAGGCGAGCGCGGCGACTTGACCACCCAGCCGCTGTTCAGCAGCTTGGTCAAGTTCGTCAATTTCTACCCCTTCAACGATATCGAGACCATCTCGCCCAGACCGATGCTGTTCATCTCTGGCGACCACGCCCACTCGCGTGAGTTCAGCGAGGACGCGTACCGCAGGGCAGGGCAGCCGAAGGAGCTCTACTGGGTGAAGGATGCTGGTCATGTAGACCTGTATGACCGCACCGACCTGATTCCCTTCGCAAGGTTGGCGACGTTCTTCCAGCGAGGCCTGGCTGGGAAATGAGCAGCAACGACGCGACGGCCGACCGGGCCAACTGGGGCGGGGTGCTGGCAATGACGCTGTGCGTGTTCGCACTGATCGCCTCTGAATTCATGCCGGTGAGCCTGCTTACGCCCTTGGCGGCTGACCTTGGCGTGAGCGAAGGGCTGGCCGGGTATGGGATTGCCATCTCTGGTGCCTTCGCCGTGCTGACCAGCCTGTCGATCTCCCGCTTGGCCGGGAGCATCAACCGGAAGACAGTGCTGCTGACGCTCACCGCATTGATGGCGGCATCCGGCGTGGTGGTGGCATTGGCTCCCAGCTACCCGATCTACATGATGGGCCGGGCATTGATCGGCGTGGTGATCGGCGGCTTCTGGTCATTGTCTGCGGCCACGGCCATGCGGCTGGTGCCAGCAGCGCAGGTGCCGCGAGCACTGGCGATCTTCAATGGCGGCAACGCGCTGGCAACGGTAGTGGCTGCCCCCTTGGGCAGCTACCTTGGCGGCGTGATCGGATGGCGTGGGGCATTCCTGTGCCTCCTGCCTGTGGCAGCCATCGCGCTGGCATGGCAGTGGCTGTGTCTTCCTTCCATGGCCGCGGAACGACGGCGATCCCGGGGCGGGGTGCTGGCCCTGTTGCGGCGGCGGGTGGTGATGTTGGGAATGGCGGCGTGCGGCATCTTCTTCATGGGGCAGTTTGCCTTGTTCACCTATGTGCGCCCGTTCCTGGAAAAGGTCACGGGTGCAGGGGAATCCGCCGTTCCGCTGGTGCTGCTGGCCATTGGTGCAAGCGGCGTTGTCGGCACGCTCGCGATCGGGGCATTCATCAGGCGTGGTCTCTATCGCACACTGGTGGCCGTCCCGATCCTGATGGCGGTGATTGCCGCGGCGCTCGTGGCGCTGGGGCCTCAACTCTGGCCGACGGCCGCACTGTTTTCGGTATGGGGTCTGCTGGCCACGGCTGCGCCGGTGGGTTGGTGGAGCTGGCTGGCACGCACGTTCACCAACAACGCTGAAGCGGGCGGCGGGCTGATGGTAGCGGTGGTGCAGTGCTCGATCGCGCTGGGTTCCAGCCTTGGCGGCGTGCTGTTGGACAGTGTTGGTTTCGCCTGCACATTCCTGGCCAGTGCGGGCTTGCTGCTGTTTGCGGCATTGCTCGCCTATGTCACGGCCGCCGATGCTGCGTCCGCATCCGGCTCGGCGGTCGCCGTAGAGGCATGAGGCTGATGAGGCGCGCGACGAGGATCATTGGGCAGCTGCTTTCGCTTTGCCTTGCCTGCTCTTCTGCCGGAGCTGGAAATCAAACAGCCGCCGGGCGGGTGGTGGACCGATACCCAAACGGTCACCATTTGCCGGCGTGACGGCGCGGCGCTACGCTTCCACGATGTCTACTTCGACCTCCGCAGCACTCGACGGCGGGCGCGGCCCCGCCGAGCACGACGTGCGCACCCAGATCATCGTGGCCGCCACCGCGCATTTCAGCCATTACGGCTACGACAAGACCACGGTGTCCGACCTTGCCAAAGCCATCGGTTTTTCCAAGGCTTACATCTACAAGTTTTTTGCCTCCAAGCAGGCCATTGGTGAGGTGATCTGCGCCAATTGCCTCGGTCAGATCGAAAGCGAGGTTCGTCAGGCCCTGCAGGGGGTGCAAGCGCCTGACGATAGGCTGCGTGTGTTGTTCACCGTCATTGTGGAGGCCGGTCTTCGCCTGTTTCTGCAGGATCGGCGCCTGTATGAAATCGCCGTCGCCGCCGCGACGGATCAATGGCCATCAGCGAAGGCGTATCAAGACCGGATCGGGCAGCTTGTTGAAGACATCATCAAGGAGGGACGTGCCTGCGGAGCGTTCGAGAGCCGGACATCACTTGAAGAGACCGGCCGCGCGGTCTATCAGGTCCTGCTTCCTTATCTGAACCCGGTGACGCTGCCGCACCTGGCGCCCTTGCACGAAGAAGCGCCCAAAGCCTTGCAGGAGCTGGTCCTCAGGAGCTTGCAGTCACACCAGTAGTGACTATTGACGCAATGAGTCACTAGGAACAAAATGCGTCCGGACACCCCACTCCGGAAGGCCGCATGCGTCGCCGTTTTGTACTCCCAGCCATTTCCTGTGTTGTTCCGTTGCTCCTTGTGGCCTGCAGCAGGACGGGTGAAAGCGACCCCCGAACCGCGCCGCCCATCGTCCGGGTCGCCCAGGTGCAGCCGGACACGGGAAATGCGCGGACCTTCACTGGCATCGTCGCCGCACGGGTGCAGAGCGATCTGGCCTTCCGGGTGGGGGGCAAGATCACCGAGCGCCTGGTCGAGACGGGGCAGACGGTCAAGCGCGGCGACGTGCTGTATCGAATTGATCCCATCGATCTGAACCTGGCCGCAGCGTCCCAGCAGCAGGCCGTCATCGCAGCCCGTGCGCAGAATGTGCAAGCCACCGCGGACGAGGCGCGCTATCGCGACCTGGCGGCCAAAGGCGTTGTATCCCGGTCGGCCTACGATCAGATCAAGGCTGCCGCAGACGCGGCGTCCGCGCAGCTCAAGGCAGCCGAAGCCCAAGCCCGTGTCGCGCGCAATGCCAGTCAGTACACGGCGCTTGTTGCCGATGCCGATGGGGTGGTCATGAACATTCTGGCCGAGCCCGGCCAGGTCGTTGCAGCGGGGCAGATCGTCGCCCGGCTTGCCCGTGCAGGCAGCCGCGAGGCCGTCGTCCAGCTGCCCGAGACACTTCGGCCGCAGATCGGCTCGGCGGCGTCCGCTTCCCTGTTCGGGGCAAGTGGCAGGATTCCGGCACGGTTGCGTGTGCTCTCTGAATCGGCAGATCCCGCAACCCGCACCTTTGAAGCCCGCTACACCCTGGAGGACGGCAGCACGGCATTGCCGTTGGGGTCCACCGTGGCGGTAGCGGTTGAAGGCACCGCAGCTGCAGGCAGGGCGGGGGGCGTTGAGGTCCCATTGGGCGCGGTGTTCGATCCCGGCAACGGGGCCGGTGTCTGGGTCATCGGGGGCGAGCCACTCAAAGCCCGTTGGACGCCGGTAGTGGTCAAGCGATTGGGTGACGACCAGGCCCTGGTTGAGGGCGCGTTGAGTGCATCCGACCGAGTGGCCGCACTGGGCGCGCACCTGCTCCGCGAAGGGCAGGTGGTTCGTCTGGCCGATACCGCCACGACCACCGCTGGCAAGGGAGCCCACCCGTGAGTGGGTTCAACCTGTCGGCGCTTGCGGTGCGCGAGCGCGCGATTACCGTCTTTCTGATCTTCCTGGTCTCGGTTGCCGGCATCGTGTCGTTCTTCCAGCTGGGCCGCGCAGAGGACCCGGCGTTCACTGTCAAGGTGATGACAGTGATCACGGCGTGGCCGGGTGCCACGCCCACGGAGATGCAGGACCAGGTGGCCGAGAAGCTGGAAAAACGCCTGCAGGAGCTGCGCTGGTATGACCGCAGCGAAACATATACGCGTCCCGGCCTGTCTTTCACCACGCTGACCCTGCAGGACGGTACGCCTCCTTCGGAGGTGCAGGAAGAGTTCTACCAGGCGCGCAAGAAGATAGCCGACGAAGCCGCAAACCTGCCCGCAGGTGTCATCGGCCCACTGGTCAATGACGAATACGCCGATGTCACCTTCGCGCTGTTCGCGTTGAAAGCCAAGGGCGAGCCGTTCCGCGCGCTTGCACGTGACGCCGAAACCCTTCGCCAGCGCCTGCTGCATGTCCCGGGGGTAAAGAAGGTCAATATCATCGGCGAGCAGTCCGAGCGGATCTATGTGGAGCTTTCCCACCAACGTCTGGCCAACCTGGGCATCACGCCGCAGGCAGTGTTCGCCGCGCTGAACGGGCAGAACGCGTTGACGCCCGCCGGCTCCGTGGAGGCCAAGGGCCCGCAGATTTTCATCCGCCTCGACGGCGCGCTGGATCAGCTGCAGAAGATCCGGGATACCCCCATCGTTGCGCAGGGCAGGACGCTGAAGCTGCAGGACATCGCCATCGTCAAGCGCGGCTATGAAGATCCGTCGACCTTCATGATCCGCAACGGGGGCGAGCCCGCCATGCTGCTCGGGATCGTCATGCGCGACGGCTGGAACGGCCTGGATCTGGGGGCCTCGCTCGACGCTGAGGTCAAGAAGATCAACGACGGCCTGCCGGTGGGGATGGCCCTGGAGAAAGTCACCGATCAGGCGGTGAACATCAGCGCGTCGGTCGACGAGTTCATGATGAAGTTCTTCGTCGCACTGCTGGTGGTGATGGTGGTGTGCTTCGTCAGCATGGGCTGGCGCGTCGGCATCGTGGTGGCAGCCGCCGTACCGTTGACGCTGGCCGCGGTGTTCATGGTGATGGCTGCCACCGGAAAGAACTTTGATCGCATCACGCTCGGTTCGCTGATCCTGGCGCTGGGCCTGCTGGTCGATGACGCAATCATTGCCATCGAAATGATGGTGGTGAAGATGGAAGAGGGCTACAGCCGGATCAAGGCATCGGCCTATGCCTGGAGCCATACGGCGGCGCCGATGCTGGCCGGCACCCTGGTCACGGCCGTGGGCTTCATGCCCAATGGCTTTGCCCGCTCAACTGCCGGCGAATACACCAGCAACATGTTCTGGATCGTCGGCATTGCGCTGATCGTATCGTGGGTGGTCGCGGTGTTCTTCACGCCCTATCTTGGCGTGAAGCTTCTGCCTGAACTGAAGGCCGTGGAGCGCGGCCACAGCAGTCTCTACGATACGCCGCGCTACAACCGCTTCCGGTCAATCCTGGCGCGCGTGATTGCGCGCAAGTGGCTGGCCGCAGGTTCGGTGATCGGCCTGTTCGTGCTTTCGGTGGCAGGCATGGGGTTGGTGAAGAAGCAGTTCTTCCCCATCTCTGATCGCCCGGAGGTATTGGTCGAGGTGCAGATGCCCTACGGCACCGCCATCGAACAGACCAGCCTGGCGGCCAGGAAGGTGGAGAAGTGGCTGTCCGCGCAGGAGGAGTCGAAGATCGTCACGGCCTACATCGGCCAGGGCGCGCCGCGCTTCTACCTCGCCATTTCGCCGGAGCTCCCCGATCCCGCGTTTGCCAAGATCGTCGTCCGCACCGACAGCCAGCAACAGCGCGACGCGCTGAAGGCAAGGCTCCGCCAGGCAGTGGCGGAGGGACTGGCGCCTGAAGCACGCGTGCGCGTCACGCAGCTGGTGTTCGGGCCTTACTCGCCTTATCCGGTGGCCTATCGGGTCAGTGGCCCGGATCCGGATGTCATCCGCGGCATTGCGGCCAAGGTGGAGCAGATCATGCACGCCAGCCCGATGATGCGGACCGTGAACACCGACTGGGGCGTTCGCACGCCAACGTTGCACTTCACGTTGGACCAGGACCGCCTGCAGGCGATGGGCATGACCTCTGCGTCTGTCTCGCAGCAGTTGCAGTTCTTCCTCAGCGGGGTGCCGGTCACTGCCGTTCGTGAGGACATCCGCACCGTCGAAGTGGTTGCCCGATCTGGCGGGGATACGCGCCTGGACCCGTCGCGCATTGCCGATTTCACTTTGGTCGGCGCCGGTGGCCAGCGCGTGCCGTTGTCCCAGATCGGCGCTGTCGAAGTGCGCATGGAAGAGCCGGTACTGCGGCGGCGCGATCGCGTGCCGACCATCACCGTGCGCGGTGATATCGACGATGCCCTACAGCCACCGGACGTATCGGCGGCCATCAGCAGGCAGCTTCAGCCACTCATCGCCTCGCTTCCCGAGGGATATGCCATTGCCCAGGCCGGCGCCATTGAAGAGTCCGGCAAGGCGATGAGCGCCATGCTGCCGCTGTTCCCGATCATGCTGGCGATCACCTTGCTGATCATCATCCTGCAGGTGCGCTCCATCTCCGCAATGATCATGGTCTTCATGACCAGCCCCCTCGGCCTGATCGGCGTGGTCCCGACCCTGCTGTTGTTCCAGCAGCCGTTTGGCATCAACGCCTTGGTTGGACTGATTGCATTGTCGGGCATCCTGATGCGCAACACGCTCATCCTTATCGGTCAGATCCACGAAAACGAAGAAGCCGGGATGGAAACCTTCCACGCGATCATCGAGGCGACGGTTCACCGGGCGCGCCCGGTGATCCTGACCTCCCTGGCAGCGGTGCTGGCCTTCATTCCGCTGACCCATTCGGTGTTCTGGGGAACGCTTGCCTACACGTTGATCGGCGGCACCATCGCCGGCACCGTGATGACGCTGGTCTTCCTCCCGGCGATGTATGCCATCTGGTTCAAGGTCCAAGCGGACAAGACCCGCGTTGCCTGAAAGTGGCCTGGATCTCTTTTACACGGGAAGTGAGTCATGAACATTGCCGACAAAGATCGCATCGTAGTGACCGGAATGGGTGTGGTGAGCCCGCTGGGCTGCGGCGTGGAAACGGTGTGGTCGCGCCTGCTGGCGGGACGTTCCGGAATTGGCCCGCTGGGCGATGCGCTTTCCGCCGGAACGGGCTGCAACGTAGGCGGCCGCGTGCCCGACCGGGTGCAGGATCCTGAGGCGGGCTTCGACTCCAACGACATCATCGCGCCAAAAGATCTGAAGAAGATGGACCGGTTTGTCGAGTTTGCGCTGGTAGCCGCCCACGAAGCGCTTGCGCAGGCCGGGTGGCGTGAGGCTGATGAGCGTGGCCTGCTGCGAACGGCGACCGTGATTGCGACGGGGATCGGTGGCTTTGGATCCATCGTCAATGCGGTGCACACCACCGAAAGCCGTGGGCCTGGCCGGTTGTCGCCTTTCACTGCGCCTACCTTCCTGGCCAATATGGCGGCAGGGCAGGCGTCGATCCGGTACGGGTTCAAGGGGCCGCAGAGCGCACCCGTCACGGCATGCGCGGCAGGCGTCCAAGCCATTGGTGATGCGGCGCGCCTCATCCGGTCCGGCGAGGCGGACATTGCACTGTGTGGTGGCGCGGAAGCTGCGATGCATCGGGTCAGCCTGGGCGGCTTTGCGGCGGCCAAGGCACTGAGCACGTCATTCAACGACACGCCACAGGCAGCGTCCCGGCCGTTTGATGAGCAGCGGGACGGCTTCGTCATGTCAGAAGGGGCAGGGCTGCTGGTGATCGAGCGGCTGGATCATGCGCTGGCGCGTGGCGCCACCCCGCTGGCCGAGCTGGTCGGCTACGGCACCACCTCTGATGCGTATCATCTGACTGCGGGCCCCGACGACGGCAGTGGTGCGCGCAGGGCGATGGAGATCGCGCTGGCGCAGGCGGGCATTGCCGCCGGGCAGGTCGACCACATCAACGCGCACGCAACCTCGACCCAGGTGGGGGATCGGGCAGAGCTTGCGGCCATGCGTGCCCTGTTCGGTGCCCGCCCAGATCTTCTGATCTCTGCCACCAAGTCCAGCACCGGGCACCTGCTCGGGGCAGCTGGCGGCATCGAAGCCATCTTTACCGTGCTTGCTTTGCGCGATCAGGTCGCACCAGCGACACTCAACCTCGGCCGCCCCGATCCGTTGGCCGAAGGGCTTTCGATCGTCGCCGGCGTGCCGCGCACGGCTGGCATCGAGTTCGCGTTGACCAATGGATTTGGTTTTGGCGGCGTCAATGCCTGTGCACTGTTCAGGCGCATGTGAGCGTGGCTGCCTCCGGCGGCTTCCCAAGCAAAACCGCCCTGCGCTGGGAAGGTGCACGGGCGTTGAGCCGGCGCTGGATGCTGGATGCCGCCGGCACTGTGTTTGCGGAAGAAGGCTTCGAGAACGCGACGATGAAGCGCATTGCCGAGGTCTGTGGCGTCACCAAGGTCACGATCTATGCGCACTATCGTGACAAGGCGCGGCTCTACAAGGCGGTCATGGACGGCCACCTGGCATCGATACCGGATGCCCGGCTCGACGCGCACGGAGCAATGGATCTTGGTGATGTGCTGATGCGCATCAGTGGCGGCATCGAACGGTTGGCAGCGGACCCGGCATGCCAGGCCTTCTGCCGGACGCTGTCGCGGTCTGATCATGCACGTGATGTCTACATGGAACACTGGAGCACGAAACTGGAACCGTATCTGGACCTTGCGACACGAGCGATGGCGAGCGCCCCGGTCCGCTCGAGCCACCCGGGTGACAGTGAGAAGTTCCTCAGGCTCATCCTCACAGAACATGGCCTGCCTCATGGGGCGATGCCCGTGTCCGGGAGTGAAGCAACCGTGGCGCTCTTCATGCGCGCCTATGGGATGACGCTGCCGGAGGCCTGAAAGACTCCCCGGGAACATTGAGTCGACGCCTCAAGGCCATCCGGCTTTCGCCATGGCCCGACCAGGCATTCAGCGCACGCTCGATTTCAGTCCAGGAAGCATGACTTCATGCACTGCAGATTGACTACAAATGTAGTCATTATCTCTGTGTCCATTGAAGGATCCTGCCATGAGAGCACCTCTGCTTGCCTGCCTGTTCTTCCTGGCGCTACGCCCGTTTGCGGCCGCAGCCAACACGCCTGATGCCTTGGCAGCGATAGAGCGGAATGCCCGCAACGCGCATTCCGACGCGGTCTACATTGAAAGCGGGCGCGGGGTGCTGCTGCAGATCGCGCCGGCAGCCGGTGAAGACCGCATCCACCTGATGTCGGCGACCAAGTCCGTCGTCGCCCTGGCCATCGGGCTGCTGCTCGATGACGGCAAGCTCGCATCCATCGACGAACCGGTCAGCACGGTGTACCCGGAATGGCGCCAGGGCAGGAAGCGGGACATCACGATCCGGATGTTGATGGACCACACCTCCGGCCTGCAGAACGTGGCCAACGCGGGGGTGGAACTGGAGGGCGCGCCGGATCTGGTGAAGCTGGCGCTGGCGGCCGAGGTGTCCAGCGATCCAGGCACCACCTTCGCCTACAACAACAAGGCGACCAATCTTCTGCCGGACATCGTGCAGCGGCTTGCCGGCAAGCCACTGGATGTCTATCTGGACGAACGGTTGTTCAAGCCGCTTGGCATCACCGGCCATGCATGGATGAAGGACCAGGCCGGGACGCCCATGGGCATGGCCGGACTGTCGTTGTCGGCGGTTGATCTTGCAGCGATCGGACGATTGATGCTGGACGGCGGCGTCACCCCGGACGGCAAGCGGTTGCTGAGCGAACGCTCGGTAGCGTTGATGACCGCCGAAAGCGCGCGTTCCCCCGACGTCGGCCTGTTGTGGTGGCGCATCCCCGCATGGGAGCACTACCGATTGAAGGCCGGTGCGGCCACGCTTCTGAGCGCTCGCGGCATGGATGCCGTGATGCTGGACGCGCTGCTGGCCGCCGACGGCCAGGTATTTGACAGCAAGTCAGCGCTGATCAGCTTCCTGGCCGAACGGCTGGGACCGAGCTGGCCACAGCGCTACGCTGCGGAAATCACTGGGCGTGGACTGAAGCTCGGCGACATCTTCGACATCGACCGAGGGCCGGTAGCGGCATTCGCCGCCAACGGCTATCTCGGCCAGCACCTGGTCATTGTTCCCGACAAGGGCGTGGTGGCGGTAAGGCAGATTCAACGGCGGGAGAGCCACAGGGCCCCGCTCGACGATTACGCCGCGTTTCCCATGGATGTACTGCGGCTAGCAGAGACGCTGTGACCGGCCAGCACGCTAGGGAATGCGGCAGCCCGCGAACACATCCAGTCCCGGCTGGTAGATACCGCTGCTGATGGCGAACAGTCCCAGCAGGGAGTGGAAGAGATTGTCGTGGCTGTAGGATCCGGTGCCCGCAGCATGGCGCAGGCAGGCCAGATCAAGGCGGGCATGGGTTGCAAAGCCCGGGGAGAACCACATCACCATCGGCACCTGGGTCTGCTCGCGTGGCGCTATGAAGTAGGGCGTTCCGTGCAGATACAGGCCGCGCTCGCCAAGCGACTCGCCGTGATCGGAGACATAGATCAGTGCAACGTCACGCTGCTCCGAATAGGTCTGCAGCAGGTCGATGGCCTTGCCCAGCAGCCGGTCGGTATAGACCAGGGTATTGTCGTAGGTGTTGGTCAGCGCTTCGTTGCTGCACTTCTGTATCTGGTTGCTGTCGCAGGTAGGGCTGAATGCCCTGGAGTCGGCGGGATAGCGTTCAAAGTAGGTGGGGCCATGGCTGCCCAGCTGGTGCAGCACGATCAGACCATCACCCTGCATGGCCGCGATGCGCGTGTCCAGCTGGTGCAGCAGGATCTCGTCATGGCAGGTGCCGTCCTTGTTCACGCACAACCCAGGCACCTTCAGCGGCGGCATGTCGTCGGTGGGAACGCGGTTGCACACGCCCTTGCAGCCACCGTTGTTGTTGTCGCGCCAGAGCACGCTGGCGCCGGTGCGCTGCAGGACGTCCAGTACGTTCTCCTCCGATGCCGCAGCGACGCCCTCGTACTGCGACCGCGGCATCTGCGAGAACATGCACGGCAGTGACACCGCCGTTGATGTGCCGCAGGATGCAACGTCCCGGAAGCTGATGACGCCGTCCTTGCTTGACAGTTGCGGGTTGGTTGGGCGCGGATAGCCGTTGAGCTGGAAGTTCTTTGCACGTGCCGTCTCGCCGGCCACCAGGATGACCAGGCGCGGGCGCTCGCCGGGCGCGCGCGTGGCGTCTTCGCCGATCGTGCGCAGCGGCTGTGCCTTGGCGCTGTAGCTGCTCCGGAGGTAGCCATAGGTGTGACGAAGGACGTTCATCGGCAGCACCTGCTCGCGAATGTAGCGGTTGTTGCGGAGCAGGGACGAGTACTCCTTGTAGAACGCCAGGCTTACCGCTGCCAGCACCATCAGCGTCGCCAGCACGTTCCCCAACCACACCAGCGCCGCCCGCAAAGGACGCCCGCTGTTTCCACTGCGCATGATCAGCAGAACACATGTGGGCAGCGCGCCCAGCAGCAGCACCGTCAGCAGCAACGGCAGCGACAGGTAGGAGGTCATTTCAGCCTGGTTGGTCTCCAGCGCGTTCTGCACCATGTCGCGGTCGATCAGTACGTTGTAATGCAGCATGAAGTAGGTGCACGCAGCGCTGACGACAACCAGCAACGCCAGCACCGGTTTGCGCACATAGGGAAGCATGCCGATGGGCGTGAACAGCAGATTGAACAGGCACAGCAGCAGCACCGGAAGGCTGCAGAAGAACAAAGCGCTGCGCAGATCATGGATATCGATGAGAGACCAGAGCGTCTTCCAGAGAGCGATGTTTCCCAGCGTGGTGAAGAACAATGCCGCGCACCAGACAAGCATGATCGGATGTTGCGGGACAGACCTGAAGCATGAACGCACGTGCAGAATCCGCTGAGCCAGAAGTGCGCGCAGTATCTGGACGCGTTCATCAGGAAGTTGTCAGGTTCCTTGCTCATCCCATCAGGACCACGGCCCACACCGTAGCCACCATCAGCAGGGCCGTGCTCTGTGCGGCACTGCCCATGTCCTTGGCGTTCTTGGAAAGCGGATGGTGTTCCAGAGAGATGCGGTCGACCACCGCTTCGATGGCCGAGTTGAGCAGCTCCACCAGCAGGCTAATGAAGCAGACCATCAGCATCAGGGCGCGCTCGCTGCGGCTGACGTCCAGCAGGAGCGCGACGGTTGCCAGCGCGCCATGCAGCAACAGCAGCTGCCGGAACGCGGCCTCACCCTTGAATGTCGCGACGAAGCCGTCGCGGGAATGGATCACGGTATGCAGGATTCGGCGCAGCCCGGTCTTGCCGTGCGCGTACTTGCCGTTGCTCTTGGGTTGCCCTGGCTGCATTTCGTACCTGCCTTCATGAAGAGATCCGGCAAGGGTGGAAGGAGCAATGTCAGGAAGCTGTCAGGTATCGGCTGTGGGTGGGCGCATCTGCAGGGTGAAGCAGCAGCCTCGCACCGAGGTCTCGACCGTCATCTGCCAGCCAAGATGCTCGACCACGCGCTGCACGATGGACAGGCCCAGACCTTCGCCACTCTGCCGGGCGCTGGTCACGAAGCGCTGGAACTGCTGCGCGTCGATGCTGGACGGCAGCCCCGGGCCGGTATCGGCAACCCGCAGCGTGCTGCCACGCAGTTCCACCCGTACCTCGCCTTCCTCCGTGTACTGGCACGCATTGCGCAGCAGGTTCCAGATCACGCTCTGTGCCAGCACGTCATTGGTCAGCAGCTGCTCGTCCTGCGCCGCATCAAGGGTCAGCCGCACCGGCTTTCCTGCCAGCCACGGCACGCATCGCGCCATGCATTCCTCGATCACCGGTCGCAGCAGCAGGTTGCTGCGTGGCACTGTCCTGGGGTCGCGGGAAAGCAGCAGCAGGCAGGTCAGCTGGCGCTGCATTTCCTGCGTGGTCCGCACAATGCGCTCGGCACTGGCCAGCAGCCGGCTGTCGGCCGGCAGCTGGTGCAGCAGCGTTTCGGCGGCGCCACCGATGATCGCCAGTGGTGTGCGCAGTTCATGGCTGGCGTCGCCGGCAAAGCACTGTTCACGCTGCAGGAACTGCTCAAGTTCGTCGCTGTGTTGGGCAAAGGCGCGCGCCAGAACGCCGATCTCGTCGCGCGCGTCCTGGAAGGGGAAGGGCTTGTGCTTGTTCTGCACGGCATCAGCCAGGCGCGTAATGGGCGCGATGACGTGGGCCGACGTCCGGCGACCAATCCAGAACGCACAGAGCACGCAGGTCAGGATCACCAGCGCAGCAAAGGCGTTGATCAGGTGCTCGAGGTAGGCGTAGTGATCACCGTGCTGCAGCAGGTAGTAGCGCTGTCCGTTGCTTTCGAAGACCCGAAGATGCCATTCGTTCGGTGCGGCTTCACCGTGGTAACCCAGCCCGTACCGGCGCAGCACCTGCGGAACCGTATGCGGATCAAACAGCTGGCTGCCTTCCGGCAGGTCCGGTTGCACGCCTTGGGCCAAGGCCACCTGCAGCCTGCGGACCTCCCGGCCCTGGCTCATCGAAACCACGGAGGCCCTTACTTCGTCATAGTCCACCAGTTCGACCAGTACGATGAAGCCCATGGCACCGGCCATCAGCAACACGAACGCAACGGTGATGCGCGTTCTCAGGGTCAAGCTTCGATATAGGGACTTCAGCGAGCGGGCATTCATGGGTGGCGACTATCCCGCATGTGCTGGCGCCGGCGTGCCCAGGCGCCAGCCGACACTGTGCACGGTAGCAATGAGTGCAGGGTCGAACGGCCTGTCCACCTGAAGGCGCAGCTCATGGATATGCGTACGCAGTGCGCCGCTCTCCGGCGGCTCGTCGCCCCATATCAGGTACTCCATCTCCTGCTTGCGCACCACCGCCGGCGCGGCCCGCATCAGGCACATCAGCAGCTTGTGCGTGGTCGGTGTCAGGTTGAGGGCCTGGCCCTGGCGCCATGCCTGTGGCGAACGGGTGTCGACCCGAAGGTCCGCCCAGGCCAGGACGCTCTGCACCTGCCGGCCCTGGGCGCGGCGGACCAGCGCCTTGATGCGCGCGTCCAGCTCCTTCAGGGAAAAGGGCTTGACCAGGTAATCATCCGCACCCAGCGCGAGCCCCTGCACGCGGTCTTCCACCGGATCACGGGCGGTCAGCATCAGGATCGGAACCGGGTTCTGGAACTTCTCGCGGAGTGTCTGGCACAGTGCCATGCCATCAAGACGGGGCAGCATCAGGTCCAGCAGGATGGCATCGTAATCATTCTGCGTTGCCCTGCGCAGGCCGCTGGCACCATCCCGTGCGTCGTCAAGTACGTAGCCCAGTGGCTCGAAGAACGCGTAAAGGTTGGCAACCAGCTCGGGGTTGTCTTCAATGATGAGCAGTCGTGTCATGGGCTACGTGCATCCGTGCATGAGCACCGGACTTTGGACGATCACCTGTGGTTTGCCAAGTGCGGGGAGGTGCTGCAGGCCATCGCCGGGCGCGGCGACAGGCGGCTGTGATAGCGTGCCAGGATGAAGATCCTTGCCATATCCGGTAGTGCACGCCGGCTGTCCACCAACACCGCATTGCTGAGGGCGCTGGAAGAAATCGCGCCGCCGGATATCGAGCTGACGACCTGCGCCGATCTCGGCGGACTTCCCGTTTTCTCTCCCGACCTTGAAGATCTGCCCTTGCATGACAGCGTCGTGCGCTTCAAGCAGTGCATTGAAGCCAGCGATGGCATCCTGATTTCAAGCCCCGAGTACGCAAGAGGCATTCCCGGCGGCCTGAAGAACGCCATGGATTGGCTGGTATCGGGCGACCTTGTGGTTGCAAAGCCCATCGCCTTGGTGCACGCCTCGCATCGCGGCGACGACATGCTCGCGTCTCTCCGGCTTGTGCTGTCGACCATCAGTTCCCGCTTCAACGAGGAACTGTTCCTGCGCTTTCCTTTCATGAAGATGGAGCCGGAGGCCATTGCCAGTGCTGTAAGACAACCGGACAATCGCGCGCCGGCAGAGGCCTTTCTTCAGGAATTCGCCCGCTACTGCGGCCGACCGCAGGGTGATCGCGCATGATCGATAGCGCGGCCTGCTGACAAGGGCCTTCCGGACACGCACCGTGCGTCCGCAAGGCCCGGCCATGCGCTTGCGGCGTCAGCGGGTCACAGGGGTGCAGATGGGAATAGCCTGCAGCGTCCACGAACTGCGGCAGCGTCCACAGCTGGCCATTGGGCCCCCAGCGCCTGCAGACGCTGTACATGTCGCCGGCAATGATGGCGCCCGCTGCAGCAGCTCATCCAGTCGGTGCGCTTGAACCGGGCGCGGCTGACGCTGGAAAGCGGCAGGCTTTCGGTGGAAGAGGTGGCCGCGCAGGTGGGCTTGGGCGATTCTGCGACACTCAGGCGATTGCTGCGCCGCCGATTGGGCCTGACTCCCACCCGGATTCGAGGGTGAGGGCGCCGCATTGCTGAACGCGGGTTTGCGGGCGCCCATCGGGTCCGGTCGGGCGCACGGATTCATTCACAGGCGCTGCCCTATATTCCGGGTCACAACGCTGCATACCGCGGCTGGAACGGGAGTATCCCCATGAAAACCGGACGTTTGCTTGGCATTGCCCTGGGTGCGGCAGTCACCCTGGTGGCTGCCCCTGCCTGGGCCGATCCGCCGCACCATGCACGTGGCAACGGACCGCCGCCCCATGCAGGCGGCCCCCACAACCGCGACGCACCGCCGCCGGGCTGGCAGAAAAAGGCATGGCGCCGCGGCGATCGCTTGCCCTGGGCCGAGGTTGACCGCCGCTACTGGGTGGACGACTACGCACATTACCGTCTGCGCGATCCCGGCCGCGGTCAGCGGTGGGTGCGGCAGTCGGATACGGAATACCTGCTGGTGGAGATCGCCACCGGCGTGATCATCGACGCCTTGCGTCGCTAGGGATTCCGGCACGGGCCCCCGGGCGGCACGCAGCCGCCGCGGGGGTAATGGCGGCACGACCGCCGGTGACATCGCGCTCTCACCCCGGCAACTCGCACTTCATCTTGCCGTCCACGTAATACGGCTTGGGTACGTTCGGGTTGTCGCTGGTCTTCTCAAAGACCACTTCGAACGACGCTGCGTCGGGCGAGCCCTTGCGATCGGTACACGCGTCGTGGAGCTTTTTCTTGACCGCGGCAATGCCGGCCTCGCGGTTGGCACCGTCGGCGCTGTTGGTCAGGTTCACGGTTTCAGCCAGGGCCAAGGGGCTGAAGGCAGACAGGCAGCCGGCGATCATCAGGGTACGCAGCTTGGTCAATGGGTGCACCTCGCGGAAGTCCAATGAGGCGGTCAGCATAATGCGGGAGCGTTAACAGCACGTGCCCGCTGGCGGCAGTTGGCTTGGCTGATGTTGTTTGGTACAAGCCAAGCTGTCGAAGATCAGAGAATGGGCGCGAGCCATGTCCGAACCCTATTCGGCCCTGCTCAGGCTGCAGCTGCCGCGCGAGCGTCTTGCACGCTGGTTGGCGGCCCCGGTGCCTGCAGCATCGAGGTGGGATGACTGGCGATCCATCGCCGGCCGGTGGCGCCTGCCCGGCGGCGTCGATCTGGCTGCGTCCAGTGATGTGGAGCTGGGTGAATTCCTCTCCGATTGCACTGCAATGCTGGCCCGGCATGCGGACAATCGCGCCGCGTTGGCCGCCCTCCTGGAATCGGCGCAGGAGGAGAACATCAAGGTTGCGGCCTACGATCGGGCCGGGGCGTACTTCGTTGCAGGGTCACTGACGTATTCCGAGAACCTCTATGATCTGGTCGTGTTTCTGGCGATGGCGCGGGGCGCCGCCGATTTCCTTGAGCCTGGCGAGCACGGCGTGGCACTGGTGCACGACTACCTATGGGCCGAGGACGGTGAGCGGGAGACGGTTGCCGCGGTCCACCTCGCCGGCAAGGGCGATTCGGGCTTCATGACGCCGGCGCAGGCCGGCGAGACCGCTGCGACCTTCGATGCAATGGTCGCGCTCATGCTGGACGGAGCGGACGACCCGCAGTTCACTCCACGCAATCAGTTCGACCGTATCCAGGAGCGCGGCCATGCGGCCCAGGAGAACTAGATGACAAGCACAGGCACCCGCAGGGATCCAGTCAGCAGGAGAGCACGCTGCTTGCCCGGCGCCCTTGTGCTCTGCTTCTGCATGCTGGCCGGATCTGCGCTGGCGCAGACAGCGCCGGTCACGCGCACCTGGTTCGTGAGCGGAGCAGAGTTGGCCAAGCTCCTGCAGGGCAGGGGTGAAGACGGATTCTGCAGCGGCGATCAGTGCCGGAACCTGGCGAGCGCCCGCGCGGGCGCCTACATCCAGGGCGTTGCGGATACAGGCCGAGGGCAGTGGTGTGGCCAGGGACATATTCTCCCCCATGAACTGGTCGACCGTGTGTCTTCGCACATCCGGCAGCTACCCGCCGAACGACTGCATCAGGATGCCGCATCTCTGGTCATTGTAGCGCTGGAGACTGCGCTTCCCTGCCAGCAGGCGGCGTCTACCAGCGACCGCGCCCACGCCGCGCGGAGTGGGCGATGAGCCCCTGTCGCCGCTGCAGGTCGCCTGGCCGGAACAAAGCGAGAGCTGCCGCATGCGAGTGATGGAGACAGCGTTGTCTGCCGACGTGCTGGCCCTGCTGGAGACCAGCGGCCTGCCTACGGAGGATCTGCGTGCAGGCAGGCCGATCACCTTTCTGGCAGCGTTTTTGAATGAAGAGCTGCTCGGTTGCGTGGGCTATGAATCGAGCCGCGACGTCGTGCTCCTGCGCTCTTTGGCGATCCAGCCGATGTCGCAGGGCAGGGGCCTGGGGCGGCAACTGGTGGTGGAACTGGAGCAGCATGCCAAGGCGGCGGGTGGCAGGACCGTGTTCCTTCTCACGACCAAAGCAGCGCCCTTCTTCGAGCTGCTTGGCTATGAGCGTGTCGCGCGTGATGCAGCACCGGGATTCATCGCTACGTCGACGCAGTTCAGCGAACTGTGCCCAGGCTCGGCCCAGCTGATGATGCGTCGGCTGTAGGCCGGCCGGGACCCGGCGGGTGCTTCAGCCCCCTTGTCCATCGATGTCCGGCGCCTGCCGCGTTGCGATCCGGGATGCCCGGCGTGCAGAGGACAGCGGCGGTGTCGATACCGAGGCGCGCGTGATCAACTGGTGCGCAAGCACGTGGTTGACGGTGGCGCGCCTTGAAGAGGAGGGGCGGCGCATTTCCCGCAGCAGGATGTCTATCGCGTTGTCCGCCATCTCTGCGACCGGCTGATGGATGGTGGTCAGTTCCGGCCACACCATGGTCGCGGCGGAGGTATCGTCGAAGCCCACCACCGAAAGATCCCCCGGCACCTGCAGGCCGCGGCGGTGGGCCACTGAAACAACCGCCGATGCCATGTCATCGTTGCTGGCGAAGATCGCACTGGGTGGCGGGACCTGGGCCAGCAGCCGCTCGGCTGCCTCCAGTCCGGAACGGTAGGTGAAGCAGCCGGGTTGCACGAGCGCGTCGTCGTAGCCGATGCCGGCATTGGCCAGTGCATCCCGGTAGCCCTGCCAGCGGTGCGCGCTGGCGGTCTGGTTCGGGTCGCCCTTGATATAGCCGATGCGGGTATGCCCGTGGGCGATGAGGTGCGACACCATGTCATGGCTGGCCTGGCGGTCGTCGATGCGCACGCAGGAGATCCTGTCGCTGAAGCGGCTGGAGGCGATGGAGACGACGGGAATGCCCGCGTTGACGAATACCTCGACGATGTCCTTCGATTCACACAGCGGCGGCGGAAGAATCACGCCTGCCACGGTGGTGGCGAGTTGCCGTGCCGTCTCACGACGCGCTGGGGTGCCCAGCTCATCCCAGGCAGCGATGACCAGCTGCGCCGCCGACCGGGTGGAACCGCGCAGCGCGCCGACCAGCAGTTCGCGCAGGTAGCTGGAGCTGGGGTTGGTGTAGATCAGGGCGATGCAGGTGTGCTGCGCCGCAGCCAGGGCGGAGGCAGCAGGGTTGGGCCGGTAGCCCAGCGCCAGTACGCTGCGCAGGACGCGCTCGCGGTTGCCTTCGCGTACCCCGGCATGGCCGTTGATGACACGTGACACCGTCATGGCGGAAACACCGGCATGGGCAGCGACGTCATCGATGGTGACGGCACTTGCTTTTCGACGGACCGCTTTATGGCCGTTTTTCAAGGCTGGATTCCTTTGCTGCGCTGCATGATGACAAGCGCGATTGCGGATGAGTAGTCTGCGCCGTGACGCGATGGTAGCGCTACCACTGAGCCGGTGTAAGGCCAGCGGATGCCCCCCCCTTTACCGCGCGGCTGTTCCGGCAAGTCTGAAAGCGAGTTTGAGTCGCAGTGGGTGCAAAGCGCACTGCGATGTTCGGTGTGGAAGACGGGCGTCGCCCGTACGTGCCCCCAGGAGGGGCGGTACATCCATTCGATCGTATGTCAGAGGGGAGAGTCATGAGCGCTGCTACTTTCCGTCGTACCCCAGGCCGGAGGGCTCGTCGATGAGCCGGACGCTGGCGAAGTTCACTTCCAGGGCCATGTTCACCTTTGTCGGTGGCGTCCTGGTCATCAATCCCGCATTCGCACAAGAGGCGTCAACACCGGCACCCGTCGCCGGGCAGCAGAACCCGCCCAGCCCGACGCA
The DNA here is from genome assembly GCF_000632045.1 of Stenotrophomonas sp. RIT309. NCBI lineage: Bacteria > Pseudomonadati > Pseudomonadota > Gammaproteobacteria > Lysobacterales > Lysobacteraceae > Stenotrophomonas > Stenotrophomonas sp. RIT309. The sequence continues at coordinate 245,276 of NZ_JFYS01000001.1, forward strand.
GCTGGACACCGTGCAGGTCACCGGCATCCGCAACAGCCTCAGCCAGGCCATGGACATCAAGCGTGATTCGGCCGGCGTGGTGGATGCGATCAGTGCGGAGGACATCGGCAAGTTCCCCGATACCAACCTGGCCGAATCCCTGCAGCGCATCACCGGCATCTCGATCGAGCGCCGTGACGGTGAGGGCGCACAGGTAACGGCACGTGGTTTCGGCCCTCAGTTCAACATGGTGACGCTCAACGGGCGGCAGATGCCCGGCGCCGATGCGTTCGGTGCGTCGGGGCAGGTCGCCATCGGTGGTGTCGACGGTGGCACCCGTGCCTTCAACTTCGCCCAGCTGGCCGCTGAAGCCATCAATGGCATCGAGGTCTACAAGACCAGCCAGGCCAATGTCCCCAGCGGTGGCATCGGTGCCACCATCAACATCCTGACCTCTCGGCCGTTCGACCACGAGGGCATCGTCGCCAGTGCCGGGGCGAAGGCCGTCTCCGACCGCAGCCAGCCGTTCGGCGACGACCTGACGCCGGAACTGTCCGGCATCTTCAGTTACGCCAATCCCGACAAGACCTTCGGCGTGGGCGTGAGCGCCAGCTACCAGAAACGCAAGGGCGGTTCGGTGCAGGCCACCGACAACTACTGGAACGTGCAGCCGTGGACCGGCACGATGCCGGGCAACCCGAGGGTGGTCAATGCGCCGGCGATCGGTGCGCTGTATGCGCGGCCGAACGACCTGCGCTATGCCTTCTCCGAATTCGAGCGTGAGCGCATCAACGGCCAGGCCGTGCTGCAGTTCGCGCCGACCGATGCGGTGACCTTGACCCTGGATTACACCTATTCGACCAACGAGATCACTGAAAATCGTGGCGAGCAGGGCATGTGGCTGCAGAACAGCAACTACACCGACATCGAATTCGATACCAGCGGTGCGGTTGCCACGCCGATCTACATCCGTGAAATCGCCGGCACCAAGGACTTCGGCCTTGAGCAGCAGCGCAGCATGCAGAAGTACAAGCTGGGTTCGCTCGGCCTGAACGCGGTCTGGAATGTGACCGACCGCTTCAAGCTCAGCTTCGATGCGCACAACTCGAAGAACGAAAGCCGCCCGAACGATCCGCTCACTGGTGGCGGCTCCATCTTCAGCAGCATCGCCGGCACCAACAACTGCACCGCCGGACCGCATTGCGGTGGGTCATGGGTGCAGGAAATGGCCTTCAACAACGGCCTGCCGGTGGGCACCCAGGTCTGGTACCCGAGCACGGCCGATGCCATCGCCAACACCAACGGCGTGGTCAATCCGGGTTTCGCGCCGGGCGAGATCGGTTCGCAGGTGCTGCGCATCAACTCGCAGACACAGATCAGCGAGATCAAGCAGGGGCGTGTCGACGGTGAGTGGAGCTTCGACAAGGGGCGCTTCCAGTTTGGCGTGGACTCGAGCAAGCAGACCACCCACCGCATCCAGGCAGCGGAGAATTACAACACCCTGGGCGATTGGGGCGTGGCCAACGTTGACGGGGATGTCGCCAACGGGCTGATGGACCTGCTGCAGCCGGTCAACATCGTCGGGCTGTTCAACGACTTCAATGCCAACAGCTTCACGGCCTGGCGCGGCGATGCCGGTCGCCTTGCGCAGTGGGCGGCGGACAACTATGGCGCCAATCTCGGCGTGAGCCCGCAGCGCGCCGCCGATAACCTGGTGGAAGAGAAGACGAAGTCGGCCTACTTCCAGGTGGAGCTGGATGGCGAGCTGGGCGGCATGCGTACCAATACCCGCCTGGGTGTGCGCTATGAAACCACCGACGTTGTCTCCACCTCGAACATCGCCATCCCGGAAGCCATCGAGTGGCAATCCAACAATGACTTCCGCGTGGTGCTGTCCGACGAACAACAGCCGTTCACCGAGAAGAACAGCTACAGCTACATCCTGCCCAATCTGGATTTCAGCATCGATCTTCGTGAGGACCTGAAGGGGCGTGTCTCATTCGGCAAGAGCATCGCACGCGCGCCGATCGGCAACCTGTATGCCGGCCCGACCGCACAGCAACCGTTCGGCTCGGTCCTCATCGACCCGTCCTCGCGGGCCAGCGGTACCGCACAGAACCCGCAGCTGAAACCGCTGGAATCGGACAACCTGGATCTGGCGCTGGAGTGGTACTTCGCCGATGCGAGCTACGTCTCGCTGACCTACTGGAACAAATCGGTCGACAATTTCGTCGGCAACACCATTGTCCAGGAGAATCTGTACGGCCTGCGCGATCCTACCGCCGGTCCGGATGCGCAGGCGGCGCTGGCGTTCCTCACCAGCGGTGCCTGCGTCACACAGGTCGGCGCTGCCAATGCAGCGGCGTGCTCGGCCAATGACACCTCGCTGTTCACCGCCCTGGCCCTGCTGCGCAACAATCCCGCCGGGTTGGGCGCCTACAACGGTACCGACGCCCAGGTGCTGGCCACTGAAGCAGCCTACGACCTGTACGGTACGGCCGGCGATCCGCTGTACCAGTTCAACGTCAATCGTCCCATCAACCAGAACAAGGCCAAGCTCCACGGCTGGGAACTGGGTGGGCAATACTTCTTCGGTGATACCGGCTTCGGCATCCTGGCCAACTACACCCTGGTCAATGGCGATGTGGGCTTCAACAACGCAGGCGACCCGGGCATCGACCAGTTCTCGCTCACGGGACTGAGCGACACGGCCAATGCGATGCTGATGTACGAGAAGTACGGTTGGTCGGTACGACTGGCGTGGAACTGGCGTGACCAGTACCTGATCCTGGCCAACCAGGGAGCCAGCCGCAATCCGTACTATGTGGAGGCGTACGAACAGTGGGATCTCAGCGTGAACTACACCCTGGATGACCACTGGTCGTTTGGCCTGGAGGCGATCAACCTGACCGGTGAGGATGTGCGCTGGCGTTCGCGTACCTCGCAGATGATCGTGAAGCTGGCCGACCAGAGCCCACGTTACATGCTGGGCGTGCGTTACAGGTTCTGAACCGTGGGGTGCCGCTGCCACGGCAGCGGCACCCGTTCCAGGCTGCTGACGGATTGGACAACACCATGTCGCGTTACGAAATGCTCAACAACATTGCCCATCGGGACCTGCGTGTGGCCACCGGCTTCGGCGCCGAGTTCGGCGACGCGGTGGGCATGGTGCCGGCCTATCCGAGCGAGTTCGCCGAACTGCAGCGGGAATATCCCATCTTCCTGCGCAAGGACCCCGCCACGGGCGGCTGGCAGGCGGTGGCCCTGCTGGGGTTCGAACAGCACGAGAACCTGTTCCTGCAGGACGGTCGCTGGAACGCCTCCTACCTGCCCGGCGCCGCAGCGAAAGGGCCATTCCTGATCGGTTTCCAGGAAGGGCACATCGATGGTGTGCTTACCCGGGAAGCGGTGTTGCACGTGGATCTGGATCATCCGCGCGTGACCGCAATGCACGGCGAGCCGGTGTTCCTGCCACAGGGCGGTAACTCGCCCTATCTGGACCATATCGCCGGGGTGCTGCGCGGCATCCACGACGGCCATGCCTTTGCCGCGGACATGTTCGCCACGCTCGACGCGAAAGGGTTGATCCAACCGATCACGCTGGACGTGCGGATCGACGCGGAGCATCGGGTCGGCGTCAACGGCCTGCATGCGGTCGACCGTGACCGCCTCGCGCTGCTGGAGGGTGCGGCGCTGGCCGAACTCAACCGCGCCGGCTACCTGGAGGGCGCCTATCTGATGCTGGCATCGCTGCACAACATGCGCCGCCTGATCGCCGAGAAGCAGCGACGCCTGCGCGCAGCGGATACCGCCGTCGCGGGCGGCAGGAACTGACCGGTGCTGGACGGCGTCGCCATGCGCACACTGGAAGGCCTGGATTCCACGGCGCTGCCGCTGCAGGCGCTGGTGGCAGCCGGCGAGCCAGTGGTGCTGCGCGGCATCGCGCGCGACTGGGCATTGGTGCAGGCCGGGTCGCGTTCCCTGCAGGAGGCCATGGCCTACCTGCGCGGGTTCGAAGCAGGCGTGCCTGTTCCCTATTCCTTCGGCGGCCCCGAGATCGAAGGGCGTCCGTTCTACAACGCGGACTTCACCCGCTTGAACTTCGAGGTCCGGCGTGGCCTGCTGACAGAGGTGCTGGACGCAATCGCCGACCACCTCGATTCGCCGAGCCCGCCCACCTATTACGTCGCTTCGCTGCTGATCGCGCGTGCGCTGCCTGGGTTCGCCCAGCACAACGACGCCGGACTGGCGGGGCAGGGCATCGATGCTTCGGCCAGCATCTGGGTCGGCAACCGGGTGACGGCTTCCTGCCATTACGACATTCCGGACAACCTGGCGTGCTGCGCGGTGGGCCGGCGCCGCTTCACCCTGTTTCCGCCGGAGCAGATCGACAACCTCTACCCGGGGCCGATGGAGCCCACCCCGGGTGGGCAGGTGGTCAGCGTGGTGGATTTCGACCAGCCGGATTTCGACCGCCATCCGCGCTTCCGTGATGCCCTGGCAAGCGCGCAGACCGCCACGCTTGAGCCCGGTGATGCCATCTTCATCCCAGGCCTGTGGTGGCACCACGTGCGCAGCCTTGAACCGTTCAACGTGCTGGTGAACTACTGGTGGCGCAGTGCGCCTGGCTATCTCGGCTCACCCCTGCCGGCGCTGCAGCATGCGATGTGGGCCCTGCGCGATCTACCGGCGCGCGAGAAGCAGGCGTGGGCAAAGATCTTCCAGTACTACGTGTTTGGTCCCGGCGAGCAGGCAGGGCAACACCTGCCCGAAGCGGCCCGGGGTGAGCTGGCACCGTTCGACGAGACGCAGGCGCGGCGCATGCGCGCCCAGCTGCTGGGTCGACTCAACCGCTGATGGGAGCATCGCATTGAACGCTGCGGACACTACACAAGGGCCGATCCGGAGAGTGGTGATCGCCGGTGGCGGCACCGCCGGCTGGCTGGCCGGCTGCGCACTGGCGCACCAGTTCCGCCAACAGCTGGACATCACCCTGGTGGAGTCCGAGCAGATCGGTACCGTGGGTGTGGGCGAATCCACCGTGCCGCCCATCCGCACGTTCCACCGTTTCCTGCAGATCGATGAGCAGGAGTTCCTGCGTGCGGTCGCCGGCACGTTCAAGCTGTCGATCTCGTTCGAGAACTGGCGTCGCCCCGGTGAACGCTTCATCCATCCTTTCGGCACGATCGGGCAGGGCACCTGGGCCACGCCGTTCCATCACTTCTGGCTGGACAGCCTGCGCCGCGGCATGCCCTCCGAGCTGGGCGACTTCTGCCTGGAAAGCGCCGCTTCCCTGGCCGACAGGTTCTCGCTGCAGACCCAACCCCAGGTCAACTACGCCTACCATTTCGACGCCGGGCTCTATGCCAGGTTCCTGCGCGGCAAGGCCGAAGCAAACGGCCTGCGGCGGGTGGAAGGCAAGATCCGCGAAGTCCGCCAGCATCCCCATGACGGCTCGGTTGCGTCGCTGGTGCTGGACGACGGGCAGGTCATCGAAGGCGATCTGTTCATCGACTGCACCGGCTTCCGCGGCCTGTTGACCGAGCAGACCCTGCATACCGGCTATGAAGACTGGAACGAATGGTTGCCCAGTGATCGCGCCGTTGCCGTGCAGACCGACTCGGCCGCGCCGCCGGTGCCCTACACCCGTGCCATCGCGCACGAGGCCGGGTGGCGCTGGCACATCGCGCTGCAGCACCGGGTCGGCTGCGGGCTGGTCTTCTCCAGCCGCCACATGTCCGATGACGAGGCGCAGGCCAAGCTGCTGCGTGATGTCGACGGACAGCCCCTGCGCGACCCGTGGCTGGTGCCGTTCCGCAGCGGGCGCCGGTTGCAGGCCTGGAACAGGAACGTGGTGGCGCTCGGGCTGGCCAGTGGCTTCATCGAGCCGCTGGAATCGACCAGCATCCACCTGACCATCAGCGCCGTGGTGCGCCTGATCCAGCTGTTCCCATCCGACGGCATCACCCCTTCGCTGGTGGCGCTGTACAACGACGTGAGCCGCCAGGAGATGGAGCACGTGCGCGATTTCATCATCCTGCATTACCACGCCAACCAGCGCGACGAGCCGATGTGGAAGGCCTGCCGCGAGATGGCGCTGCCTGAATCGCTGCAGCTCCGCCTGCGCGCGTGGCGCGAGCGGGCCCATGCCTGGCAGGACCCTGGCGAGCTGTTCCGGGTCGACTCCTGGACCAGCGTCCTGATGGGCCAGGGCATCCAGCCCGGACCGCCGCACCCTCTTGCGCGGGCCATCGGCGATGCGGACCTGCGCACCCTGTTGCATCGCATCCGGCAGCCAGTGCAGGAAACGGTGGCGAAGATGCCGACGCAGGCAGAGTTCATCGAGCGCTACTGCAGGGCGGCGCCGGACGCATGGCAAAGGGGCAGGGCCGTGGCGTAGCCGCAGTGCGCGCTGTTGCATCGAATTGGTAGCGCTACCTTCAAGCCACTACGGGGTGCAGTGAATGGAATTGGTTGCGGGAATCGACGCTGGTACGCAAAGCCTGAAGGTGGTCGTCTACGACCCTGAAGGGCGCAGTCTTGTGGCCAGTGCCAGCGCGCCATTGCAGCTGACCAGCGCTGCAGACGGCAGCCGGGAACAGCGGCCGGCCGATTGGGTGACGGCACTGCACGCCTGCTTTGCTGCGATCGATCCGGCGATGCGCTCCCGGATTGCCGCGCTGGCAGTCTCAGGACAGCAGCATGGGTTCGTGCCGGTCGATGCGGCCGGGGAGGTGCTGGCACCGGCCAAGCTGTGGTGCGACACCAGCACCTCGGCCGAATGCGTGCAGATCATGGACGCCGCAGGCGGCACGGCGCGCACCATCGCGTTGGCCGGCAACCCGGTGCTCGCCGGTTACACCGCCTCCAAGCTGCCGTGGACGAAAACGCACCGGCCCGACGCCTACGCGCGGCTTGCCACCATCCTGCTGCCGCACGATTACCTCAATTTCGTGTTGACCGGCGAGCGCTTCTGCGAATACGGCGATGCGTCGGGCACCGGCTGGCTGGATGTGCGCACCCGAACCTGGTCGGCCGAGCTGCTGCACGCGACCGATCCGCAGCGCGATCTCGCCGACTGCCTGCCGCGCATCGCCGCGCCCGAAGAGATGTTCGGCATCACCCCCGCCGCGGCGGAGGCGTTGGGCCTTCCCGCATCGGTGAAGGTGGCCGTCGGCGGTGGCGACAACATGATGGCGGCCGTGGGTACCGGCTGCGTCGTACCCGGTCGTCTGGTGATGAGCCTGGGTACGTCCGGCACCCTGTTTGCCTTCTCGGACACGCCCGTGGTCGACCCGGGCGGGGCATGGGCCGCGTTCTGCTCGTCGACCGGCGGCTGGCTGCCGCTGATCTGCACGATGAACTGCACCGTAGTGACCGGACAGGTCGCTGACGCCTTCGGCTTCAGCAGCCGCGAGGGCGACCGGCACCTGCAGGCCACGCCGCCCGGTGCCGACGGCCTGGTGATGCTGCCGTTCCTCAACGGCGAACGCACGCCGGACCTGCCGCAGGGCAAGGGGGTGCTGGCGGGCCTGGACACGACCAACATGACGCCGGCGCACATCTACCGCGCGGCCATGGAAGGGGCCACCTACGCCCTGAAGTATGGCTACGACGCATTCGTCGGCGCGGGCATGCAGTTCGAACGCATCGTGCTGACCGGCGGCGGCAGCAACAGCGCGCAGTGGCGGCAACTGGTGGCCGATGTGTTCGGCCTGCCGGTGGACGTGCCGGCCCAGTCCGAAGGCGCGGCATTCGGTGCGGCATTGCAGGCCCTGTGGGCATTGGGCCACGGCCGCGGCGATGCCGCCTCCATCGCCGACGTCGCCGACCGACACGTTGCGCTTGACCCGCTGCGTTCGGCACGCCCGGACACGGCGCGCGCCGAAGCCTACGCCACGGCCTACGCCCGTTTCCTCCGACATCTCGACGCGATCACGCCGCTGTACCGCGGCTGATCTCCTTTCCGCGACACCTCGCACAACGACAGGAAGACGCACCATGAGCACGCAACCTTTCATCGGCGCCAAGGAATACTTCCCCGGCATCGGCCGCATTCCCTTCGAAGGCCCGGGCTCGGACAACCCGCTCGCGTTCAAGGTCTACGACGCGGACAAGGTCATCGGCGGCAGGACCATGCAGGAACATCTGCGCTTTGCAGTCTGTTACTGGCACACCTTCTGCAATGCCGGGCACGATCCGTTCGGTCCGGGTACCCGTCATTTCCCCTGGGAGGCCGGCTCGCCGATGGCGACCGCCGAGGCGAAGGTGGACGCGGCATTCGAGTTCTTCACCAAGCTGGGCGTGCCGTACTGGTGTTTCCACGATATCGACCTGGCGCCGGACGCCGAGGATGTCGGGCAGTACGAAAAGAACCTGAAGCACATGGTGGGCCTGGCCAAGGCGCGCCAGGATGCAACCGGCATGAAGCTGATGTGGGGCACGGCCAACCTGTTCTCGCACCCGCGCTACATGAACGGTGCGTCCACCAACCCGGATTTCGCTGTGGTGGCGCGTGCCGCCGTGCAGGTAAAGGCGGCGCTGGAGGCCACCGTTGAACTGGGCGGCGAGCATTACGTGTTCTGGGGTGGCCGCGAAGGCTATGCCGCGCTGGCCAATACCCAGATGAAGCGCGAAGTCGACCACCTCGCGCGGTTCCTGACCATGGCGCGCGACCATGGCCGCAGCATCGGCCTGAAGGGCAACTTCCTGATCGAGCCCAAGCCGATGGAACCGATGAAGCACCAGTACGACTTCGACAGCGCCACCGTGGTGGGGTTCCTGAAGGAACATGGCCTGGACAAGGATTTCAAGCTCAACATCGAGGCCAACCACGCGACGCTGTCCGGCCACACCTTCGAACACGATCTGCAGGTCGCCTCGGACCACGGCCTGCTCGGCAGCATCGACGCCAACCGCGGCAACGCCCAGAACGGCTGGGATACCGACCAGTTCCCCACCGACCTGTACGACACCGTGGGCGCGATGCTGGTGGTGCTGCGCCAGGGCGGTCTGGAAGGCGGCTTGAACTTCGACGCCAAGGTGCGCCGTGAATCGACCGACCTGGAAGATCTGTTCATTGCCCACGTCGGCGGCATGGATGCCTTCGCCCGCGGGCTGGAAGTGGCCCATGCGCTGCTGAACGACTCGCCGCTGGAGCAGTGGCGCAAGGAGCGTTACGCCAGCTTCGACAGTGGTGCCGGCAAGGACTTCGCGGGCGGCGCGCTGAGTCTCGCAGAGCTGGCTGCGCTGGGTGCCAAGGGCGGCGAGCCCAGGCAGATCAGCGGCAAGCAGGAGCGCTACGAGAACCTGATCAACCAGTACCTGCTGCGTTGAGCACAGCGGCTCGCATCGATGACACCGAACCGGGGAGGGGCACAGCAATGCAGCAGGCAATGAGCGGTGGAGAGAACACCCGGCTGATCGTATTGATCAGCGTGGTGGCGACGATTGGCGGATTCCTGTTCGGGTTCGACAGCGGCGTGATCAACGGCACCCAGGACGGCCTGCACCAGGCGTTCAGATCCGGCGAGTGGATGCAGGGGTTCGAGATCGCCTCGATGTTGCTGGGCTGCGCCGTGGGTGCCTTCAGCGCCGGCCGGCTGGCCGACCGTCTCGGCCGCCGCAACGTGCTGATCGTCTCGGCAGTGTTGTTCCTGCTGTCGGCGATCGGCGCCGGCGCCGCATCCTCCTCGGCGATGTTCATCGTCGCGCGGGTGTTGGGGGGCTTTGCGGTGGGGGCCGCCAGTGTCATCTCCCCGGCCTACATCGCCGAAGTCGCGCCGGCGCGCTACCGTGGCCGGCTCGCCACGGTCCAGCAGATCGCCATCATCAGCGGGCTGACCGTCGCGTTCCTGTCCAACTATCTGCTGGCGGCCACCGCCGGTGCGTCCACCGAGGCACTGTGGGGCGGGCACGCAGCGTGGCGCTGGATGTTCTGGATGCAGGCCGTGCCCTCGCTGCTGTTCCTGGCGCTGCTGCTGACCATTCCGGAAAGCCCGCGCTACCTGATGGTGAAGCGCCGCAACGACGAGGCGTTGCAGGTGCTTGCGCGGCTGTACGGCGGTGTCGAGGCGCAGGCGAAGCTTGCCGAGATCGACGCTTCGCTGTCGAGCGACCACCATCGGCCGCGGCTGTCGGACCTGCGTAACAAGGCCACCGGCAGGATCCGCCCGATTGTCTGGGTCGGCATCGGCCTGGCCACCTTCCAGCAGCTGGTCGGCATCAACGTGGTGTTCTACTACGGTGCCGTGCTCTGGCAGGCCGTCGGCTTCTCCGAGAACGACGCGCTGCTGATCAATGTGTTGTCCGGTGCGCTCAGCATCGGCGCCTGCATCGTCACCGTGCTGCTGATCGATCGCATCGGGCGCAAGCCATTGCTGTGGGTGGGCTCGGCCGGCATGGCGGTGTCACTGGCACTGCTGGTGGCCGCATTCGCCAGTGGCTCGCTGGTCGATACGCACCTGCAGCTGCCTGCGGGCATGGGCACGCTGGCGCTGGTGGCGGCCAATGCCTATGTCGTGTTCTTCAACATCTCGTGGGGCCCGGTGATGTGGGTGATGCTGGGCGAGATGTTCCCCAACCAGATCCGCGGTTCGGGCCTGGCGGTGGCCGGTGCGGCGCAGTGGACCGCCAATTTCGCCGTCACCGTGACCTTCCCGATTCTGCTGGCCGCCACCGGGCTGGCAGCCACGTACAGCATCTATCTGGTGGCGGCGGTCATTTCGGTGTTCTTCGTGCTCAGGTACGTGCACGAAACCAAGGGCAAGGAACTGGAGCAGATGGAAGGATGAACGCGATGACCCATCGACACGTTAGCCGCGCCCACGCTGGCGTGCTGCTGACCACGCTGCTGCTGGCACTGGCGGCCTGCGGCAAGGATGAGAAAGCAGCTGCAACTGCAGCCGCGACGCCGGACCCGTGGCCGCAGGTCGCCTGGCCACTGGCCGAGGACCCCGCGCTGGAAAAGCGCATCACCGACCTGATGGCCACCATGACGGTGGAGGAAAAGGTCGGCCAGCTGGTGCAGGGAGATATCGCCAGCATCACGCCCGACGACGTGCGCCGCTATCGGTTGGGCTCGGTCCTGGCCGGTGGCAATTCCGATCCCGGTGGCCGTTACGATGCCGCGCCGGCCGAATGGCTGGCGCTGGCCGATGCGTTCTACGCGGCGTCGATGGACACCTCCAACGGCGGCAAAGCCATCCCGGTGCTGTTCGGCATTGATGCCGTGCACGGGCAGAGCAACATCATCGGCGCGACGCTGTTCCCGCACAACATCGGCCTGGGCGCGGCCCGCAACCCGGATATGCTGCGCCGGATCGGCGAGGTGACCGCGCTGGAGACCCGTGCGACCGGGATGGAGTGGGCGTTCGCACCAACCGTGGCGGTACCGCAGGACGACCGCTGGGGGCGCACCTATGAGGGCTATTCCGAATCGCCCGAGGTGGTGGCCAGCTATGCCGGTGCAATGGTCGAGGGGCTGCAGGGCAAAGTGGGTACGCCCGCGTTCCTCGATGGTCGTCATGTGATCGCATCGGTGAAGCACTTCCTCGGCGACGGTGGCACTACCGATGGCAAGGACCAGGGGGATACCCGGATCAGCGAAGCGGACCTGGTGCGCATCCACGCGGCCGGGTATCCGCCGGCGATCGCTGCAGGCGCACAGACCGTCATGGCCTCCTTCAACAGCGTCAACGGCGAAAAAATGCATGGTCACAGGCAGTACCTGACCGATGCGTTGAAGGGCCGCATGCACTTCGTTGGGTTCGTGGTGGGCGACTGGAACGGCCACGGGCAGGTCAAGGGCTGCACGACCACCGATTGCCCGGCCACCATCAATGCGGGCCTGGACATGGCCATGGCCTCGGACAGCTGGAAGGGCTTCTACGAAACCACGCTGGCCGCCGTGAAGAACGGCACCATCAGCCAGCAACGGTTGGACGAGGCGGTGCGCCGGATCCTGCGCGTCAAGATGCGGCTGGGTCTGTTCGAGGCCGGCAAGCCGTCCACACGTGCGGTCGGCGGCCAGTTCGCCCTCATAGGCGCACCGGAACATCGTGCGCTGGCACGGCAGGCGGTGCGCGAATCGCTGGTACTGCTGAAGAACCAGGGGGGCGTGTTGCCACTGTCGCCCAAGCAACGGATCCTGGTGGCCGGTGACGGCGCCAACGACGTGGGCAAGCAGGCCGGCGGCTGGACGCTGAACTGGCAGGGCACCGGCACGACCCGCAAGGACTTCCCCAATGCGGACACGATCTACGAGGGCATCGCCCAGCAGGCGTCGGCCGCGGGTGGCGAGGCAGTGCTGGCGGTCGATGGGAAATATGTAACGAAGCCGGATGTGGCCGTGGTGGTATTCGGCGAGAGCCCGTATGCCGAGTTCCAGGGCGATCTGCCGACGCTGGCCTACAAGCCGGGGGACGATGCCGACCTTGACCTGATCAAGCGGCTGAAGGCCGACGGCATTCCGGTGGTGGCCGTGTTCCTGAGCGGACGCCCGCTGTGGGTCAACCGCGAGATCAACGCCGCTGATGCGTTCGTGGCGGCGTGGCTGCCCGGCTCGGAAGGTGCTGGCGTTGCCGACGTGCTGCTGCGCAGGCCTGATGGCAGCGTGCAGCACGATTTCAAGGGCAGGTTGAGCTTCAGCTGGCCGCGCACGGCGACGCAGTACGCCAACAATGTGGGGCAGAAGGATTACAACCCGCAGTTCGCCTTCGGCTTCGGCCTGTCCTACGCCGACAACGGCGATCTGGCGGCGCTGCCGGAAGTCTCCGGGGTAACTGGCAATGAAGGTGCCACCGGCGTCTTCTTCGCGCGCGGCGAAGCCGGTTCAGGCATGGCCCTGCGCCTGCAGAACAGCACGGGGCAGGGCGTCACGGTCACCAAGGTGCCGGACGCCCTGGAGGGCGATCTGCTCAAAGTCACCGGCGTGGACCACCTGGCACAGGAAGACGGCCGCCGCCTGGCCTGGTCGGGCAAGGCTGAGGCAGTTGCCGCGCTGCAGTCACACACGGCACTGGACCTGCAGCGCGAAAGCAACGGCGACCTGATGCTGCTGACCACGTTGCGGGTGGAGTCTGCACCCCGTGGCGAGGCCTGGTTGGCGGTGGGCTGCGGCACGGGCTGCTCGGCCCGCATTGCGCTCACGTCGACGCTGGCAAAACTGCCGGTGGGCCAATGGACGCGCGTGGGCGTGCCGCTGAAGTGCCTTGCAGCCGCAGGCGCGGACGTCGGCAAGCTGGATCGCCCGTGGTCGATCGGAACGGCGGGGGCGATGACACTGTCGGTGTCACGTGTCGCGCTGGGCGCCCTGAACGAGGCGGAGACCAGCGTCGGGTGCGCAGGCGCGTGACCGTGACGCTTCGTCCTGCGCTATCGGGAACCGGGTGGGCGCGTGACCGAATCGCGCACCACCAGCCGGTGCGGCACCACGTGGTCGGTCAACACGCGCACGCCCTCGCTGCGGCGGCGGATGGTGCGCAGCAGGATCTCGATGGCGGCATCGGCCATCGAGGCGATGGGCTGATGGATGGTGGTGAGCTCGGGCCAGACCGTCGTGGCGGCGGAGCTGTCATCGAAGCCGACCACCGACAGGTCGCGGGGCACCTCCAGGCCACGCCGGTGCGCGACGGAGATCGCTGCCGCGCCCATATCGTCGTTGCTGGCCAGGATTGCGGTGGGCGGCCTCGGCTGGCACAGCAGTTTCTCGGCAGCGGCCAGCCCGGAGCGGTAGGTGTAGTCGCCCTGTTCGACCAGGGCGGGGTCGACCTCCAGCCCGGCGTCGTGCAGCGCGCTGACAAAGCCGTCATAGCGCCGCGCGCTGGCACTGAGGTCGGTGCGCCCGCAGATGAAGCCGATGCGGCGGTGGCCCTGCTGGATCAGGTGTTCAGCCAATTCCCTGCCGGCGTGGAAGTCATCGATGCGCACGCAGGAAATGTCATTGCCGAGGTGACCCGGCGCGATAGCCACCACCGGGATGCCGGCCTTGACCAGCTCGGTCACCACGGGCTTCGATTCGCACAGCGGCGGCGGCAGGATGACGCCGTCCACCCGCCCGGCCAGAGCACGCGCGGCCTTGCGCTGGGCCGCGGGGCCCGGCTCGTCCCAGTAGTCGATGACCAGCTGGATGGCAGCGTTGGACGCTACGCGCAGCAGGCCGACCAGCAGTTCGCGCAGGTAGGCACCGCTGGGGTCGGTGTAGATCAGTGCAATACGCGTGTGCTGCGCGGCGGCCAGCGAACTGGCGGCGAGGTTGGGCGTATAGCCCAGTTCACGCACTGCGCGCATCACGCGCTCGCGGGTGACGTCGCGCACCTTGCCCTGGTTGATCGCCCGCGACACCGTCATCGGCGACACTCCGGCCAGGGCCGCCACCTCGTCGATCGTCACGCCACTGGTTTTGCGGCGGACCGATTTCTTCGGCTTGTCCAATACGCGCTCCCGTTCTTCTCTGTGACGCTGCCGAAGCCCGCGCACGTTCGGAGCTTACAAGGTTTGCCGGCCGTCCAACGGTCCGGTCCGGATGGCGAGCGGTGTCATTGGATGTTCGCTGCCGTGCTGGCGCTGCTGGCCTGCATCGGCGACGCGCGCGCAGAGGATGGCCATGCCCTGTGGATGCGCTACGTCCCGCTCGAACCGGCCCTCGCTGCCGACTACCGCACCCGCCTGGGGCAGGTGGTGGCCCCTGATCACACAGCCACGCAGCGCGCCGCGCGCGATGAACTGCAGCGTGGACTGGCCGGGCTGCTCGGCAGCGCTCCGCAGTTGGCGGGTACGGCAGCCACCGGCCCCATGCTGGTGCTGGGTACGCCGCAGTCTTCGGCGTTGATCGCGCCGTTGCGTGCGCAGATGCAGCCGCTGGGCGAGGAAGGCTACCTGCTCAAGCGCACACAGGTGGGCGGGCGCGATGCGCTGCTGGTTGCCGCACCGCGGGATATCGGCGTGCTGTACGGGGTGTTCCACCTGCTGCGGCTGCTGCAGACGGGCGCGGCACTGGACGCTCTCGATGTGCGCCAATCGCCACGGCTCCGGCTGCGCGTGCTCAATCACTGGGACAACCTGGATGGCCATGTCGAACGTGGCTACGCAGGCCGTTCACTGTGGGACTGGCAGACGTTGCCGGAGTGGCGCGACCCGCGCTACACCGACTATGCACGCGCCAACGCATCCGTAGGCATCAACGGCACCGTGCTCAACAACGTGAATGCAAACGCACAGAGTCTTGCGCCGGACTATCTCGACAAAGCGGCAACACTGGCCGATCTGTTCCGTCCGTACGGCATCCGTGTCTACCTGAGTGCACGCTTCAGCGCACCCATCGAGCTGGGCGGGCTCGACACCGCCGATCCGCTCGACCCGGCCGTGCAACGCTGGTGGCGCGACAAAGCCGACCAGATCTACGCGCGCATTCCCGATTTCGGTGGCTTCCTGGTGAAGGCCAATTCGGAAGGGCAGCCCGGCCCGCAGGACTACGGCCGCTCGCACGCCGACGGCGCCAACCTGCTGGCCGATGCGCTGGCCGCGCACGGCGGCGTGGTGATGTGGCGCGCCTTCGTGTATGCGCACGACGTTCCTGCGGACCGCGCCACGCAGGCCTACAGCGAATTCGCCGGCCTGGATGGTGCGTTCCGCCCGAACGTGGTGCTGCAGGTGAAGAACGGGCCCATCGACTTCCAGCCGCGTGAGCCGTTCCATCCGCTGTTCGGAGCCATGCCGCGCACGCCGCTGGTGATGGAAGTGCAGATCACCAAGGAGTACCTGGGCTTTGCCACGCATCTGGTTTACCTGGGGCCGTTGTACGAGGAAGTGCTGCGGGCCGACACCCGCACACGCGGCAGGGGGGGCACCGTGGCGCAGTCCCTGGCCGGCATGGCCGGGGTCGCCAACATCGGCAACGACCGCACCTGGAGTGGATCGCACTTCGACCAGGCCAACTGGTACGCCTTCGGGCGCCTTGCGTGGGATCCGCGGCAATCGGCCCAGGACATCGCGGCGGACTGGGCGGCGCTGACGTTCTCAGCCGATCCCGGCGTGGTGCAGCCCATCGTCGGGATGATGATGGCCTCGCGCGAGGCCGCGGTGAACTACATGACGCCGTTGGGCCTGCACCACCTGATGGCGCGGGGACACCACTATGGTCCCGGTCCATGGGTCGATGGTGGCCCGCGCGCGGATTGGACGTCGGTGTACTACCACCGTGCGGATCGCAACGGCATCGGCTTCGACCGCACCGCGCGCGGCAGCAACGCTGTGGCCCAGTATTCCCCCGGCGTGGCCGAGCAGTATGGCGACCTGGCGCGGGTTCCGGAGCCGCTGCTGTTGTGGTTCCACCACGTGCCGTGGGATCACCGCATGGCCTCGGGGCGAACGCTGTGGGACGAACTGGTCGGGCGCTATTCGCTGGGGGTACGGCAAGTCCAGGGCATGCAGGCCACCTGGGCGGGGCTGCAGGGCAAGGTGGATGCGCAACGACATGCGCAGGTCACGGCCTTCCTGCGTATCCAGCAGCGCGAAGCACAGTGGTGGCGCGATGCCAGCGTGGCGTATTTCCAGTCGGTGAGCGGCAGACCGTTGCCCGCAGGCGAAGCCGCGCCGCCGCATCCGCTTGCCTGGTACCAGGCCCTGCAGTTTCCCTCCGCGCCAGGAGATGGCCGATGAAGCCGACGTCGTGGGTGGGCTGGCTGCTGCTGGTTGCCATGGGCAACTGCGCCACGCGTGCAGCGGCACAGGAACCAACGATGGCGCTGCTGCATCCGCTGTTCCAGGATCACGCCGTGCTGCAGCGTGACCGGCTCATTCCGGTATGGGGCCAGGCCACGCCGGGCGCCTCGGTTTCCGTGGCGTTTGCAGGGCGCACTGTCAGCGCGCACGCGGCTGGCGATGGCCGCTGGCACGCAACGCTGCCGCCTGCGGCAGCCGGCGGACCTTACGAAATGTCGGTCCGGTCCGGGCATGCCAGCCAGATCGTGCGCGACGTGCAGATCGGCGATGTCTGGTTGTGTTCCGGGCAGTCGAACATGGAGCTTCCGCTATGGCGCGCGCTAGATGCAGGCAGCGAGATCGCCTCCGCTACGGAACCGGGGATCCGCCTGTTCACCGTGCCGAAGGCGGCGGCGGTTTCACCGCAGAGTGATTTTTCCGCATCTGTGGCATGGCGCCCCGCGTCACCGGACACCGTGCGTGACTTTTCCGCCGCGTGTTTCTACTTTGCGCGTGAACTGCGCAAGACCGTCGACGTTCCGATGGGGCTGATCCAGGCAGCGTGGGGCGGCTCGCGTATCGAGGCCTGGACCAGCAGCAATGCCCTGCGCATGCAGGATGGCCTGGGCCCAGCGCTTGACGTGTTCGCGCTGTACGCGCGTGATCCGGCGGCGGCAAACGAACGTTGGGGCCAGCAGTGGCAACACTGGTGGACAACACGCGCCGATGCCGCCGCCGATGCACCCTGGCAGCCAAGCAGCGACAGCCGTGGATGGCAACGCGCCCCTGCCACGCTCGGGGCGTGGGAGCGCTGGGGTGTGCCAGCGCTGGCCGGCTACAACGGCATGGTCTGGTACCGCACCCAGGTGACACTGAGCGCCGACCAGGCCGCCAAGCGCGCACAGCTCGAGCTCGGCCCCATCGACGAGACGGACATGACCTGGGTGAACGGCGTGGCCGTGGGCAGCCAGTACGGTGCGGGCGAGCGGCGAACCTATGCGCTGCCAGCCGGATTGCTGAAAGCCGGCGCCAACACCGTGGTGATCAATGTCCTGGACACCTACGGTGAGGGCGGCCTTGCAGGGCCCGCGAGCGCGCACGCCATCGGCCTGGATGACGGTACGCGCATCGAGCTGGATGCCCGCTGGCAGTACCGGGTGGCGCCCGGCGCACAGGCGCCGCCGCTGGCACCGTGGCACGCCGCCACGGGACTGTCGACGCTGTACAACGGCATGATCGCGCCGCTGGGTGCCTATGGCCTGCGCGGCATGCTGTGGTACCAGGGTGAATCCAACACCGGCGACGCAACGGCATACCTCGCACGCCTGCGCAGCCTGCGTGACGACTGGCGGGGGCGGTTCGGCGCGCACACGCCGCTGCTGCTGGTGCAGCTGGCCGGCTATGGCCAGCCCCCCGTGGCGCCGGTTGAAAGTGGCTGGGCGCAGGTGCGCGAGGCGCAGCGGCTCGCTGCGGCGGAAGACCCGCGCACCGGGCTGGCCGTGGCCATCGACATCGGCGATGCCTACGAAATCCACCCGCCGAACAAGCAGGAACTGGGCCGGCGGCTGGCGCGGGCAGCGCGCCATGTGGTCTATGGCGAGCGCAGCCTGGCGCCCGCCGGCCCAACTGCACACACGGCATCGGCCACCCGCGCCGGCGTGCGTATCCGCTTCAACGGGGTCACCGGCACCCTGGTCACGACCGGCGCGAACGGCCCCATCGGCTTCGAGCTGTGCGACGCCGATGCGCACCACTGCCACTACGCCGACGCGGTGCTGGACGGGCTCGACGTCGTGCTGCGCAGCCCGCTGGCAGACGCGGGCGGGCGCGTGCGCTACTGCTGGGCCGATGGCCCGGTGTGCACCCTGCGCGACAGCAGTGGGGCGCCCGCCGGCCCGTTCGAGCTTTCCATCACCCCTGCGGAGGTTCCCTGATGCGTCTGCTGCTGGCTCCAGTACTCGTGTTGATGTCGTTGCTGCCGCAGGCGTGGGCAGCGCCGCCGGTCTACTTCGACTGGTTCGAGTACAGCGGTCGCGACGCGGCCTTCGATGCGCCGTTGCCGGCCGGGCACTATCGCAACCCGATTCTTGCCGGGTTCCATGCCGACCCCAGCATCGTCGCCGCAAACGGGCGCTTCTATCTGGTCAATTCCAGCTTCACCTACTTCCCGGGCATCCCGGTATTCGAAAGCGTGGACCTGGTGCACTGGAAGCAGATCGGCAATGTGATCGACCGACCGTCGCAGCTGGACTTCGACGGACTGGGCGTGTCGCGCGGTATCTTCGCGCCGGCCATCAGTTACCACGACGGCATGTTCTACGTGGTCACCACGGCCGTCGACAGCGGCGGCAACTTCATCGCTACCGCCCGTGATCCTGCCGGTCCCTGGTCCGACCCGCACTGGCTGCCTGGCATCGATGGAATCGATCCGTCATTGTTCTTCGACAACGACGGCACCGTGTATCTGCTCAACAACGATGTACCGCCCGGCCCGCCACGTTACGAGGGCCACCGTGCCATCTGGATGCAGCAGATTGATCTGGCGACCTTCGCCCCGGTAGGTCCCCGCAAGGTGTTGATCGACGGCGGGGTGGAGCCGGCCAGGAACCCTATCTGGATCGAGGGGCCGCACATCTACCAACGCGATGGCTGGTACTACCTCTCCGACGCGGAAGGCGGCACCGGGCCACAACATTCGCAGGTGGTGCTGCGCAGCCGTGATGTGTGGGGGCCCTACGTGCCGTATGTGGGCAATCCGATTCTCACCCAGCGTGACCTGCCCGCCGACAGGCCGTTGCCGATCACCAATGCCGGACATGCGGATCTGGTGGAGGGGCCGGACGGCTCATGGTGGGCGGTGTTCCTTGCCAGCCGCAACTACGACACGCGCCACTACAACACCGGGCGCGAGACCTATCTGCTGCCGGTGCAATGGCGTGACGGCTGGCCGGTGATCCTGCCGGCCAACCAGGCCATTCCGTATGTGGCCAGAGCGCCCTCCTGGATGCAGGGCGAAGCGTCGCAGGCGCCGTCCACCGGCAATTTCACCGAACGTGACGAATTCGATGCGCCGGCACTCGGCAGCGGCTGGCTGCGCGTGCGCATCCCCAGGCAGCCGTGGGCGGACCTGCGCGAGCGACCGGGGGCCTTGGCCGTGCACCCGCTGGCGGAGAACCTGGACACGCTGCGCAACCCCGCGTTCCTCGGCCGGCGCCAGCAGCACCTGCGCTTCGAATCCAGCACGGCCATGACCCGGCCGGCGGCGGGCGTGGCCGCAGGCCTGGCAGCTTTCCAGAGCGAGACCCACTGGTATTTCCTTGGCGTGCGCAGCCTCGGCGGTGACCGCGTGGCGGTCTTCCTGGAAGCGCGCGACGGCAGCGGTGTCACCCGCACCCTGGCAACGCGCCAGGCAACGGCAGCGACGTCGCTGCGCCTGAAGATCGCCGGTGACGAAGGCCGCTATGCGTTCGCCTTCGACAGCGGCGACGGGCGTGGCTGGCAGACACTGGCCGATGACGTGGACGGAACGGTGTTGAGTACGGATCGTGCAGGCGGCTTCGTCGGCGCCCTGCTGGGACCATTCGCGCGCGACGAGCGTGCATTGAGGAGCAAATGATGACGCGCACTCCCATCTTCCGCACGCTGGCCCTGTGCGCAGCCATCGCGCTGGCGGGCACGGGTTACGCATCCGAGCCGGCGCCCTGGCTCGACACCTCGGCCAGCTTCGAAAACCGCGCCGCTGCCCTGGTCGCACGGATGACCCTGGAGGAGAAGGCAGCGCAGATGCAGAACGCCGCGCCCGCGATCGAGCGCCTGGGCGTTCCCGCCTACGACTGGTGGAACGAAGGCCTGCATGGCGTGGCGCGGGCAGGGCAGGCCACCGTGTTTCCGCAGGCCATCGGCCTGGCGGCCACCTTCGATGTGCCGCTGATGGGGCAGGTGGCCAGCACCATCAGCGACGAAGCCCGTGCCAAGCACCACCAGTTCCTCCGTGAAGGCTCGCATGGCCGCTACCAGGGGCTGACCTACTGGTCGCCGAACATCAACATCTTCCGCGACCCGCGATGGGGCCGTGGCCAGGAAACCTACGGCGAGGACCCGTACCTCACCGCCCGCATGGGCGTGGCCTTCGTGCACGGTCTGCAGGGCGATGACCCGGTGTACCGCAAGCTCGACGCCACCGCCAAGCACCTGGCCGTGCACAGTGGCCCCGAGGCCGACCGCCACCACTTCGATGCGCGCCCGAGCAAGCGCGACCTGTACGACACCTACCTGCCCGCGTTCGAGGCGCTGGTGAAAGAGGGGCAGGTGGACGCGGTGATGGGCGCCTACAACCGGGTGTACGGCGAGTCCGCCAGCGCCAGCCGGTTCCTGCTGCGCGACGTGCTGCGCCGCGACTGGGGCTTCAAGGGCTACGTGGTGTCCGACTGCTGGGCCATCGTCGACATCTGGAAACATCACCGGATCGTTCCAAGCCGCGAGGCGGCTGCCGCGTTGGCGGTCCGCAACGGCACCGAACTGGAGTGCGGCCAGGAGTACGCCACGCTGCCGGCGGCAGTACGGCAGGGCCTGATCAGCGAGGCGGAGATCGACGATGCGGTGACCCGCCTGTTTGCCGCGCGGATGCGGCTGGGCATGTTCGACCCACCCGAGCGCGTGCGCTGGGCGCAGATTCCCGCGTCGGTCAACCAGGCTCCGGCGCATGATGCACTGGCCCTGAAGGCCGCCCAGGAATCGCTGGTGCTGCTGAAGAACGATGGCGTGCTGCCGCTGTCCCGCAACCTGAAGCGCATCGCCGTGATCGGCCCCACGGCCGATGACACCATGGCATTGCTCGGCAACTACTTCGGCACCCCGGCCGCGCCGGTCACCCTCCTGCAGGGCATCCGCGATGCCGCCAAGGGAATCGAGGTGAGCTACGCACGCGGCGTGGACCTGGTTGAAGGGCGCGACGATCCCAGCGCTACACCCTTGATCGAAGCGACCTACCTGCGCCCGTCGGCTGACTCCCCGGAGCGCGGGCTGCGCGGCGAGTACTTCCGTACCGCCGATCTTTCCGGCACTCCGGCCCTGGTCCGCACCGATGCCCAGATCGGATTCCGCTGGGATCGGGGCTCCCCGACCGACAACCTGCTGGCCCGTGGTGAAGCCGCACCGGGGCAGGGCATCCCCAGCGATGGTTTCAGCATCCGCTGGACTGGCCAGTTGCTGCCGCCCGTCTCGGGGCGCTACCGGATCGAGGCGGCCGCCGACGATGGTTTCCGCCTCTACGTGGACGGCAAGCGGGTGCTGGACCACTGGGCCAACAGTGATCGCCTGCACGGCGATGGCGCGGACCTGGACCTGCAGGCCGGCCGCGCCTATGACCTGAGGCTTGAGTACTTCGACGCCGAGCGCGATGCCGGCGTCCGCCTGGGGTGGCGCATGCCCGGAGCCAAGCCGCCGTTCGAAGCGGCACTGGAGGCCGCGCGCAACGCCGATGTGGTGGTGTTCGTGGGCGGCCTCACCGGCGACGTCGAAGGCGAAGAGATGAAGGTCAACTACCCGGGCTTCGCCGGCGGCGACCGTACCGACCTGCGCCTGCCCGCGCCCCAGCGCTCGCTGCTGGAAGCGCTGCATGCCACCGGCAAACCGGTGGTGATGGTCCTCACCGGCGGCTCTGCCATGGCGGTGGACTGGGCGCAGCAGAATCTGTCCGCCATCCTGATGAGCTGGTATCCCGGGCAACGCGGCGGCACCGCCGTCGGCCAGGCGCTGTTCGGCGACGTCAATCCGGGCGGGCGCCTGCCGGTGACCTTCTACAAGGCGGACGAGGCGATGCCGGCCTTTGACGACTACACGATGGAAGGACGCACCTACCGCTACTTCCGCGGTACCCCGCTGTATCCGTTCGGGCACGGGCTGTCGTACACCCGCTTCGACTACGGCAGGCTGCAGCTCGATTCAACGCGCATCGCCAACGACGGTACACTCAAGGTGCAGGTCGAGATCGCCAACACGGGCAAGCGCGCCGGCGACGAAGTGGTCCAGCTGTATGTGCGACGGCTGCAGGCCGGGCCTGGCGACGCACGCCAGACATTGCGCGGCTTCCAGCGTGTGCACCTGGCCGCAGGCGAGCGGCGCACCGTGGTGTTCGACCTGGAAGCGCAGCAGGCCCTGCGCCACTATGACGACGCGCGCGGCGGCTATGCCGTGCCGGCGGGCGCATACGAGGCATGGGTGGGCAGCTCCAGCGCCGACATCCGCGCGAAGGCCGGGTTCACCGTGGAGACCAACCGTGACTGATGCGCGCCGCATCGAAAGCACCGGGCACACGCTGTCCATCCGGGAGAAGCTCGGCTACAGCCTGGGCGACCTGGCCGCCAACCTGATCTTCCAGACGCTGATCACCTACCTCGCGTTCTTCTACACCGATGTGTACCGGCTGCCGCCCGCCACGGCCGCCACGATCATCTTCGTGATCGGCGTGCTCGGTGCCTTCGTGTTCACCCCGTTGATCGGCATCGCCGCCGATCGCACGGTCAGCCGCTGGGGCAAGTTCCGGCCGTGGATCCTGTGGACGGCGATTCCCTTCGGGGTGCTGTCACTGCTGGCCTTCAGCACCCCCGACCTGGCGCCGCGCGCCAAGGTCGTCTACGCCCTGGCCACCTACGGCCTGTTGATGCTCGTGTATGCGGCCAACAATCTGCCGTACTCGGCACTCAGTGGCGTGCTCACCGGCAGCATGGCCCAGCGCAACAGCCTGTCGGCCTACCGCTTCGTGGCGGTGATGATCGCGCAGTTCATCATCCAGGTCCTGCTGCTGCCGCTGGTGCTGATCCTCGGCGACGGCGACCGGGTGCTGGGCTTCGAGCGGGTCATGACGGTATTTGCGGTGGTGGGAACGGTGTTCTTCCTGATCACCTTCGCCACCACGCGCGAGCGCATCGTACCGGCGAAGGAACAGACTGCCGGGGTGCTGCAGGACCTGTCCGACCTGCTGCGCAACCGCCCATGGAAGGTGATGCTGGCGCTGACCATCCTGGTCTTCATCAACCTGTCGCTGAAGGGCGGTACCTACGTCTACTACTTCCAGTACTACATGAGCGAGGCCGCCCTGGCGGGATTTCTCGACAGCTCCGGCTTCAACCGCTTCATCGGCGCCGTCAACGCGGCACTCAACGGTCTGGGCCTGGCCGGGTTCGCCTGGCCGAAGGATCCGGCAACATCGGCATTCAGCCTGTTCAACGCCTGCGGCATCGTCTGCATGATCCTGGGCATCGGTGTATCGCGCCGCCTGGCCGACCGTTTCGGCAAGCGTGATGTCTTTGGCGGTGCCTTGCTGGTGTCCACCGTGTTCCTGCTGGCGTTCTATTTCTTCCCGCCCACGGCGGTCGCCGTGGCCTTCGCTGCCTTCATGCTGCACGGGTTCTGCTACGGCATCACCATCCCGCTGCTGTGGGCGATGATCGCCGACGTCGCCGACTACTCCGAATGGAAGAACCATCGCCGTGCCACCGCCATCGTCTTCTCGGCGATGCTGTGTGGCCTGAAGATCGGGCTCAGCATCGGTGGCGCGCTGGTCGCCGGCATCCTCGCCCATCACGGCTACCAGGCAGGCGCACCGCAACAGCCCGAAGCCGTGGTGGATGGTATCCGCCTGACGGTGAGTGTGTACTGCTCCCTGCCGTTTCTGGCTGCAGTAGCGCTGCTTTTCCTCTACGAGATCAACAAGCGCATGGAGACCCGCATCGAGCAGGACCTGCAGTCGCGGCGCCAGGGCAGCGATCTGCAGCAACTGGCAGCACACGCCATCTCCCAGCCCCTGGTAAGCCACATCTACACGGCCGACCCTTCGGCCCATGTGTTCGAGGGACGGCTGTACATCTATCCATCGCACGACATCGACAGCGGCGCCCCCTTCGACGATGAGGGCGGGCACTTCGGCATGCAGGACTACCACGTGCTGCGGATGGACACGCCGGAGGGCGAGGCCACCGACTGCGGCGTGGCGCTGCATGTGCGCGACGTGCCCTGGGCCAGCCAGCAGATGTGGGCACCGGATGCCGCCTCCCGCGATGGCCGCTATTACCTGTACTTCCCGGCCAAGGACGCCCACGGCATGTTCCGTATCGGCGTTGCGGCGGCGGATCGGCCGGAGGGCCCGTTCACTCCCGAACCCGAACCCATCGAGGGCGCGTACTCGATCGACCCGGCCGTGTTCGAGGACGACGACGGCGCGCACTACCTCTGTTTCGGTGGCATCTGGGGTGGCCAGCTGCAGAAGTATCGCGACAACCGCTACGACCCGGCGCATGAAGAACCTGCCGGCGAGGCGCCGGCACTGGGCCCGCGTATCGGGCGACTGGACGCCGGCATGACCCGGCTTGCCGAACCCACCCGGGAGATCGTCATCCTGGACGAGCACGGGCAGCCGCTGCGCGCCGACGACCATGCCCGTCGCTTCTTCGAAGGACCGTGGCTGCACAAGCACCAGGGCCGGTATTACCTGTCGTACTCCACTGGTGATACGCACCTGCTGTGCTATGCCACCAGCGACAGCCCGTACGGGCCGTTCACCTATCGCGGCGTGATCCTCACCCCCGTGGTGGGCTGGACAACCCATCACTCCATCTGTGCGTTCCAAGGGCGGTGGTACCTGTTCTATCACGACGCGTTGTTGTCCGGCGGGGTCACCCACCTGCGTTCGGTCAAGTGCACACCGCTGCACATGGAAGCAGATGGCAGCATCCGGACGATCCATCCCTATGGCACCTGAGCCGACTTCGCCCACGGATGATGCGCAGGCGGCACTGCCGGCCGGCCCACTGCACTGGTTGCGGGCAGGCAGGCTGGAGGTCGCGCTTGCACCGGAAGCCGGTGGGCGCATCGCCCAACTACGCTGTGACGGTGTGGACTGGCTCGTCAGCGAACATGAAGTAGGGCAGGCGGGCATTGCGTGGGGGTGCTATCCCATGCTGCCCTGGGCCGGGCGCATCCGGCACGGACGCTTCGCCTTCGAAGGCAGGCCCTATCAGCTGCCGGTGAACTTCGGAATGCACGCCATCCATGGCGTCGGCTTCTCACGGCCGTGGCGCATCGACCGCCTTGAACCGGACGGCGCCTCGCTGTCGCTGGACCTGCCTGAGGACGCCTATTGGCCCTTCGGAGGCAGGGCATCGCAGCATCTCCTCGTGCAACCCGACCGCCTGAAGCTGCGCCTCGCAGTGCAGGCCGGTGCCATGGCAATGCCAGCCGTGCTTGGCTGGCATCCCTGGTTCCGCAAGCCGGATCGACTGCTGTTCGCACCCAGCGCGATGTACCCGCGCGACGGGGAGGGCATCGCCACCTTGCCCTGCGTGCATCCAACGCAGGGGCCGTGGGATGACTGCTTCATCAACCCGGCCGAAGTGACGCTGCTTGCCGCCGGCCAGCGGCTGCGGCTGAGCGCCGACACCGATCACTGGGTGGTCTACGACGGGGCGGCGCACGCCACCTGCGTGGAACCGCAGACCGGCCCACCCGATGGATTCACGCTGGCGCCGACCCGGTTGCAGCCGGGACAACAGCTGGAACTGAACTTCGAACTGCGTTGGGAGATCGGCAGCGATGGCGATCTGGCTGGCGTCGACGCCAGCTGATCATCTGTCCACAGCAGAACTCAAGAACTCCGCACGGCTGTTCCACCGCATCGAATGCCTGCGGCCCTTCTGTTCTTCGCATCCGCCGGGCATGGCCCGGCGCTACCCATCTTTGCGTCCGCCGGGCATGGCCCGGCGCTACCCATCTTTGCGTCCGCCGGGAATGACCCGGCGTTACCCATGCGTCGCGTCCGGTAGTGCCGGCCGCTGGCCGGCAACACGCGATCCGGCGCGGGCGCACCTTCAGCAAGGGCGCACGCCATGTGGCGTGACATGCACCGTTGGCTTCAATGGGCGTCAGCCCGCTGTGCCTACCCGGTCGGATCTGGATCAGGCCGTTCGTAGTCGTCGGGCGCAGCTTTGGGGTCATCACCATCATCGGGCATGTCGTGCTCCTTCCATGTCGCTTTGTCATTCCTGAGCCTGTCCGGGGTATGGCTCTTCGACGCATCGTCCACGTCGGCGCCAGGGTTGAAAGGCAGGTCATCCCGCAGCTTTTTCTCGTTCACTGGAGTGTGCTCCTCGGGCGTGTTGACCAGCCTCTGCCACGGGGCGTTAACGCTGCAACACAGGCGGATGAAGGGCTGCCGCACGGCCCATCAACCCATGTGCGCAGCCTCGGCATGCGGCTGCGATGGCAGCACTCCCTTGCCTCACTGACCTGTCGTTGACGTACAGATGTCAGACTCGCGCACAAAGGGGTGTCCGGGTGAATTGCAGGGGAGTGATCATCAGGAGAGCTGGCAATGCCGTTTCTCACTGACTCAACAGAAGTCGCCGTCGAGGGCGTCGGTGCAGCCCGGCGCATCGGCTGGATGCGCTTCGTGGGGAACGGCTTGGGCGCGCTTCCGATTGCCTCGATCATTCTGGAGCGTCAGGCGGATGCTGCGCCCTGGGTGCTGCTGTTGCTCAACGCCCTCGCATGGCCGGCGCTGGCGATGCTCCTGACACGTCGCGCCCGCGAGCCGGCAGCAGCGCAGTTCCGCTGCATGATCGTCGACTCTCTTTTTGGAGGCGCATGGATCGCCTTCATGGCCCTCAGCACGGTGCCCAGTGCGTTGTTTGCCGCGCTGCTGGTGGCCGACAAGATCGCCGCTGGCGGCATCCGCCTGGCAACGAGGGCAACCCTGGCCCTGGTGATCGGGTTCGCCGCCACCTGGCTTGCCCTGGGCCTGCCTTATCAACCCATCACCTCGCAGCGCACGGTTGTCCTCAGCCTGCCTTTCCTGTTCGTCTACGGGATCGGGTTGAGCGTGCTGAGCTGGCGGCTGGCGCGCCGGGTGAAATCACAGAATCGCCAACTGCAGCGCCTGAGCCGGATGGATCCGTTGGTGGAGCTGGCCAACCGCGGCTTCCTGATCCAGCGCGCCCAGCAGGTGCTGCAGACGGGGCAGCACCACGGCGGCGACGCGTGCCTGCTGATGCTTGATGTTGATGATTTCAAGCGGATCAATGACTCGCATGGCCATCGTGCCGGCGATGAGGTGCTTCGCCGCATCGCGGTAGTGCTGCGTCAGCTGGCCCAGCCGGGCGACATGCCGGCGCGTCTGGGCGGTGATGAGTTCGCCGTCCTGCTGCGCCAGCGGATACCGGCAGAGGCCATGGATGTGGCCGAGCAGATAAGGCACTACCTGCAGGAGCCGGGCGCCCCTGAAACAGCCCATATCCAGTTCAGCGTCAGTATCGGCATCGCCGCAGCGGCTGGCACGGGCAGCGCAGAAGATTGGCTGGCGAAGGCGGACAAGGCGCTCTATCACGCCAAACGGCACGGCAAGAACACCGCAAGCTACGCCGAGTAATCTGCACCGGGGCCGCTGCACTGCTCATGTGGATGGAGAGCAGGCTGCCATTTCATCGGATACGCACCAGGCCGCGCTCAGTTCTCCACGCGCCACTGGCTCATCAGCATCTGCAGGAACCGCTCTGCGGTGGGCGAGAGCAGGGCGCCTCGACGGCGCACG
Organism: Stenotrophomonas sp. RIT309; assembly: GCF_000632045.1. Lineage (NCBI taxonomy): Bacteria > Pseudomonadati > Pseudomonadota > Gammaproteobacteria > Lysobacterales > Lysobacteraceae > Stenotrophomonas > Stenotrophomonas sp. RIT309. The sequence goes on from NZ_JFYS01000001.1 coordinate 273,537, forward strand.
ATGCCAATGGTGCGCGATACCACCGGGTTGCCGATCGAACGCGTCACCAGCGTCGGATGATCGCCATCAGGGGTTGCCATTTTCGGCAGCACCGATACCCCGATGCCGGCCTCGACCATGCCCAGCGAAGTGGACAGGTGAGTCACTTCGTAATGCCAGCTCAGCTTGAGGTTCTCGCGCGCCAATGCGCCGTCCAGCAGTGTGCGGTTGCCACTGGTGCGATGCACGGTGATCAGCTGGTGCTCGGCCAGATCAGCCCATTCCACCGTGCGCTTGCGGGCCAGCGGATGATCAAGCCGGCATGCCAGCACGAACGGATCCTCGGCCAGCACGTCGAAATCGAGGTTGGGATCATTGGCACCCATGAAGTTGATGCCGAATTCGACCTCGCCGCGCTCCACCGCCTGCAGGCCCTCGGTGGCCGGAATATCCAGGATGCGGAAGCGCACGTTCGGATGCGCCTCGTGGAAGCGCGCCATCACGCTCGGCAGGAAGTAGAACGCCGCCGTGGGCAGGCAGGCGATGGTCACCGTGGCGCCGCGGGTGTCTTCGCGGCCGCGCAGCGAGAACAGCGAGCCATCGAACTCCTCCAGCATGCGCCGCACCAGCGGCAGCAGGTTCTCGCCCACGGCCGTAGTGCTGACACTGCGCGTGGTGCGCTCGAGCAACGGCGAGCCCACGGCCTGCTCAAGCTTCTGGATGCGCCGGCTCAGCGCCGGCTGGGAGACGTGCAGGATCTCTGCCGCGCGATGGAAGCTGCGGGTTTCCGATACCAGCAGGAAGGCGCGCAGATCGAGAATTTCGCAATTGATGCTCATCAGGTATCAATCATCCAAAAATCAGCAATTCACAGATCAATTGGGGTCATGCCAGTATCGAATCACAGAGGGGTCATTCATCCCCTATACGCATCAATCTAACACACGTATGTCCAACGATCTGCTCAGCATTCCCTGCGTGCTCATGCGTGGCGGCACCTCCAAGGGCCCCTTCTTCCTGGCCAGCGACCTGCCGGCTGATACCGCCGAACGCGACCGCCTGCTACTGGAGGTGATGGGTTCGGGCCACCCGCTGCAGATCGACGGCATCGGCGGCGGCAACGCACTGACCAGCAAGGTGGCCATCATCGACCGCTCCAGCCACCCCGATGCCGACGTGGACTATCTGTTCGCCCAGGTGCGGGTGGAACAGCAGGTGGTGGATACCTCGCCCAACTGCGGCAACATGCTGGCGGCGGTGGGCCCGTATGCAATCGAGCGCGGGCTGGTGCAGGCCCAGGACCCGCAGACCGAAGTGCGCGTCCACAACGTCAACACCGGCAAGCTGATCATCGCCACGGTGGAAACGCCGGGCGGCAACGTGGTCTACCGGGGCGACACCCGCATTGCCGGAGCGCCGGGCTCGGCCTCTCCGGTCCGGTTGTCCTTCCTGGATGCGGCAGGCGCACGGACCGGCAAGTTGCTGCCCAGTGGCCATGCGCAGGAAGCCATCGACGGCGTGCCGGTCAGCCTGATCGACTGCGCGATGCCGATGATGCTGGTGCACGCTGAGGACCTGGGCGTACGCGGTGATGCGTCACCTGCCGAACTGAATGCGGATGCCGCGTTCATGGCGCGGCTGGAGGCGTTGCGTATCGAGGCCGGCGCCCGAATGGGCATCGCCGACGCCGGCAGCAAGGTCATTCCCAAGCCGGTGCTGCTGTCCGCACCGCAACATGGCGGGCAGCTGCAGGTGCGCTATTTCATGCCGCACCAGTGCCACACCGCGCTGGCCATTACCGGCGCGGTGGGCATCGCGACCGCCGCCGTCACCTCGGGCACGTTGGCCCACACTTTGGTCGGGTGCCTGCCGCTGCCCGGCAGCATTACCCTCGAACATCCGAGTGGGGCCCTGGAGGTGGGCCTCAGTCGCAGCGCGGACGACGCGCCGGTGATCGCCAGCGTGGTGCGCACCGCACGTCGTCTGTTTGAAGGTCGTGTGTTCGCCACTTCGCCCGCGCCCGCCAGGGCCAGTGCTACCCAAGCCCGCCAATGGACGTCAGCGGCATGATCTGAAACCGGTCGGGCCGGCACGGCTGTGCTTGCCCGCCACCACAACGTAGATGCTTCACTCCTGGGAGGGATGATGTACAAGCAGTTCTTCATGGCCGCGCTGTGCGCGGTCGGCCTGGCCGCGGCCGGATGCAGCAAGCCGGACGCCGGTGCGGCCGGTGGTTCCGCACGCGGCGGCGACAATGCCCCGGTGCGCATCAGCGTCGGTTCCTACAACCTCAACAACCTGCCGTTCTTCATCGCCGACGCCAAGGGCTATTTCAAGGACGTCGGCCTGGAAGTGAAGACCGAGAACTTCGCCCAGGGCGGTTCGAAAGTACTGCAGGCGCTGGTTGCCAACTCCACCGACGTGGCCGTCGGCTTCTACGACCACACCATCCAGATGCAGGCCAAGGGCAAGGACGTAGTCGCCTTCGTACTGCTCTCGCGCAATTCCGGCCTGGTGATGGCCGGCCGCGAAGACGCCACATTCGATCCGGCGCGCCCGCAGACCATCAAGGGCCAGAAGGTCGGCATCACCGCACCGGGCTCCTCGTCCGACTTCTTCGTTCGCCATTTCCTGGCCCAGCATGACATCCCGGTCGACAGCATCTCGCTGATCGGCGTGGGTTCCGGTGCCGCTGCGGTCGCCGCGCTGGAGCAGGGCAAGATCGACCTGCTGGTGAACTACGATCCTGCCGCCACCCTGATCACCGAACGCAAGGTAGGGAAGATCATTCTCGACGCACGCAGTGATGACGGCGCACGACAGGTCTATGGCGGCCTGTACCCGACTTCGGTGATGTACGCCAACCAGAGCTTCCTGGACAAGCGCCCGGAAGCGGCCGAAAAGATCGCCCGTGCCGAGCAGATGGCGCTGAAGTTCATCGCCGACAACAGCGCCGAGGACATCGTCGCAGCCCTGCCTGACAGCTATGTCTCCGGCGACCGCGCCACCTATGCCCGCGCCGTGGAGAACGCCCGCGCGATCTTCACCACCGATGGCCACTTCACCGCGGCCGACCTGGAAACGCCGCTGAAGGTGTTGCGCGAGTTCAACACGGATGTGGCCAAGGCCAACATCGATCTGTCCAGGACCTACACCAATGCCTTCGTCGAGCGTGCCCACGCTGCGGCGCCGGCAGCCCAACGTTAAGCGGAGGTAACCCCATGGCCCTCAATGCCACCGTGCGCCAGCTCAATGGCGCGCCGCAGCTGGAGCCTGCACAGACCATGGTCGCCATCAACAAGGTGACCATGTCCTTCGGCGAATTCACCGCCGTGCGTGATGTCGACATCCAGGTGGGCGACGGCGAGTTCCTCGCCATCGTCGGCCCCACCGGCTGCGGCAAGAGCACCATCCTCAATTCCGTGGCGGGTCTGCTCACGCCATCGTCCGGGGAGGTGGCCATCGACGGCCGCAAGGTCAGCGGCGTGCAGGAATCTGTCGGCTATCTGTTCCAGCAGGATGCGCTGCTGCCATGGAAGACCGCGTACCAGAACGTCGAACTGGGCCTGCGCTTTCGTGGCGTGCCCGAAGCCGAGCGCAAGGCCAAGGCCAATGCCTGGCTGGCCAAGGTCGGCCTTGCCGGCTTCGAGCATCGCTACCCGCACCAGCTGTCCGGCGGACAGCGCAAGCGCGTGCAGATGGCACAGGCGTTGATCGTCGAACCGAAGGTGATCCTGATGGATGAGCCGTTCTCGGCGCTGGACATCCACACCCGCCACCTGATGCAGAACGAACTGCTGCGGCTGTGGCAGGAGGACCGGCGCTCGGTGATCCTCATCACCCATGACCTGGAAGAGGCCATCGCGCTGGGTGACCGCGTGGTGGTGCTGTCCTCCGGCCCCGCCAGCCGCGTCGTGCGCAGCTTCGACGTGGACCTGGAACGGCCGCGCAACGTGGCCGAAATCAAGCTGGACGAACGATTCACCGACCTGTACCGCGACATCTGGGCCTGCCTGCGCGGCGAAGTGGAGAAGAGCTATGCACGCCAAGACTGACAAATTCATCCAGCTGGCCCTGGTGGTCGCCGTATTCGGCGGCTGGGAAGGCGGCATCGCGCTGGGCGTGATCGATCCGTTCTTCTTCCCCTCGCCAACGGCAATCGTGCAGCAGGCCTGGACCTGGCTGTCCGACACCTCGTTCTACCAGCACGTCTACATCACCCTGACCGAAACCGCGCTGGGCTACATCATCGGCACCGGGCTGGGCGTGGCCGGTGGCGTGTGGCTTGGCCTGAGCCGACGCTCGGCACGCATCCTGGACCCGTTCATCAAGGGCTTCAACGCGATTCCGCGTGTGGTGCTGGCACCGATCTTCGTGCTGTGGCTGGGCCTTGGGCTGTGGTCGAAGGTGGCGCTGGCGGTCACGCTGGTGTTCTTCACCACGTTCTTCAACGCCATGCAGGGCGTGCGTGAAGTGAACCCGGTGGTGCTGGCCAACGCACGCATCCTGGGGGCGGGCCGCAGCGATCTGCTGCGTCACGTGTACTTCCCGGCGGCGGCCAGCTGGATCCTGTCCTCGCTGCGCACGTCCGTCGGTTTCGCGGTGGTCGGTGCGATCATCGGCGAGTACCTCGGTGCCTCGGCAGGGCTGGGCTACCTGATTGCCCAGGCCGAGGGCAACTTCAATGCCGTGGGGGTGTTCGCCGGCATCATCATCCTGGCCGCCTTCGTGCTCGTCATCGACGCACTGCTGGATGTGGTCGAGAACAAGCTGATCACCTGGCGCCCGAACGCGCAGACGCAGGCCACCAGCTGAGCGCGGCCGCCTGAGCCCGCTTGCCGCGCCGCCGGACTGATCCGGCGGCGCGCGCCTCCTTCCCCGATCTTCCCCCGCACCACCGCAACAGGCCAGCGCCAGGCCAGGGGGCCGGCTGGCCGGAGAGAGAGACCATGAACCATTCCACCGTGCTGCCGCCGGCAGCGCTGTCGGTCGCGCTCGGCCTGCTGTTGGCCAGTGGCCATGCCGGCGCTCAGTCCACTTCGTCACCGCCTGCACCATTGAGCCAGGCCGAGCTCTCGCAACTGGTGCAGCAGCAGGCCGTGCAGATCCAGCAGTTGGAGGCGCGCCTGCGCGCTGTCGAAGGCGGGCAGGGCCTTGCAGCGGTACCGGCGGCAACGCCAGCCGCTACGCTGGAAACCCGGGTCGCCGCGCTGGAATCGGGCCAGTCCAAACAGCCCAAGGTGTCCTGGTCCAAGGGGGCGCCGGAGTTCAGCAGCGCCGACGGCAACGCAGCCTTCCGGCCACGCGGCCGCCTGTTCGTCGACGCATCCAGTACCGACGGATCCTCGGTGAGCGACCGCAACCTGTCCGGTACCGAAATCCGTTCGGTGCGCCTGGGCGCCGAAGGGCGTTACGGCATACTGGGCTGGGCCGTCGAAGGCGATTTCGCCGACAACGACGTGGCCTGGAAGTCGGTCTACGCCACTGTCGATCACCGCCTGTTCGGCCTGCCTGCCGATCTTACCGTCGGCAACCGCCTCAATGACCGCGGCATCGACGGTTCCAGCAGCACCTCCAACACGCCCTTCCAGGACCGAAATGTCGTGGGCACCTTGATGCTGCCGCAGCGCGGCCTGTTCGGTGTCGGCCTTACCGAGCGGGTGTATGGCAAGGGCTGGCACGCCAGCCTCTCGGTGGCGGGCAATGACCTCAACAACGCCGGTACCGACAACGACAGCCAGACCTGGGCCACGCGCGTGCACTGGAATCCCATCGAGAGTTCCGCCGCGACGGTGCACCTGGGCGCATGGGCCTTCCACGAGGAGATCGCGGCCGGTGCCAGCAGCGTGGTGCGCAGCTCGGCCATCGCCGGGCATTTCAACGATCTGGTCAAGATCACGCCGGGCACGCTGCTCGGCGCCGAGCGCAGCACCGCCTATGGCGCGGAGCTGGCGGGCTTCTTCGGCCCGGCATGGGCGACGGGCGAATGGGGCACCCGCAACCTGCGCGGTGCCGATGCCAGCGGTCGCTACGACCTCGACCACCAGGCCTGGGCTGTCTCGGCCGGCTGGTTCCTGGCCGGTGCCATGCCAGCCTATTCGGGCAAGGCCGGCACCTGGAGCCGGGTGAAGGTGACCGACCCGGTCACACGCGGCGGCAGGGGCGCGTGGGAGCTGAAGGCGCGCTATGAAGACGTGGATTACGCCGAACTGCCCAGCGGCGGTACCGGCCATGCGTGGACGCTGGGCACGAACTGGTACCTCAACGATTTCAGCCGCGTGATGTTCGAGGCCATCCGTTGGCAGACCGACAACCGCAGCGGTACCGGGCCGGGCAGGGACGAAGGCACCACCTTCAACACCCGTTTGCAGGTGGCGTTCTAGGCAAATACTGCGCCCGCGCCTGATCAGAGCAGCAGCAACGCCCCGATCAGCGCGGGCGGCATCACCAGCGCGCCGACACGCAGGAAGTCGAGCGCGCTGACATGCTCGCCTTCGCGGCGCAGCGCCACCAGCCACAGCATGGTAGCCAGCGAGCCGGTCACCGACAGGTTCGGGCCCAGGTCCACGCCGATCAGCAACGCCGCGCGCGTCTGCGCCGGCAGCTCGGCCATCTGGCCCAGCGAGCCCGCAGCCAGGCCCACCGGCAGATTGTTGGCCACGTTGCTGAGCAGTGCGGCTGCGCCTCCGGCCAGCCAGCCCGCCTGGTGCGGCGAGGTCTGCGCCAGCGCCTGCAGGTTGCTGGCCGCTGTCTGGATGACACCGGTCTGCGAAACCGCTTCAACCAGCACGAACAGGCCAGCGACCAGCGGCAGCACGCCCCAGGAGACGTGGCGCAACAGCGGCAGCGGGCTGCGGCGCTGGCGGATCGCCACCACCGCTACGCTCAGCGCGCCCGCACAGAACGTTGTCAGGCCCAATGGGCCGTTCAGTGCGGAGGTCACCAGCAGCACGGTGCCGGTGAACAGCACGCCCAGCGCGCTCAGCCGGCCACCCTCGGTAAGCGGGCGATGCTCGGGCGACGCTGCCAACGGCTGTGCGATCTCGCGGCGATGCACCCAGCGCAGCACCAGATACGTGGCAGTGATCGCCGCCAGCGAAGGCAGCGCGAACTGCGCCAGCCACTGCAGCAGCGGTGGCATGTGGTTGCCGTACACCACCAGGTTGGCCGGGTTGGAAATGGGCAGCACGAAGCTCGCCGCATTGGCGATGAACGCACAGACAAACAGATAGGGCAGGGGGTTGGCGCGGGCCGCCTTGCACGCCGCATAGACCGCCGGCGTCAGCACCACCGCCGTGGCATCGTTGGACAGGAACACCGTCACCACCGTGCCGACCAGGAACACCAGATCGAACAACCGCCGCCCCGAGCCGCCCGCATGCCGCACCGCATACAAGGCCAGCCAGTCGAACAGGCCCTCGCGCCGCGCCAGCTCGGCCAGCACCATCATGCCGACCAGGAACAGATAGACATCCCGGCCTTCAGCAACCGCGTGCCAGGTCGTGCCGAGCGACACCGCCCCAAGCAGCGGAAGCAGCGCGGCCGCGCCAAGCGCCCACACGTACTCCGGAATGCGGAACGGCCGGAACAGCAGGCCGACGGTGGCAACGGCCACGGCCGCCCAGATGATGAAGGGGGAAGAGGAAGCGAGCATGGAGTGGGTGGGGTCTCAGCTGCACCGGCGCGAGCCAACAGCAACGCGCGCTACAGCGATGGCAAGTGCGAGAAAGTCGGCATCATACCGTGCCGGCTGCAGCGCCGGCCCCGCCAGCAAAGGGCCGTATCAGAACCCGACGTGCGCCCGATTGAAGGCGCATGCCATTCACCGTGATGCGTCACGGTAATGCCAATTCCGGACATCCGCATCGCAAGGGTGGTGCCGGCCAGGCCGGCAAGACGCCATGTGGTGCAGCCTCGGCTGCGATTCGGTGAGCGGCACAACGCCGGTGGAGCAGGGGTGCAATCGACATGCGGACAGGAACCGAATTCGATTCATCCGTTCGCTGGTCACGGTGACACGATAGGACACGCGTACGTCGCCGAGCGCCTCGCAGAGGACAGGGTGCATGCCGTATCGCTGACACCTGTCACTTGTCCGTGCAATGCGTACCGCCAATAGTGAGCGCCACCGCCGCCTGCCTGGCCGGCACTCACCGAAAGGACCTCCCGTGAACCTGCTGCAGCAACTTCTCTGGCAGACCCCCATCTGGGTCTGGGTGCTTCTGGCGTTCCTGGTCTGGCGCGGCATCGCGGCCATGCGGCCGGGGCAGACCTCGCTGCGGAAGCTGGCCATCGTGCCGGCGCTGTTCAGCGCCTGGGGCATCTGGTCGATCAGCCACCGCTATGGCGGCTCGCCGTTGGCGTGGGGCGAATGGCTGGCCGGCATCTGCGCGGGCGCAGCAGTGGGCTGGCTGCTGCTGCGCCGGGCAACGCTGAGCGTGGACGCCTCCACGGGCACGCTGTGGCGCAGTGCCGACTACAGCCTGCTGCCACTGCTGCTGGTCACGTTCGTCATCAAGTACGGTTTTGAAACGGCGCTCGCCGTGGCGCCCGGCCTGAGCAGCAACGCAGGTTTCAGCGCCGCCTATCTCCTGCTGTCTGGCGGATTCACCGGCATCTTCATCGGCAAGTACTGCCGCTATCTGGCGGCGTCGCGCCGGGCAACGCCCAGCGGGATGCAGCCTGCGGGCTGAGTCCAGCCCAGGATGAGGGGGCGGTGCACGCGCTCCGGCCGTGCCCTCACCACATTCACCTCGCAGCAGCGAAAATGCAGCCTTGGGCGCGCTCCAGGGCGCACCGATCACTGCCTGCAGGAACGCAACGATGTCCAACAACCCTTTCGGTGAATCCTCATGCGCTGCCGCAGCCAGCGGTTGCGTGGAGGTGCGCGGCGCGCGCGAGCACAACCTCAAGAATGTCGATGTCTCCATTCCGCGCAATGCACTGGTGGTGTTCTCCGGGGTGTCGGGGTCGGGCAAGTCGTCGTTGGCCTTCGGTACCGTCTTCGCCGAAGCGCAGCGGCGCTACTTCGAGTCCGTAGCGCCATACGCGCGGCGCCTGATCGACCAGGCGGGCGTACCCGATGTGGATGCCATCGACGGCCTGCCGCCGGCGGTGGCGTTGCAGCAGCAGCGCGGCGCCAGCAATGCACGTTCCTCGGTGGGCAGTGTCACCACGCTGTCCAGCCTGGTACGCATGATGTACTCGCGCGCAGGGGCCTACCCGGCCAACCAGCCCATGCTGTACGCCGAGGACTTCTCGCCCAATACGCCGCAGGGCGCCTGCAGCACCTGCCACGGCCTGGGACATGTGTACGAGGTGACCGAAGCGCTGATGGTGCCGGACCCGTCGCTGAGCATCCGTGAACGCGCCATCGCCTCCTGGCCACCGGCATGGCATGGCCAGAACCTGCGCGACATCCTGGTCACGCTGGGCTACGACATCGATGTGCCGTGGAAGAAGCTGCCGAAGAAGGGCCGCGACTGGATCCTGTTCACCGAGGAAACGCCAACCGTGCCGGTCTATGCCGGCTTCACCCCCGCAGAGACCCGCGCCGCGCTGAAGCGCAAGCTGGAACCCAGCTACATGGGTACCTATACCGGTGCGCGCCGCTACGTGCTGCACACCTTTGCCAACACCCAGAGCGCACTGATGCGCAAGCGCGTTTCGCGCTACATGGAAGGCAGGTTGTGCCCGGCCTGCCACGGAAAGCGCCTGAAGCCGGAAGCGCTTTCGGTCACCTTTGCCGGTGTGGATATCGGCGAGTTCATGCGGTTGCCGCTGGACCAGTTGGCGGACCTGCTGGGGCCCATCGCGCAGGGCGATTTCAGCGCGCACAGCGGGGGCGCGCGTACCAGCGGTAGCGCCACGAAACGCGATCGCACGCAGCGGGCTGCAAGCGGCCGCCCTGTCCACGCTGGGGCCCCCGACGTGCGGCTGACCTCGGCCCTGTCGGAAGAGAAGCGCTTGGCCGCGCAGCGGCTGGCAGGCGGCGTCATGGCGCGTGTACACCAGCTGCGAGGCCTGGGCCTGGGGTACCTCTCGCTGGATCGCGCCACGCCAACATTGTCGGCCGGCGAACTGCAGCGCCTGCGGCTGGCCACGCAGCTCAGCTCGTTGCTGTTTGGCGTGCTGTACGTGCTCGACGAACCCTCGGCCGGCCTGCACCCCGCCGACAGCCAGGCGCTGTACGACGCGCTGGACCGGTTGCGCGACGGCGGAAACTCGGTGTTCGTTGTCGAGCACGACCTGGAGCTGATGCGCCGCGCGCAGTGGCTGGTGGATGTTGGCCCGGAGGCGGGTGAGCACGGCGGGCGCGTTCTCTACAGTGGCGAGCCCGACGGCCTGCGCAAGGTCCAGGAATCGCGCACCGCCCGGTATCTGTTCGACCAGGTGCCTGCGGCCGCCAGCCGGCAGCGCACCCCCAGCAGCTGGCTGGAGCTGAAGGGCATCCACCGCCACAACCTGCAGGGTGTGGATGCGCAGGTGCCGCTGGGGTTGCTGACCGCAGTGACCGGCATTTCAGGGTCTGGCAAATCCAGCCTGATGGCGCAGGCACTGCCCGAGCTGGTGCTGCTGCACCTGGGGCATGAGCCCGAAGACAACAGCGCCGAGAGTGCGCCCACCGACGCGCCGACCGTGATCGAAGCGACCCGAGGCCGGCTGGCTGGCGATGTGGACGCCATCCAGCGGGTAGTGCAGGTGGACCAGAAACCCATCGGCCGGACCCCGCGCTCCAACCTGGCCACCTATACCGGCCTGTTCGACCACGTGCGCAAGCTGTTCGCCGCCACGCCCGCCGCGCGCCGCCGGCGTTTCGATGCCGGCCGTTTCTCGTTCAACGTGGCCAAGGGCCGATGCGAGACCTGCGAAGGCGAAGGTTTCGTCAGCGTCGAACTGCTGTTCATGCCCAGCGTCTATGCGCCGTGCCCCACCTGCCACGGCGCGCGTTACAACGAGGCCACGCTGAAGGTGCTGTGGAATGAGCGCAACATCGCCGAAGTCCTGCAGATGACGGTGGACCAGGCGCACGCGTTCTTCATCGAGGAAGAAGCCATTGCCCGCCCGCTGCAACTGCTGCAGGAGATCGGCTTGGGCTATCTGAGGCTGGGCCAGCCAGCCACGGAGCTCTCAGGCGGCGAAGCCCAGCGCATCAAGCTGGCGACCGAGCTACAGCGCAGCCAGCGCGGGCGCACGCTTTACGTGCTGGACGAACCCACCACCGGCCTGCATGCATCGGACGCGGACAGGCTGCTGGTGCAGCTGCAGCGACTGGTGGACGCGGGCAATACGGTGGTGATGATCGAGCATGACATGCGCGCGGTCGTGCAGGCGGACTGGGTGATTGACGTCGGACCTGGCGCAGGCGCTGCGGGCGGCACCATCGTGGCGAAGGGAACACCGCAACAGGTGGCGCGCGCCAAGGGCAGCAGGACCGCGCCCTTCCTTGCGCGCGAGCTGGGGCAGGGTGGGTGAGGCGGGGCGTCGCCGGAGTTGTGCTTCTACTTCTGCACGCCACACCGCTCATCCTCAGGCACATCGCCAGCAAGCGTCAGTAGCAGCCGATCCTGCAGCGTAGGTTCCTGCACGCCAGACAGGACCTGCTCCAGATAGGTCAACGGCACCAGTGACCACTGCAGCGTGGCCTGTAGGGGGTAGATCGCAGGCGCCCGTTGCTCGGCACCCAGCGCAACCCTGATCAGCAGAAGCGGCGGCTGCCTCTCCACGTGCAGCACCGGCGCACCCTTGCACAGGATCTGGAAGGAAGCCGAAGCGGGCGTCCCCTCCATGAACGCGAAGCCCTCCCGCGCCCGCGCCTCTGCGAATCGATATGCATGGCGACGCAGCGTCCAGAATGTCTCATCGGGTACATCACGGTACGCGAGTACTTCGGGCTCAACCGGCTCTGGAAAATGTATCTGTACTGCAACGACCAGCGCCAGAAAGAGTACCCACATCACGCCGTGGCGCACCTTCATTTCAGGCCCCACCGAAGTGATCCTTCAGTCTGCCGGCTGCAGCCGTTCGCTTGCGTGGGCTGCGAGCCCCAGGCCGGCCATGATCAGCCCTTCCATCACCCGGTCGCCGACGTACTGCTCCGGCTCGCCGTTCTGGCGCGTGCGTTCTGCGGCCAGCAGCACTTCCAGCACCACGCGCAGGCCTGTCAGCGAGCAGTCGGCATCGGCCAGCGCCATCTGCCGGCCACGCAGCTGATGCCGCTCTGGCCAAGGCTGGCCGTTGGCGGCCACGCCCGAGCCGATGCTGTGCAGCAGCGCGATGAGGGTGTTGGGGTCCACGGCAGGCCCGGCCGAGGGTGCCTCGTGGATGGGCTGTGGGGCAGGGGAGTGGGGCGTGGTCATGGCGGGGCTCCTTGCGTGCAGGCAGAAGCCGCCACCGATAAAGGTGGCGGACGATGCGTGGCTCGAAATCCGGCGTACGATTAGACCGGCAGGCACAGGGCCTCCACGCACCGCCCGCCATAGCCGGCAGACGGATTGCCAGCCGGCACCACGCGGTGGTGGTGCCGGCTGGCAAGCGTAAACATCAATCGTACAACCGGGATTTCGAGGCCCGACCACCGGTGTTCGGTGGCATGGCAAGAAATACGCCCGGTTGTGCGCGCTGCCAATACAGTAAGGGCAATGCCGTCACCGTTTTCGACGTTTTCAGAATCGTTGTATGGCGGGGAAGGGCGCTAGAGGCTTGGCCTGCAAGGGCCGTGGGCGGTGCCGATTGGCCCGCAAATTTCGTGCCGGTACCGACATGCTCTGGCCGGGAGTGGGGCAGACGCGACAAATGGATGGACGGGGCGAACCCTCGATGCCCCTTTTAGGTCTACCCCTATCCGCTGCAATCAGAGTGCACTGCGTGGCTGACGCCACGCTCCACGCCATGGCACTATCCGGGATGCGTCAGGGGCGCTTGAAAGGGGGAGTACATGGAAAGTACGCAAAAAGGACTAACGATGGCCGATGTCGCTGGCTGGGGTTCGGCTGTCGTCACGTTTGGCTTGATTCAAGGCGCGCTTTATCTGAAGGCGTACTGGGGCCACTTTGGCCTTGATCCCTTTCAGTTTGTTGCGGTGAGCGAACTGGCCCTGGCCGGTCTGGCAGGCATCGGCATGGTGTTGTTTCTGATGCTGGTGGCTTTGCTGTTTAGCGGCTGGGTCGACGTGAAGCTGACGAGCGGAGCCTCCAAAAGCAAGCGGTTCGCCTGGCTGGGTCCAACGATCTTCTTCACTGGACTAGGTGCGCTGCTTTGGTGGTCGAACGCGTGGCCTGTGCTGATAGGGCTTTTTCTGACCATCATCTGTGCGCTGGCCGTCCATCTCTCGCCAGTGATACCGACCGCAGTGAAAGATTCCCCTTGGCTGATCTATGCCTTGGTGATGCTGGTCTATGTCTCGATAGTGTCAAGCATGCTTGGTTCCGGGCGTGCCGCGACGATTTCCTCTGGGGGCGGCAAGCACGTGACGGCTGTGACTGTTGATGGAACGGTGCAGGGCGGCCTTAGCCTGATTGGTCGGCTTGGTGATAGCTATGCGCTGTGGGACCCTGCGCGGAAGGCTGCTGTGCTGGTGCCTGTTGGCGATGTGGGCAGAATGGAAATTGTGCGAAAGGGTGTGATGCCTGTTCCTGCTGCGAAATAAGGCTGGGTTTTGGCAAGCGCCAGGCAGGGAGTTGCAGTGCATCTGAGATCGCGGACTAGCGATGAGGGATGTTTATCGAGGGTAGGGGGGGAGGTGCGCTTCTCGCTAGAATGTGCCGCCGTACCCGCATTAGTTCCGTCTTACTCCACTCCCACTTAATTTCCCGCGCCAGGTCACGGATTGAGATGAACGACGCGAAAGGCCTGCCGCTGCAACATCACTGGCGGCTTGGCCGAGCCGGAGTCCTATCTTCTACATCTCATCCGCTCAATCTCATTCAGGACTTGCTTGTCTAATGAACCGAAGTCACCCGGAATTTCATTGTCTGTGAAGAAGGAGTAAGTGACGCCAAAGTCGTCGCCATGGAGCACACGATTGCAGGAAACACTGCCCAACGTGTCGCAGGATGCCATTAGCTCATCGTCATCCATGGGTTGTGTTGCGCCACGTGCACTCGAGCGCCATACGAAAATGTGGCTCTTGTCGCCGCCGTCGGGAACGGCAAGCAATCCTTCCTCCAGCATCTTCGCGTCTTGCCAGCCTTCAATAGCGCTCGTACGCAGATGGGATCCTTGGGGGAGGTCGCCAAACCTTCTTCCAGGAAAGTAAGATTTGGCTACCACCGCTACCGAGATCAAATTACCGGGGCCGATACAAGCCTCGCTATGGCTGGAGTAACAGCCATGCAGGGTAAAGCCGCCGGCCACAGGATCCTCATGACCCCGCCGGGAAGGCGTCGCATCTAGATCGCCAGGAATGCAAAAGTCGGTCTTCGCACCATCGACACGATATGAAGTGGGCGAATCCACACATCCGGACCCAAGAGCTGCCACGACACACACAAAAAATCTAGTTACTGCAACTCGGTTGCGCGCAATAGTCATATACGTCCCGCGTCGTTGAGCCAAGAACATTGATTACCGTCTCCAGAGCATCCGTCTTGTATCCACCAAATGCCCTGGGGTCTGCTCCATTTCTTTCAAAGACTCGCTCGTGGAACTCTCCGATGACACTCCTGTCTAACATTACCGGATTCTTCTCAGTTGCACCCGCCTGGTCCAGCGCCTGCACATGCGCTCTCGCAAGATCAATCCTTATGGCCTCCATCTTAAACGCAACCGCAATTGCCTGCGTGCTTGTCATAGTCCGGGGGTCAGTGCCCATATTGCTGGCAATGGAATTTGCGAGAATTCTGTTAGTGATTTCTGAGAGCCGAGCATTCAGAGGGTTGGAGCCACTATTGCCTGCCACTTCGCCTGCGCGTTCCGCATACTTATCGCCGCCCGATCCCGCCAATTGATAATATGCTTTCCAATCGCCCGACACGGCAGCCGCTCTTTCCTCAACAGTAACCCAGCAGCCCTTGCCGCTGCATTCGCGACCATCGGGATCTCGGTTTGTGTAGGGATTGCTGTTGGCGTACCAGTAGCGATTGAAATTGTCCCCGCGTGGTCGAGCAGCCACCGGGTCGACCGATAGAAAGCGTCCGATTGTCGGATCATAGTAGCGCTGCTGCATGTAGTTAAGTCCCGTCTGGGCATCCGACACTTGGCCGGTGAAGCCTGGCTGATCATCGCTACCTGCAACGAGCATGGATCCATATGGGTCATAGAATGATTCAGCTATCAGATTTCCGGATGCGTCCGACTCTGCCACCGGGGTCCCCAAGGCATCGGTATGCACGTATGTGACTGTCGCCTGCGCATACACTTCAGGACTGAGCGCCCCGCACATCAGCATCAACGAGATCATGTGGCGGGTAGCTATGCTGGCTCGATTCATTCGCACTACCCTCCAGTTGCGGAAACGGCGGGGGCCCAGGCCGAGCACCCTATGGGCTTGCATGCTCTCACTTGGAACGTAGCGCCTGCAGGAACGCCCGTGTAGTCGATCTGCACCGACGTTGCAGGCCCCGAATAGGCTCCCCTTCCTGTGACTTCGTACCAGGCAGCCCCGGCCACTGCGTTCCAGCTGACGAAGTAACGCACCTGCCACGGCGGGAATGCATTGGTAACCACGAAGCGCGCGGTGAGTCCGGTTGGTGTTACAGGCGGAACATTCACTGCCACCGCAACTGAGCCACTGTAGCCGCTGCATCCCCCTTGATTGCATGCGGCGACCCGGTACGCATAGGTACCATCGCCGCGACCGGAGATCACCGCAGAAGTACTTCCGCCGCTATAGACCGCCGTCCATCCTCCGCCATTCGCGCTCTCTTCAACTACATAGCTATTGGCTCGATCAACCGCGTTCCAACTGACCGTGTAACTGCCGGTGCCGGAACTACCCGGACCGAATAGCACCGGCTCTGACGGTGGTCGCATCACTACCACGTTCAACGCCGGCCCCTGCGGCCCGCAGCCCCCATCGTTGCAAGCTGCAATGCTGTAGCTGAGGCTTCCATTTGCGCGCCCAGTCAATGTCGCGCTGGTGCTGCCGCTATTGAGGATGGCATTCCACCCACCGCCGGATACGCTTTCGAAGAGCCGGTATGTCGTCGCAAGGGGAACCGGCGACCAGTTCAGAGCGACACTTCCATCATTGGATAGAGTCGGGCCGGACAGGTTGGAGCTGCCTGTCGGAGCACGAACGACCCGCACAGTCGCGGGGCCAGTACTCGGCCCGCACCCGCTGCTGTTGCAAGCGGACACGCGGTAGGCGTAGCTTCCGTCTGGCTTCTGTGAGAATTCCTTCGCTGTCGCTGCGCCTGTTGCTGCCACGATCCAGGCGGAGCCACCGCTGCTTTCTTCCAAGTGGTAGACGCTCGAGCCGGATACTGAAGACCAGGAGACGGTGTAGGCACCGTTCGCAGACAGTGCGGGAGCACTCAATCCAGCGGGTGATTCTGGGACGCGCAGCACCTGCACCGACGCCGTTGCACCGTACTCACCGCAGCCGGCGGCATTGCAGGCACGTGCGCGGTAGGCAAATGTGCCGTTGGGCTTGCCAGCAAAGGAGCGAGAGAGGATGGCGTCATTCTGGATTTCGGCCCATCCACTTCCTGTTGTGGACTCCTCCAACCTATAGGCCTGGGCGCCGGCCACTGCTGGCCACGAGACGCTGTAGTTGCCGTCTATTGAGAGCCCAGGCGCGTTTACGGAGGGCCCAGCTGAAGGGAGCGACTGGACCGAAGTGATAGCAGTGGCACTCCAGCCGCCACAGGCCGTAGCGCGACAGGCTCGCACACGGTAGCCGTAAGACCCGCCAGCCCTGCCGGTCACTTCTCTCGTCCTGTTAGGCCCGGAATAGATGTTGGACCACGCGCCGGCGCCCGCTTGCTCTTGCAGATCGTACCGGCTGGCTTGGGCCACCTCTGACCAGGAGACCGTGTAGTTGCCGCTGGAGCTCTGAGCAGGCGCACTGACCACCGGGGTCGCGGGTGCCGTCGATGTTGTGGCCTTCGCGACCAGACTTCCATTTAGATAGACGTACTCCACGCTACTGGCGGTGCGATCATTGTCTTGTCGACGAAGCACCCCGTCATTTCCGTAGAAGGATGCGATAGTGCCAGAGTCAGCCGAGGACAGGACTCTTCGTCCGCTACCGTCATATCGATAGCTTTCCTTCCCCACTGCTGTGCGAAGTCGGTTGCCGTAGTCGAACTGAAATCCTTGACCGTTCTTGACAGAAAGATTTCCCTGCACGTCGAAGGCGAGCCCCACTACCGTCGAGCCGCTACTGTTGATGATGTTGGTCAGGCGATTGTTGCCGTCATACCAGTAGGAAAGATCCTTAAGGCCTTCAAGTCTGACCGCACGGATGTTGTCCAAGGCGTCGTAGCTATAAGTAAGCTGCCCATTGCCACCGAAGGCGGTTGAATGGGTGGACAGCAGGCGATCCTGCGAGTCATACGTCATCGAGCGAGTGCGCGCTGCGCTCAATCCATCGGTGATCTGCGCTACGTTGCCTGCAGCATCGTAGCCATAAGTGTTATTGAGAACCCCTGCGTCGGAAACACTGGCTGGAAGCTGTCTCCCGTTCTGTTGCGTTGTGTGCACTATCCCGTTGCCGTACACAAACCGGCTCATGCCACCATTAGGGAAGTACGTGACGCTGGATACAAAGGCGCCCGCGCGTGTTGGCTGACCCAGCGCATTGGGAGCGTATTCAACGCTAAGCCCGCTTGGATACTGAACACCGGCCAAGGAAGCGTGTGGGTCGTAGACGTACCCAACCGACCGTGCAGGCATTCCCGTCTGTTCGATCGATTCTCCGGTAACGAGGCGACGCCTGTTGTAGCTGTAGGTATTCACCACCTGGCTACTACCAGCATCATTGCGCGTGGTGACTTGGGCGACCTTGCCGTCGGCGGTGTAGCTCCAGATCTGGTCACCATTGCTGTCCGGAAACGACAAGGCGAGCAGGCGATTTCGGGCATCGTACGATCTGGAGACGCGTCGCGGAGCTACCGACGCCGAGCTGCCGTCTGGCTCGCAGCCGGTACTACTCGCGAGGCCGGACGCAGACCAGGCAACGTTACCAGCTCCGTCGTAACCGACGAGCGTAGCTCCTGTCTCAGGCTCTACTGTCCGACACAGCTCTTGGGCCGCGTTATAGGAATAGGCTCGCGTAACCTCCAGGCTGCCATCTGCGCTGCCGCGGCGAATGCTCAGCGGCTTTGCGAAGGCGTCGCGATCAATGACTGTCAGCCCTCCTTCCGGTTGAAGGATCCGCGTTGGACTATCGAAGGAGGGCTGATCCAGCATGCGATACCAGGTCCGGATCTCGGCCCCCCTGGGATTGCGAGCAAGGGTGAACACGCCTGACGCGTCTCGTTGATAACTGAGTGACGTGGTGAGGTCACCCAACTCGGAGTTCTGAGTAACAGAGGTGGTGCGACCTAGTGCGTCATAGACGGTCCAAGTGCCACGATCACTATTCGCTGTTGCTGCAGGATAGGAGGAGAACACCGTCCTGCCTTCGTTGTCGTACTCCCTGCCTGTGAATCTGATGGTGCCTGGGTCGGCGGCGTCGTACTCCGAGACAATCAACGGTCGCCACAGTGCGTCGTAGTACGCGATGGAAACTCGGTTTCCAGTAATGGTTGTTTTTCGCCAATGGCCAGCCGCAACGCCGTACTCGTCGCCCATGACCTGAACAAAGCTCTGGTTCATCGGGCTCCAGGCGGTGCTATCTCCACTCGGGTAGTCAATGCCCGCCACCCGTCCCATCGCGTCATAGCGATATCCGGTCGAGAACCCGTTCTGATCGGTGACTTGGCTAATCCAGCCGCGATCATCCACGACAGCGCTTTGCGTTGTGCCATCAGGGAAGCTGATCAGCTGCGGAACACCGCGCTTCCAAGAGCCCAGCACGATAGTGTTCCCATTTCCATCACGCACGTATGCGATGGTGCCATCAGTGTTGTAGCCAAGCGATTGGGTCAACTTCCCAAATGCCCAGAACTGCGTGGGTCGAGAGGTGACAGGATCGAACGTCGCCTGATCGGCGAGGACGCCATTGATCGCACGAGTAGCAACTTGACCCAGAATCCACGAGCTTTCGTTGTCATGGTAGCTCAGGGTTTCCAAGGTAGTGGCGGCCCAGGCTTGTGGAAGGCTGGCCGTTGCAACCAGAGCAGCTGCGAGCAGCGTCTTGTGCGGGTATGTGCTTCTACGAGGCGATTTACGTGCCATACGCTTCCCTAAATTGTGGGACGCAGCGCACGAGCGCTGCCATTCGACTGCCTGTCGTAGCTCACCCTCAGGGCGAGCTGGATCGCGTGATCTTCAGCGGCCTTGCATAAGCGTCAAACTGATCCACGCGATAGAGAAATGTATTTCCATCCTGCGTGGTGGTGCGTGACTCCAATGGCTTGGGTAGCTCTTCTTCCTTCGAGCATGACCAACAGGGATTGCTGCCAATCCGGGCATAGCTGCCGTCCGAGCTACGCCGGTACTGGGTGTCTATCCGCCGCAGCACTCCCTGCGTATTCCCGCGTTCCTCACTCAGCAGCTGGCCTTCGAGATCTCCGTACTTCTGACTGAAGGTGAAGCGATCCCAGCTGCCGTCCTCGCGAGTAACGGTGAGTGCGCGCGTCTCGGGGCACGGCGTAGTCGAGCAGTAGACATGTTGTCCAGTGTCCAGGCTCGCAGCAAGCGGCGTGTACTGGTAGCTCCATGTCATGGTCGCGAGCCCGGGCCCTGAGATGACCTTGCGATCCAGTGCCAGCACGGTCAGGAGGTGGGACTCCACCGGATAGAAGATCTGCGTGAAGGGCCGGCAGGTGTTCGGCGCATTGGTTCTGCCATGAAGTCGGTAGCTCATTTCAAATGTGCCCCTGGCTCCTGAAGGATGAGTCATGACCACCGTTGCGGATGAGCTTGGACCAGGTGTGAACGGCACAAAATCTGCACAGTTCCTCCAGCCGCCAATGGGGTTATCGAACGCAGCTCCGGCATCAAATGACCAACTCGATCCATCTGGAAGTGCCACGCGGGTGAGCTTGCGATCGACAGTGCTGCCGGTGTACTCATAGTTCCAAGTGCGGCCATTGGCGACGACACTCTGTACCCCGTCAGCCCCTGAGTTCACCGTAATGGAGCGGCCGTCGCTCGCGCTCATCACGACCTGACTTGGGGAGTAGGTGAAGGTAATGAAGTTGCCGTTCCTGTCCTCGATACGGGTCGGCAACGCGCGGAACTCACGCAGTCCCATCGTGCTCGTGTAGTTGAAGAAGCCATTACCGTAGTTCGCGGTCATGGTTCCGCGGGGTATAGCCACAATGCGGTCAAACCAGTACCTGTCCCCATTGGGGGCATGCGCCATGAAGGCCTCCCCGCTCTCGCCGTTGCTGGTGCTCGGAAGGCAGGAAAACACCCAGCGATCAGCGGTGGTCCAGTGATAGGCACGACCGTCCGTAGGTTGCTTGGCACCCGCAGCCATGATGATCATGGGCTTGCTGTCGCTCCCGGGAAGGCTCAGGGAGAGCCCGCCCCAGAAAAAGTGCGGATCAAAGGAGAAGCCGACGTTTCCTTGCCCGCCACTCACATACTCGGATGGAGCGCTGGCCTGCTGAGGTGAATTCAGTGGGATCGAACAACGACGTAGTGGCTCGCCCGGCACCATGGACACCCAGCCACTCTGCCCAAACATGCCTGAGATGTAGGGCAGGTCAAAATCCCAGTCCCTCATCGATTTGAGGGTGTCCCGGCGCCCGCCCATTTTCAATGTGCGCGAGAACCGCATTGGCAATGCGTTGTTTCCAGGTAGATCAACATCAACCTGGGTGAACTGGATGCCGCCCGTATAGAGGCTGACCCTGTCACCGAACAGGTCGTTACCCAACACCGTGAGTTCGCTCAGGCCCTTGAGCTTGTCTTCGTAGAAGACGCCCGCCTGCGATGAGGTCAGTGGCGCGCCAGTCTGTGCTTGAGCAGCGGCAGCGAGTGTCAGCAAAAATAGATTGAGGACAGCACTGATGACTTTGGAATGCAATGACACGTACGTCTCCATGTAGCGCTGGCTGAGCGGCCAGACATGATCCGGTGACTACTAAGTCTGCAACAAGACAACTTCAGGGCTTATCGGATAGCAATGAGACATCGCCTGGACAAATGCTGCCAATAGAGCCTCATTCATTGCGCTTTACGCACGAACTACCCGCGCTGCGATAGCTGCGCTTAAGAGTGACAGTCACGTTCCCCTTGCAATGCGGCGGACACTATCTCAAGTAATGACGGCGCGCAACTGGCTTTGGTTTGCGCCTCCAGCCAAGATCAAGTGAGCATCGAGTGCACGCGGGAGATCAGCTCATGACTATTGAAGTAGTGACACCAGTTGCAGCGGGCTGACAGCGGCGCGCTTTGGACGACCCATATGACGATGCGACCGACCAGGTAACCGCAGCGGGCGCAACACCATCGCGATGATGTAGTGGCGGGCAAGCTTGGATAGACGGAATACTTCAATCACCAGCCACTGATCGTTACCCGCTTCTGGCCGGAGGCAGACGTGCGCAGGCGCTCTGTCCGGTTCCCGCCTAGAGGCTCAAGCGGTCGTTTGCATGGCTGGGTTTGGTGTTTGCACTAGACTGGAGGCGAGGGCATAGTTCTTCCGTCAAAATGGAGGAATAAGCCCCGCCACGGCAACACCATCTGAGCAGAATCGGCTGTTGTCTGCGGCAACGCAATCGGCGATGGAAGCCGAGCTGGGCCGGAGGCTGACCTCTGCGGAGAGCGACAAGATCTGGAACACGGGTTCTTTTCACGGGCTTGAGATGATCGACATGGCGATTCACTACGCGCAATTTGTTGATGCTCTTGAAGCGTATCTTGCCGGGTTGCGGGAGCGCGATCCGTTGCCCGAGCGTTTTAGGGCCTAGTGCATTCCGCGCCGATCCGCTCGGTGAGAACTGTCAGAGATTGCTGGAATGCGGCCGCAAACAGTTGGCCACCGTCTCTCTCGTGGCTTTGAGCGATCGAAGGGAGCAATCTGGTCCACGTGTCGGGCAGAAGCTCTTGATCTTGGTGCGTTAGAAACGAAATCCGCAGGACATACTCCATTGCCTTTAGGTAGCCGCGGTGCATCTCAATTGCGGCGTCGCAAGCATGGAGGCGATCAAGGATCTTTGTAATCTCGGAGGTCATGGCAGTCTGGACAGGAGGGGAAGGGGAGGGCGATAGTCTGCGAACGTCCAGACGAGCCTGCCGTGAGCCTCCTCAACCTTCTACTCACTCGTGACCACCTTGTCGTCGCAGTGGATACCTTGGCAGAGGATGCTCTCACAGGGAAACATTCAGCAGGAGCAAAGCTGCTGCTGATCCCTCAGCACAACCTGATACTTGCTACGCGAGGTTCTACGCAGTTCTTCCTCCGCATTTATGAGCTAACGCTGCAGGCCAGCTTCCGCGCAGATTTCACAATGGAACAGCTATCTACCGAGCTGGGGTTAGTGGTGGACCAGCTGTGGCCGAACTACGAGAAGGCGGCAGCCGAGGCAGGATTGCCGATCGAGCAGCTCGGAGCCGAGTTGGTGCTTGGTGGCTGGTCGCCGAAGAACGGCCGGATGATGGCCACGGGATATGCGAAGAGTGACAGCCAGCGTACTTGCGTGGTCCAGCCGATCTGGGGCCAGCTGGCGCCCCTAGGCGAACCGCTCCAGTTCGTAACTCCCAGCATGGCCCAGACGGATCTGCTGGCCCATGCGCGCCTGCAGAGCAGCTACCTCAACAGCGGCTGGGACGGAGGGTGGCAGGGGGCCGACTGCTGGCTGGGTTCCTGCAGAAGGGGCAGTCCGTGCTCAAGGATCTAGGAGAGATCTAGGTCGTTGGCGCCAATCCGGCTAGCGCCAGGATCCGATCCCGCACTTTCTCCCATCGCTGCGGGACCGTAGCATGCTCAAGGTGAGCCGTAGATTAGGAAGATTTATCGAGGGATCGAGGGTAGGGAAGGGCAGAACTTGCACCTACTCAGTTCCTCAGTGGAAGATGAGCAGATCCACTTCAATTGGGGCAGTGGATCGGAATGCTTTATGGGGAGCAGGGCTATACAGATTTGCTGCCAGAGGGCGCAGTCCAAGTGCGGCCGCCCTGCAGCGCGCTTGCGGCTCGCACTGACATCAGCCCTTTCGCAATGCATTTCGCTTTGTGCGATGGTGAGTCAGTATCGTCCTCTCAAATTCTGAGTTGCGCGCCTTGCACCCTTCGAACACAGATCGGATGGCTTTCAGTCTCTCAAGAAGCTCTGAAGGATGGGGTATTTCCTGCTGGTTGTCGGAAGGTGTGTCGTGGGCTGAGATCACGCCGCTACAGTCGTCGTGAAGCTCAACGATTGCTTTCCAATCTTCCAAGGTGAATCCGATGACGGCGCCCACGTTCTCGATCTTGACCTGGTCGGCGAATGGGTGGACGACGTCATGCAGGACAACTTCCCGAATGCCCCGCTCGAGCGCACCGCGAAGCATCGCATAGAGATTCCTCATCTGAAGGCGTTCAACGTCGTTCAAATGATCATTGCATACTCCCTCAAGATCCACTGCATCTTTGCGGATGCGGTCAATCTGCGGAAAAAATTTCTCGTTCTCCCACGCAAGTCCTTGAACGACCGCGCCGGGTCGGTGATCGGCCCACTCTATAGATTGAAGTGTTGGCTCCAGACCCTGTCCATTGGCGGCCATACGAAGTTCCGTCAGGAACACGGCGTCATGCGTGAAGACGACAACCTGCCTTTCTTTGGCTAACTCGACAAGTCGCCTAGCCATCTTCTTTCGGAAGCGATGGTCCAGCGATGTAGAAGGATCATCGAAGACCAAGGTGGATTTGTCCCCACGCAATTGAGCTTCGGCCAGGAACAGGGCTAAACCCATAGCCCGTTGTTCGCCTTCCGACAGGACCGTGCTCGGTGGAGAGTTTGCGCTCTCCAGCGTCAGGGTGATCATGCTCACCCCATATGCGGTCCGAGACTTCATTGCAGGCTTTTGCGACCGTGCTCCCAGCAATGCGAGCTCTGCCTTCATGGCTTGCAGCATTTCCTCCGTGATGTATTGCTGCGACATCTTGGTAATGCGAGCCGATAGAGCCTTCGTTTGGAGCTGGTCTTCCAGTGATTTTAAGCGTCTGGCCTTGCGCGCATCCTGGACATACTGCTCTGCCAGTGGCAGGACCGCCGCCAAACCTCGCTTGGCCGCAAGGAATGTCCTCTCATCGGATAGGGACCGGATTCGTGTCTCGTCATTGGCTGCGCGCAGTTCGACGGCTCTGGCCCGACATGCTTTCGCTTTCTCGGCAAGGACTGCAGATAGGGCTGGCTGTGGGGCAGGTGAGGTCCGGGGGCAGCACCAATCTTCTGTTGCATTTGCCTGTGCGGCCCACTGTCGACTCGCAGACCACGCCTTCTGGTGGACTGCGATCAGATCGGCGGTGGTGGCATCAAGTTCGCGCAAGTCCGCCAGGGTCGCCTCGTCAATGACATCGGTGCTGCCATCTGCCACCTTCTGTACTGCATTGGATAGCGCCGTGTTAGCAGTGTTCAGTGCTGTTGCCGCTTCGCTCGCAACATACGTTCGGAAGCGTTCCAGCCGCTCCCTGGCACTTTGAGCAAGCGGTTGCTGGCAAAGGACACAATGCGCACCTTCGTCGGTTGAAGGGTGTTGCTCGTCGTGGAGGTAGACCTGGGCCGAAAACGCCTCGGCAGCCCTGAATAGCGTCTTCCAGGCGTCGCTACCTGTGCCGGCAAGTTCGTCGCCATCCTCTCCCTGGAGAAGGCCTTGGGCTAATCGGTCTGCATCAACGGCCGCAAGCACCGAGGCATGCAGCTCCTGGAGCCTATCCACGGCCCGATCCGATGAAACGCTTTCAATGCTTCGGCATTTCGACGCTGCCTGTTCCAGTCGCGTGGCCAAGCCATCCTTTGCTTTGGCCTGTGGCTCTAGGTCCAAGTTGGTCAACAGCTGGTCGATTTCAACGATGCGGGTTTCGTGCGCCTGATTGAACTCACCCAGCTGCCGGATGTGGTCAAGGTCAGTGTCGGCGGACAAACTATCAATGGCTTTGCCGACTGAATGCGCGCCTTTGAGAGCGGCAAATGGCGATACGTCCAGGCGGATCGCTTCACGTTCGTGCCTGATGCTCGCCTGCAACCGCATCATGCCCTGGGTGAGTTCCCCTAATTGTGGGATCCCATAGGGCTGGTACTCACAGCTTCCCTCCTGAGCAATGTAGTCCTCGCCACAATGGCTGTCGTATACGGCCACCATTGCCAGGCGGCTGTCGGAATGCATGCCCTCCTGCCAGTCATACAGGATTGAGTTTCCCTGTGCGTCCAACACCACGATCCCGGCGCTGGGCGTTCCGGAGCTTTCGGCGAATGCGTCAGGCAAGACTTCAGCCGATCTGCGCGCTCGACATGCTCGCTTCAAGACCCGGGTATAGCCAGATTTGCCGGCGCCATTTGTGCCGAACACGATGTTCAACCCTTCGGGATTGAACTGAATTCGACTTCCTGGGGCGAACCGATTGACGTGCTGGAGGTCCCTTAGTTCCTGCAGCACGGTGGTCTGACCATCCCCCATTGTCGGGATGTGGGCAACCTTCAATGGGACCGAGATTGGGGCGCCTTCGGTTTCCTCCAGTACGGCCCGAATATCGACTAAATCCTGTTCTACGATCGCACCTGTCGCAAAAATGCGACGCAGGGCATCGCTCTGCCAAGTCGGCCATCCGGATGACATTTCCAGGAGTTCTTCCAGCAATCCCATGGCAATCGACGCGCAGGCCCGGACGCGGACCTTCCCCTATGTGCAGACTATCCCGGATCCAGGCAAATTTCACCGTCTCGGAGGGCTGGATTTGGGACCGGGCGGGGGCGGGGCGCAGCCGCGCCTTAGCAACGGGTGAGGCTCTTCTTTCTATTTTATGAACCAGCTGACACGTGGATGACCATCCAAAGAGCTCGTCTGTCCGAACCAATTCACCAGCGTGGAGCTGGGTGCGCTCAACAGGCAATCTCTGTCTCTGTCCCACTGGAAGTCCGTGTTAAGAAGTTGCCCGCCACCGTGGACTGGAATGACGGCGCCGAAGTAATACTCACTCCATGCACCAGGAGGGCCTAGTCGAATTCTTGCGATGAGCTCATTCGTTCGCGCTGAGAAGTCGAATTCAATCTTGGCAGATGAGTCGAAGTCCAAAAGATCGCCGAATGTAAGCGCTCCAAACGAGAATTCCTCGCTTGAAAGGCTTGCGGTATATGTTTGGCCCTCGATGATTAGGAAGGAGACATCCTTAATTGCTTCGCCTTCAAAGAAGATGTCAAGGCGAGTTTCCTGAAATCGGTAATGCCAGTAGTCGCCTGAAACAAAATGGGGTGCGCCGAGAATTTCGCGAACTCGATGAGCGGTTACTCCGGGCTCGATATGCTCTGGAAGATCTGCAGGAGCGCGCTGATAGGGGACTATGGTGCGTTGCGCATCAAGTCCCAAGCTGTTGTCAGATTTTAGCGTAGCAATACGCTCTCGGGTTAGCTGCTCGAGCTTCGTGCTTACCAGCAGAGGCCGGATTGTTCCCCCCTCCCAGGTACGGGCACCCCAAGTCGCCTCCTCTTCACGCCATGCATGCCATGCGTTGTGCGCACGCTGCAGTGCCGCTGCCTCGTCAGCTTCTGCGGTCGCCAACCTCTCTACGAGAAGAGCGGTTAGTTGATCTTCCGCCTCTAGGAATTGAGCAGAAGCTTGCTCATTCATTTCAAGTTGGGTCATCGCTTCTGGCCACTCCCGCGATGACGCAGTGTCAGTGGCATCCGCCAAGTAGATCGCACGCTCGACGTAGTGTTGTGCTGTGACAACGGCTGTCTGTGCCGATTCGTTTAGCGCGCTATGCCGGAATTGCTTGAGGTCTTCCAACGTCATATTGTTGCGGTTGAGCTTCTCTTGAAGGTCAGCGGCGCTGTGCAATGAGGCCAAGTCGCGCGTGGCATCCGCGCCCTCGGCGCGCCGCTTTAAGAAGTACTCTGCTAGACGGAACAAACCGTAGCCAAGTGGAAGCAAGAGCAACTTAGCGATGCTTGAGTCAAGGAAGGTATCGACCCATCCCGCGGGTGTTCCCGTGAGCATGCAAGCGACCTGCGCTGAAGTGGAGGGGTCAAATTTACACAATGGACGCGAGATTTGCCGGATACCGGTGCATCGGGGACGCTCGGCCGGACATGCCTGTACGGGAGTGCTGGCAAGGGAAGCGGGGCGCCGCCAGCATGTTTCCATGCCCCCCCCTGGCCACCAGCAGCGGTCAGCTCGCGCGCCCTTTAGGAAACGCCCACGTGGCGCGAAGGGCGACCCCACACGTAAGGCATCCGCCGGCATTTTGCCGAAGTGGAAGCAAAGACTAGGCTAAATGTCTGTTGAGTTAGCGCCAGCACTTTCGCGTTACCGGCCGCCGACAGTCATTCCTCTAGCAAGCGTGCAGCTGGATTTGCCGCAGCGCCACCCGCTTGGAAGTACCCCATCACACTCGATACCGACCGGTGCTCGGTCAATTGCATGATCGCCGGCAGCGCCACCCCTTGGCGACTGGCTTCGGTCACGAACCCTGACCTGAGGCTGTGCCCACCAAAATCCCCCTCCAGCCCGGCCAGTCTCGCCCGCCGTTGCACGATTTCGCCGACCGCGGCGGGGGACAGGGCAGGGCCGACGCGCTGTTTCCATAGCCGCCGGAAAATCGCCCCCTCGGTGATCCCGGACGCCTCCAGCCAATCCTGCAGGGCGAGGGCGGCCCGATCCAGCACCGGTTTGTCCGGCGTCGAGGTCGCGGTGACACCGGCCTGCTGGGTCTTGCTGTGCTCCAGCCGGTAGATATAGCCCGCCTCGCCGATGCGGCGCAGGTCGCGCAGGTCTGCAATGGCGATCTCGCTGCGTCGGCGGCCACCGCTGGCAAACCCAAAGCAGAGCAGGGCGCGATCCCGAATCCCTTCCAGGCTGTCGTCGCAGGTGGCCAGCAGCGCTTCCAGCTCAGGCAGGGTGATGGCGGTGAGGCCAGCGGCCACCAAGGCCTGATCGACGGCCGGAGGCAGTTCCCAGGCCAATTCGCCGTCAGCCGATCGGCGCTGTACGTGGTCGACCACGAACTGCAGCACGGTGGCTTCGGGTACCGGCAAGGCCAACTCGATACCGTAGCGCGCCGCATGCCAGCCGGCCCAGTAGCGCAGAGCGCTGCTGTAGCTGCGGGTAGTGTTCTCGGCCGCGGCTTCGGCCAGCAACTCGCGGACCGCATCTGCAGCCTGCTGGGCCAGTTGTTCGGGCAGCACCAAGCTGGTGGCAGTAAGCCCGGCTGTGCCGAAGGCTTACAACCCCGGATCCGAGCCACTCAAATGCCAACAGCATGCCCATCCGGATGTTCGGGCGTACTGCGCCGAAATTGAGCGCTGGTACGTCCAAAGTGAGGCGCGCCGCCAAGGTTTGCCAACGCCATCAAGCCAATTGATCCGGCTACCGGCCTACGGCACCTCAGAATCCAAGCAGCTTGGGGCCGCTTGCATGGGCGGCACAGCGATGCGGCGACTCAGTAACGGTTGGGAGCAGCTGCGAAACGCTAAGGGGGAATGGTTGCGCTGCCGGGAGCAGTGAACCGGGGTGTAGGGGCTGCGCCCCTACGAAAACGCCTCACATGCGCTGGCGCGGCCTCGGCCCACGGCTCATGTAGACCACATTGGACGACTCGGCGTCGGGGCCGGATACACCCGCGCCCAACCGCCGTTCTCGGCGAATTCTGAGGGCATCGGCAAGGTAGATGACGCTGGATTTCGTTGTGGCAGAAGCCTTTCGGGGCGGCGCCGATCGGGCAACCACCTCGGCGCGAGCATCGGCCATCATTAGTCGCCATTCCCGGGCGATGTTGCAGGTCAGCGACCACCAGGTCATATCGCAGGGTTCCAGCTGGTGACCTTCGGGGGTGAACATGTGACCTCCTTGAAAGCCGAAACCTGCCCAAGGGCCGGTTAGAACTGTACGGTCGTGGGGATCGATCTCGATCATGCTGCAAGCTCATCCTTGCCGGGGGAACGAGCAGGCAGGCAAGAGCCGAGCCAGAGCCACAGCCATTGCCAAGCAGAACCGACGAAAGCAGCCCAGCGGCGCAGCCTGTGCCGGGCACGCCTCATTTCGCATAATGTATACAGCGTGGACGCTATCGAAGCCCGGTACCGCCGCCTGAGCCT
The DNA here is from genome assembly GCF_000632045.1 of Stenotrophomonas sp. RIT309. Taxonomy (NCBI): domain Bacteria; kingdom Pseudomonadati; phylum Pseudomonadota; class Gammaproteobacteria; order Lysobacterales; family Lysobacteraceae; genus Stenotrophomonas; species Stenotrophomonas sp. RIT309. Next base: position 302,806 of record NZ_JFYS01000001.1, read on the forward strand.
TGTGGGGCAGGGCGAAGCCAACAGCCAAGCACAAGGCCATCGCGGTAGCCGCTAAGCGCTTCCAGAAGGTTCGCTCCGGCGAAGTGAGCGCTGCACGCTTCATGATCTCAATCGCCTGTTTTTCAGGCTCCGGATGCCCTTGGATACGGAGAGCATCCGCCACCACCCACACCTGTGGCACACGCCTCCCCATGCGGTAGTGGCCGATTGCGCCATCCGTAATCCCCAGCAGCGGCGCCAGCTTTGAATAGCTCTCGACCTTGGCCGCTACGCGGGTCCGCTCAAAGAAGTCATTCCAGTCCATAGCTGCCTCGTTTCGTGTACGGGTGTAGCCTACAGGTGTTGACGCCTACGGGCGTAGGCGCGTATAAAGCCCCCATCGCCTACGGATGTAGGCGGTCCCGCCACCGGCACCCCAAGGCCGCTGGCGGGTCCTCTTGGGGGCTTGGGGTAGGGGACAGTGATGATCGATCCGCTCATTACCTTCGTGCTGCTGGCGGCCATCGTGGCCGTGTCCATCGGCGGCGCAAAGCTCGTTTCGCGGCTGCTCGACCGGCGTGATTACACCGCCTCGCAGCGGTCACGCGAGGCCCAGGTCATCGCACTCGCAAAGGCTGAGATTGCCGCTACCAAGCGCGGCGATCTTCTGGCCGCTGCTCGCTACGCCGAACGGCAGGAGGCAAACCATGTTTCGTGATCGCCCCTTCCCGTGGATCCTTCCGGCTGTCGGCCTGTTCGCTATCGCCCCGCACCCGGCGTCCTTCGTGCTCGTGGTGTTTGGTTTCATCCACTGGCTGCGTGCGGAGCTTCGGAATGGTCGCTGAGTTCTTGCGCGATCCGCTGGTCGTCTATTTCGTTGGCGGCGTGCTGCTCACGGGCCTTTATTGGTCGCTTGCGTTCGCCCTGCGTGCGAGGGGGGCGGGCGATGGTCGCTAAGGTCAATCCGCGTTTCTACGATCCGGTTCGCTCGATATCTCCGCTTGAAGCGGTGATCCACGGCGTGATCCAGATGGAAAAGCTGCGCTACACCATCGAGCAGCGTCTACCGGGTGGCGCCTGGAATCACAAGAGCGACTACGGCAGCGACGAAGCCCACGCCCTGCGCAATGCGCGTTGGTTCCGCCAGATCCTGCGCGGCAAGGTGGACTACCGCGTCTGTGCGTGTGTGGGTGAGGCCAAGGCCGTGATTCTGGGCGAGGTTTCGCCGTGAGCGCGGTGCCGGCCGGGGCAGGACTCCCCGCGTCTAACAGGGGAGTCAGTGAATTCAGCAACCCCGAGGGAACCCTGACGGTCGGGATTGACTGGTTCTCGGCCTCTATCGATCTGTTCGTCGCACTGCGTGAGACGGGGTTCCTCGACCGCGACACACAGGACGAATCCCGTGAGTGGATCGACGCCTGCGCCGACAACGCCCGGGTTGCCGCGCTCCACGTGTTTACGTGGTTCTTCGGTGGCCTTGGCCTTGAACTGGATGAGGCGGCTGGCGGCGGTCGCTTCTACAAGTGGCGGGTCAAGCTCATTGACGCCGAAAAGAAGTTCGTCGGCATGATCGAGCTTGGCGGGGACAACTGCCAACGCATCGACGGCACGATCACCGCTCGCATCGAGCTTTCTGGCGAGGGATGCAAGTACGTTAGCGCAGCGCGCTGCGGCCATGCGCAGCGGTGGCTGGAGCTTCGAGCGAAGCTCGAAAGCTGCGCGGGCAGAATCACCAGACTCGACGTGTGCGCCGATGATCTGCTGGGCAAGTACCCATTGCGCCTGGCACAGAAGTGGTACGACGAAGGCCAGTTCGATCAGCGTGGGCAGCGCCCCAAGGCGCGCTTGGTTGACGACTACGACAGCGGCGATGGCAAAACGTTCTACGTGGGCGGAAAGGTCTCGGAAAAGCAGCTGCGCGTCTACGAAAAGGGCAGGGAGCAGGGCGACAAGAATTCCCCATGGGTGCGCTACGAGGCCCAATTCCGTGCCTCCAATCGGAAGGAACTGCCGCTCGATCTGTTGCGCGATCCTGCCGCCTACCTGCTCGGCGCCTATCCCGTGCTGCGCTTTCTGCGCTGTGTGTCCACCCGAATGGAAGTCACCAAGGCAGCGGTAGCGGCAACGCTGCAAAGCGCATTCCGGAACCTGCGCCGTCAGTACGGCGCCACGCTCAACGTCATCACCAAATTCTGCCCTGACACCGACTCACTGCGGGCGGTCATGGAAACCTGCACTTCGCCAACGCTGCCGAAGTGGTTCAACGGGAATGTAGCAGCGCATTGGGCCGACACCTCGGTCTTGCAACCACCAAACCTCAAAGGGGTCTACGCATGAGCATCAAGGTCACCGTCCTGAAAAGCGAAATTGACGAACGCGGCGGCAGCTTCAAGAACGACAAGGGCGAAGACGTCGCCTACAGCACCCGCAAGCAGAAAGGCAAGCTGGAAACGGACGGCTTCGCGTACCCGTTCGATGTGCGCCTGCAGGACGGGCAGCCGGGCTACCCGCAGGGCGAATACGAGCTCGATGTGGAATCGATGCTCCAGGTCAACAAGGGTGTGGCCACCCTCAGCAAGTACACCGTGCTCCGCCAGCTGCCCAAGGCCGCACCGCGCGCCGCAGCGCAGGCCTAAGCCATGGCCGTGTGCGTGTCTCTTACTGCTGAGGGGACGCTCGTACCCACCGGGGAGCCTGCATCGCAGTGTGGTGGGTACGTGCTTGTGTCAGCGGCAGAGCACGCACAGGCCTCAATCCTCATCGATCTTTTCCAGTGGCCGGAACCTGAGGTGGCTACTGGTTGGTTCTCGGGGGTGTTCACGCTGGTGCTTGCACTGAACGTGCTGGGCTACCTCGTCGGCGCCGTCGTGAAGTCGGTCAGTACAGACCGGGATTGACCACCCCACCTAACGCGCGCAACGCGCATCACAGAAGGAGTAGTGCAATGGATTTCGGCGAAATTCTCACCGGCCTCGCAGCGGCCAGCGCCATCAGCGCAATCATCGGCGCAGGCGCCATCAAGGCGGGCCCGGGCTTCGCTCGCTGGGCTACCAACAAGGTCGCGACCTTCTTCCGCTAATCGCGGAAGAATCGTGACGGGGAGGGGCTGGGAAACCAGCCCCGATTCCTATGCAGACACAGCCCGATGACGTCAGCACTGATGAATGCCAGGACGACTGGTGCCCCGAGTGCGGCGGTGATGACGTGATCGTGTTGGACGACGGCAGCCTGTGGTGTACGGAGTGCCGCATCGTCATCGACTACTAGGGGTGGACGATGGATTTCAGCGGGGTTTTTCTTGGCCTGTCGGTGGCGCAAGTCGTGGCCGCGATCATAGGTGCCGGCACCCTGATGGCGCTCCCATGGTTCGGGCGATGGTGCGTTGACAAGGTCGCCGGGTTCTTTGAGGACCGAGAGGATCTCGACGCCGACGAACATGCGGACGATGAGGCGGGCGATGTTGAAGAGGCCGTATGTGCTGACAGCGGCCATGACTATGACGACGGCGAATGCGTGATCTGCGGCGCATCGGAACGGGAGCAGTAACGATGCTTGTGTGCATGGTATTCGCGTTCATTGGTGGACTAGCCGGTCACGCGGTTTCACTGGCATTCAATGAGGCCTCACAGTGAGACTTTCTATAGCTGTGCTACTCGCATTTTTGTGCGCATCTTCGACCGCTGCCCTCGCTCAAGATGACACGTTGGCGTGTGAGCAGGTGACCTATGAACTTCGATACTGCGAAGATCAAGGAATGGCATTCTCTGCGGCGAGCACAGTGGCTGCTCAGATTGCTGTGGGAGGATTTAGCGGCTATGGGCCCGGGGAAGTGTCGACAGGGGCGGTTGAGTTGAATGGACTCATCGTTGGCGCCCAGTTGCTGGGCCCTAACGGCGCCGTTATCGGCATTGTTCGGCGTGCATTTCCGGAAGGAAAGCAGTGCAGTACGCGGCCCGAGCAGACCACGTGGCGTGGGCCCGGCCCGGGTGGCGTAGGCAGCGTCTGTCATGACGGTTGCGCCTACGGCGGCTCGGTCTACGCAGGATCACCAATCGGCATCCTGTTCGTCCCAACAGGCGGGACCTGCTCGACTAATGATCACCCTTCACCCACCACGCCTGATCCGGGAGAGGGCGGAGGCGACGGCGGCGGCACCGATCCGGGCGACGGTGGCGGTGATGGTGGTGGGGACGGCGACGGCGGCGGTGGTGGTGGCGGCGACGGTGGCGGCGATGGTGGCGGTCCTGGCCCGGGCGACGGCGACGGGGATGGTGACTGCACAGATCCCAATGGGTGTACGGGAACCGGGCCGGGGCCGGGAACGGGCGAGGGCGAGGGCGGTGATGGTGATGGTGGCGCGCCGGGGCCTACCACGGGGCGCCTTTACAAGAAGTCCGGCAAGACGGTGCAGAAGGTCCTCGCCGAGTTCAAAACGGCCATTGAGGGCGCCCCGATCCTGTCGAAGGTGAAGGGCTTCTTTGGCAGCTGCACTGGCGGTGGCAGCTGCCCTACGGCGACGTGGGATGGTGGGCAGTATGCGGGCAAGTTCGATCTGGGCGCCTTGTGCAGTGGCCCGCTACTGCAGCTGTTTCAGTACGCGGGGTTCGTGTTTCTTGCAGGCATGGGCATCGTCGCACTGAGGTGGGCACTGCTATGAAGAGAAATCACCTGATCGTGCTGTGCGCGGCACTAGCGGCATTGGCGCTGTCCGCTTCGTGGGCCTACGCCGATGGAGTGGGGCCGGTCACAGCAATCACCACCTGGGCAAAGGAACAGATCACCTCACTATGGGCCGACTTCTCGGACTTCATGACGGACCTGCAAATTGACTTTGTTGAACTGGTTCTGTCGTTCGTCAAGGCCATCGTGTATCTGATCCCGGCGCCGGATTTCCTCTCGCAAATCAGCTTCTGCGCGATGCTCAACTCAGCAGGGCCGTGGACAGCATTCATCGTCGCCCAACTGCGCGTTGGTGAGGCCATAGCGGTTCTCACTGCAGCACTTGTATTCCGCCTTGTGCGGGTGTTCCTCACCTTGTTCCAGTGGACCTAACGACATGATCTTCGGCCATGAAGGGCTGCCTCGCAGCGGCAAGAGCTACGAGGCGGTGCTGCACCATATCCTGCCCGCGCTACGAGCGAAGCGACACGTCTACGTACGTCTGAACGGGGTAGGGGAGAGCCTCGACAAGATCGCTGCACATTTAGGCATGCCAGAGGATGAGGTGCGCGAGCTGGTGCACGTCATGGGCGATAAAGAGGTGGTTGAGTGGTGCGTGTGCGACACAGATAACGACGGCGCGATCTCGTTCCCGTACATCGAGAAGCACGCCTTGATCGTGATCGATGAAGCGCATGAGTACTGGCCGACCAATCGCGCCAACCTGCCGGAGCGTGCCGCGAATTTCTTCGCCAAGCACGGCCATATCAGCCTGGACATGGTGATCATCTCGCAGGACTGCAAAGACCTGCACCGCCTCATCATTCGCCGCATGGCGAAGAAGAACACGTACACCAAGCTGGATGCGCTCGGTTCCGATCAGCGCTACTCGGTGCGGTTCTTCGCCGCCACGGGCACGGGCAAGTATGAAACTGTGGGCACGGAGGTTCGCAAGTACGATCCAGCTATATGGGAGCTCTATCACGGCGTGCAGCCGGGCATTGAGTCAAACGAGGTCTACAAGGGGAACACCCGCACACTGTGGAAGACCATGCGTGCACCGGCGATTCTGATGGTGCTGGCGCTTGTTGTTGGCGTGTGGATGCTTGGGAGGTTCTTCTTTGCAAGTGGTACCACCGGTGATAGCGGAAATCTGAAAGAGGTTGTCGCCTCGCAGAAGGCCGCTGTACCGAAGATGGCGCAGGCGCCCGGCGCTCAGCCGGCCACCGTGGTCACCAAGGCCGTGGAGGCTTCGAAGTCGAAGGAGAAGCTTCCGGCAGGCGTGCAATACATCCTTGATATGGCGGCAAATGCCAGGGCCCGGCACGCTGGCTGGTACGGGCATCGCGATATCGTTGAGTTCCGAGCATCAGGAGGCGGGCAGGTGCTGGATCGATTCACCACGGAGCAACTGTGGGCGCTGGGCTGGTCTGTCAAAAGGACCGAATTTGGCGTACTGCTGAGTGCTCAAGGTCATGAGATTATCGCGACCACGTGGCCCGTCGACCCGTTCGGCGAACAGTCCGATTCGACCACTGAGCGCATAAGGGCTGCGGCGGGGTCGCCTGTGACGAGCGCGAGCGAGACACAGCCGACCACCGCCGCGGCGAACGGAAGCACGTTGATTGCAGTTGGTAAGCGCCCGCTGGGTACGTTCCCCGAGACGCCGCCATATCCGTCAACACTCTAATTAGCGTGACGCATCACGTCGCAAGCCACATCAAGTAAGATGCCCCAAGTTCTTGGGGGCGAGTATGGATATTCGATTAGGCATGCTTCTGGCGCTACTTGTGATGGCGCAACCTCTGCAAGCTCAACAGGTCCGCTCGGCGACCGGGCCACAGCCGGTGCCCAGGTATAGCCCGGCTGTGCCGAAGGCCTACAACCCGGGATCCGAGCCACTCAAATGCCAACAGCATGCCCATCCGGATGTTCGGGCATACTGCGCCGAAATTGAGCGCTGGTACGTCCAAAGTGAGGCGCGCCGCCAAGGTTTGCCAACGCCATCAAGCGAATTGATCCGGCTACCGGCCTACGGCACCTCGGAATCCAAGCAGCTTGGCGCCGCCTGCATGGGCGGCACAGCGATGCGGCGACTCAGTAACGGTTGGGAGCAGCTGCGAAACGCTAAGGGCGAATGGTTGCGCTGCCGGGAGCAGTGAACCGGGGTGTAGGGGCAGCGCCCCTACGGAAAGCGCCTCACACGCGCTGGCGGGGCTTCGGCCCACGGCTCATATAGACCACATTTGACGGCTCGGCGTCGGAACCGGATACACCCGCGCCCAACCGCCGTTCTCGGCGAATTCTGAGCACTTCGGCAAGGTAGATGACGCTGGATTTCGTTGTGGCAGGAGCCTGCCGGGGCCGTACCGATCGGGTGGCCACCTCGGCCCGTTCCTCAGCCATCATCAACCGCCATTCCCGTGCAATGTTGCAGGTCAAGGACCACCAGGTCATGTCGCAAGGCTCCAGCTGATGACCTTCGGGGGTAAACATGTGGCCGCCCTGAAAGCCGAAACCGGCCCAAGGGCCGGTTAGATCTATGCGGTCATGTGGATCAATCTTGATCATGCTGCGAGCTCGTCCTTGTCGGGTGAACGAGTAGGCAGGCAAGAGCCGAGCCAGAGCCTCAGCCATTGCCATGCAGAGCCGACGAACCCAACCACGACGGATATGGCATTTCGCATAATGTATATTATGTTCAAAGCAGACCGGACATCGACTCCGCTACCGAGCCCGGCCAATGGCACCCCGGACATCACCCGGGCCCCAACCCAGCCGTAGCTTCTCTGTCCCCCCTGGTCGCCGGCGCCCCACAAGGGGCAACCCGGCATGTCCTGGCAGCACACGCCCACACGAGCAGTCGCAAGGTCCAGTCTCCACTAGTCAGGCGTACCTCACCGGACCAACGTTCAATTCTGAGGGAACCCAAGCCCTCAGCCCTGCAGAATTCAACGCCGGCGGACCCGCGACCACCGTGACGCGTCACGTTAATTGCGCCCGCCAACCCGTCAATCGCGCCGCTCTGGAACGTCTCGTGATTGGACCCGTCCTTGACCGGAGCGTGGACGCTGGCATCTCGCCAGCGGAGCACGCACTCAACTTGAGCAGTGCACGCGGTCCGCGCGCTCATTGCAGACGCGATTCAAAAATCATCAGACGCAACAGGCTACTTCGCTGCACCCGCGCTGTGCAGATCCCGACACAAACCTCCAACTTTTCCTACTTCCACTCTAGGAAAAATCTCAAAAATCGAATGTTTTCGATGCTCGACGCGACAGCGGCGCCAGAATGAGTGCCACGCCACTGGGCGCTGACAACACTCCTGCGCATGAACGGATTCCCTGCACCGCGCCGGCTTCGCCTGGCCCTGCTTGATGACCATGACGTCGTCCGCCGCGGCACGGCCTTCCACCTGGGCAACGACAGCCGCTTCGAGATCATCGCCAGCCACAGTGACAGCCGGGCGTTCGTGCAGGCGCTGCAGCAGCGTCATGCCGATGTGGCCATCATCGACATCACCCTGGCGCCCGGTGATATCAGCGGCACCGAGCTCGTCGAGCACCTGCGGCAGGCATTGCCGAGGGTAACGCTGCTGGGTTTTGCCGGACAGACCTCGGTGGCGATCATCAACCACCTGTTGGATGCCGGAATCAGCGGCTTTGTCGGCAAATCCGAGCCGTTGATTGAACTGTCCGACGCGGTCGTACGCGTGTCCCAAGGGCTCTGCCGCATTCCGCCGTCGTGCAAGCTGCTGACGCCCTGCGATGCGCTGAGCCGCAACGAGCGCGAGGTCATCCGGCTGGTCCTGGATGGGCTGACCGTCTCGGAGATTGCCTTGCATCGCCACCGCAGCATCAAGACCGTCAGCACGCAGAAGATTGCCGCGCTGCGCAAGCTGGGGTTGCGCAATGACGCGGAGATCTTCGCGATACGGCAGCAGTTGGAGGCACTGTGACCGCGCTGTTCAAGCGTGGCCGCAGGCTCATGCTGCTGGCGCTGTTTACCCTGCTTCCCTGTACGTCCGCAGGCGACATCCAGCACGGAAAGTGGACAGCGGGGCACGTGGTCCGGGTGGCCGCGGCCCCCACGCTGCACCCTGTGCCCGAAGATGCTGCCGACCCCGAGGTGCTGCAGACGCTGGCGCATGGCTATGCCGCGCTCGTGGCCCGCCATTCCGGCCTGACCTTCGTCGAAGTCCCTTTTTCCAGCACCCTCGCCGCGATGGCCGCCGTCTGTGAGGGGCGGGCCGATCTTGTGCTGGCGATGGGTGCTGACGATGGGGCACGCCTGCCCTGCCCCAGCCTGGCGCCCTCGCGCAGTTTTCCTGGCGGTGCCAGCGTGCTTGCCGGCCGCATTGGCGAGCGCTTGCCGCGGCGGGTTGCCGATCTCGGTACGCTGCGCATCGCTGCGGTTGAAGGAGGCCCCTACCCTGTGTGGCTGGCACAGCACCACCCTGCAGTGCCTGTGCTGCCGCACCCCAGCATGCGGGCGGCATTGGCTGCCGTGGATGCCGGCATTGCCGACGCAGCGATCGGCCTGGAATCCACTGCAGGTGCGATAGCACGACGTCACTTCTCCCACAGCCTGCGGTTGCAGACAGTGGATGCCGATCTTTCGACCCAGCTGCATCTGCTTGCCCGACGCGAGGACCAGGCGCTGCTTGATCGTATCGAGGCGGCACTGGATGACATCACCATCGAAGAGCATGCCCAACTGCTGCAGCGCTGGGCGCGGCAGACGCTGCCGGCCGCGCTCGGCCAGAAGGTGCGCGAAGGCCTTGATGGCACCGTGCTCTGGCTGTTGCCAGCCGCAGCCCTGCTGCTGGCACTCCCGTTGCTGGCTGCACGCAGGCTGCGCCAGCAGCAGGGTCTTGATCAGAAGCAGGCGCAGATGACGGGCATGATCAGCCATGAGGTGCGTAATTCCGCCCAGGCCGTCATGGCGTCGATCGACCTGCTGGGCCAGGCGCCACTGCCAGCCGGGCAACGCGAACTGGTCGCCGCTGCGGCCACCGCCAGCCAGACATTGCGCGGATTGCTCAACCGCACGCTGGACTTCTCCCGCCTGGCCAGCGGCACGTTCCGGCCAAAGCGGGTGCCCTGCAACGTCCCTGCGATCTGCACGCAGGCGCTGCGGGCCATTACGCCCCTCGCGCAGAAGAAGGCGCTCAGCCTGCAGCTCTGCGCACCGCAGGCGCCGTTCCCGATGCTGGCAACGGACCCGGAGTGCCTGCGCCAGCTGCTCGACAACCTGCTCGGCAATGCCGTCAAGTTCACCGACGTAGGCGGCGTTGAACTGCGCCTGCAGCTGGATGCGCCCACGAAGAACGCATCACTGTTGATAGAGGTCATCGACAGTGGCATCGGCATCGCGCCAGCGCAGATGAGCGCCCTGTTCGAGCCCTTCCGGCAGGCCGATGCAGGCAGGCAGCGCGGTGGCAGCGGCCTGGGCCTTTCCATCTGTCGCACGTTGGCCGAGGCCATGGGCGGCACCCTGGATGTCCATAGCGTGCATGGCCGTGGCAGCCGCTTCATTCTTCGCCTGCCCGTGCAGCAGGTGCAAGATGCGCCGGCCACTGCCGCTGCGCCCGCCCTGCCCCGGCTGGCCGGCACGCGTATCCTGCTGGTGGAGGATCACGCGCTGACCCGGCAGGTCATTGCCGCCCAGCTGCGGCGCTGGGGCGCGACGGTGCAGGAGGCTGCCAATGCCGAAGATGCCTTGGCGGCCCAGATGCAGGCGCCCTGCCCGCTGGTGATGCTGGACATCGGTCTGCCGGGAATGGATGGCTACGCGCTGGCCCGGCAATTGCGGCTGCATGAGGCAGAGGGCGCGCCGCGCGCTCGGCTGATCGCGCTTTCCGCCTTCACTGGCGACGATCACACGCTGCGCTGCCAGGTTGTCGGCATCGACGCGGTATTGCTCAAGCCGTTGCAGGCCGATGCGCTGCTGCAGGCGCTGGACCAGCCTGTGCCCGGCCGTGCCTTCGAAAGCACGGCCCGCGAACTGGTGGCCGCCTACGAAGAAGATATCGATCGCGAGCTGCAATGCCTGCACGAAGCAATCGCTCGTTGCGATGCCGCGCAGCTGCGCCATCATGCGCATCGCCTGCAGGGCGTACTGCAGATACTCAACGCGGGCGGCATGGATGCACGCGCCGGCGAGCTATGGGAGCTGGGCGATCGCGTGCCGCCCGGCTGGGACGATGCGCGCCAGCTGCTGGCCGAGCTGCAGTCGTGGCGCGGCTCCCGGGGTGCGGGAACCGCGCCGTCGCCCTGAATCAGGCGGCGTTGCGGCCTGCCTGGCGGCGGGTCAGGTCGTTGAAGCGACCCAGCGACATCAGGTGCTGGTGGATCAGCGCCAACCAGCCGTTGCGGTGCCATTCGATGACGGTCGCATCCGGCAGCGCAATGAACTTCTCGACGTCGACTACGAAGAAGCCGTTGAGGTTGAACTCGCGACCATCGGGCAGGCGCACGGTTGCATTGCGCTCGACCAGCAGGCCGTTGTCGACCAGTGCCTTGGAGAAGGCCTGGGTCTGTTCGTGCTCGCGGGTGAACTGGCCGCAGAACTCAAGCGCCTGCTGCACCATCTCGGTGGCCTTGCCATCGACGAACAGCGGCTGGCCTTCTTCGCCGCCACGGACGATGCGCGGGCTGTCTTCGTCGATGCCGAGCAGGAAGTCATTGTCCGCGCCGGTGTCGATGAAGATGAAGGGATGGCGGCGCAGGTAGGCCGGGATGTAGGTCTCGTCGTCCCACAGGCCATCGGTGATGAACAGGTTGTCGGTGGTCACGCCCACGGCGGCCATCGGCACCGCGCTCGGGCCTGCGAACAGGATCGGGAAGTGGTGCAGCGCCAGCGAGAATTCGCCCAGCACCAGCGGGATGGAGTTGCTGCTGGCAGCGAACTCGAGCTTGCCCGGCAGGATGCGCAGATCGGCGTGCAGGTCTGCCTGCAGCGGCACCGGGCGGGTGTAGAACAGGGGCGCGCTGCTCGGCGCAGCTTCGGTGGTGGTGTCGCTGGTGGTGGTCATCGTGGAAACCATGTCGATCATGCGCGCCTGCCATCCCGGGCGCGCCAGCGGGAACAACCTGAATCCCGCATTATCAACAAGGCAGGTGACAACGGCCACCCCGCGGCCGACTTATTTCAGCTGCAACGGGTAGCGCTGCCACAGTACGTGGACCAGGAAGCCGGCCAGTTCGGTGTCGCGCGCACTGACCGCTGCGCGGATCTTGTCCAGCAGGACCATGTCGCTGCAATGCCGCACATCGGCGTGGTTGGCCTGGCCAGCGCGCCGTGCCCGATAGCGTGCAGCCCGCTGTGCGTCGCTCATTGCGTACCCGAACTTGGGCGGCCGACCGCGTTTGCGCGGCAGGGTCAGCTCCAGGGTTCCGGGATCATTGTCATCACGCATGGGCAGGGTGCGGGCGGCGGCAAGCAACGGGGGGTGCGCAATTTATCGTGAGGCATCACTTTAATCCAGCTTTTTCTGCAGTTTTGTTGCAATGCAATGCAGGCACGTGGTGCACGGATGGCACCCATCCACGCATGGCGTGGGAAGTAGATCCACGCCATGCGTGGATAGACCCCCGCCAATGCAAAGGTCGGTAGATCCACGCCATGCGTGGATGACCCCCTCGCTAATACAAAAAAGGGAGCCCGCGAACGGGCTCCCTGCATCCACCTTACGCTGCACGCACCGGCTCGTAGCCATGCAGGTGCGATTCGCTGCTGGCCCGTCCCTGACTCAGCGAACGCAGCGAGGTCGTATACCCGACCAGCTGCGCCAGCGGCGCGAATCCGCTGACTTCGGCGCGACCGTCCTGGTCGTCGATGCGGGCAACGCGTCCATGGCGGCGATTCAGATCACCCACCACGTCCCCCACCGAGGCGGACGGCGAATGCACCGTCACCGCCATCACCGGCTCCAGCAGCTGCGTACCGCTGGCCGCCAACGCGGCCTTGATGCCCTCGCTGCCGGCCCGATGGAACGCCATCTCCGACGAATCCTTCGCGTGGGTCTGGCCATCCACCAGGCTCACTTCGATGCCGACTACCGGATGGCCCTGCGGGCCTTCCGACAGCGCGGCACGAACGCCCTTCTCCACCGCAGCGATGAAGTTGCGCGGCACCACGCCACCGACGATGCGGTCATTGAACACAACCTCGCCGTCGTCGCGCGGCACCACATCCAGCACCACGTGTGCGAACTGGCCCTGGCCACCGGTCTGCTTGACCAGGCGGCCCACGACGCCTTCCACGGCACGCTGCGGCGTTTCCTGGTAAGCCACGCGCGGCGCGCCAATGCCGATGTCCAACTTCCATTCGCTGCGCAGCCGCTCGACCATCACCTCCAGGTGCAGCTCGCCCATGCCCCAGGCCAGGGTTTCACCGGTCTCGCGATCGGTTTCCACCCGGAACGAGGGATCTTCCTGGGCCAGGCTTGCCAGGCCCTGCGCCAGCCGGATCAGGTCGGCCGCACGTGCCGGCTCCAACCGCCAGGCCAGTACCGGGGCCTGTGCCTGGATGCTCTCCAGGCGCAGCGGCTGCCCTCGCCCGCTCAGCGTTTCACCGCTGACCGCATCCTTCCAGCCCAGCACCGCCACGATGTCGCCGGCCACGGCCTGCCCGATGTCCTGGGTCTGGTCGGCCTGCACGCGCACCAGCCGGCTGATGCGACGCCCTTGCGGGTGCTGCGAGCTGGCCACGTTGTCGCCTACCTTCAAGGTGCCCGAGTACAGCCGAACGAAGCTCAACGCACCGTGCTGCTGGTGGGTGATCTTGAACAGCAGGCCAGCCAGCGGACCGTCCGGGTCCGGCGGCAGCAGGACGTCGCCGACCTCGCCTTCGGCAGTGACCGCAGGACGATCCAGCGGCGACGGCAGGTAATCGACCACCGCATCCAGCAGCGTTTCGATGCCCTTGTCCTTGAAGGCAGCACCCGCCAGCACCGGTACGCCGGCGCCCGCCAGCGTCGCGCGACGGATCGCTGCGCGCAGCGTCGCCACGTCGATGTCACGACCTTCCAGCCATGCCGTTGCCAGCACATCATCATGGTCGGCCACGGCTTCGACCAGCGCATTGCGCTGCGGTTGCCACTGCGCGCGCTCGGCCTCGCTCCATGCCGTCACCGTCGCCGCGCCTGCGTCCTGCCACTGCAGCACGCGGCCATCGACCAGGTCGACCCAGCCGTGGAAGTCGCCCTCACTGCCCAACGGCACGCCCAGCGCCCACGGTCGCGCGCGCAGCTTGTCCTGCAGCTGCTCCAGCACGCGCTCGAACGAGGCACCGATGCGATCCATCTTGTTGACGAACGCAATCAACGGCACGCCATGCCGGCGCGCCTGGCGCCACACGGTTTCCGATTGCGGCTGCACGCCGTCCACGGCCGAAAACACGGCCACGGCACCATCGAGCACGCGCAGCGAGCGCTCGACCTCGATGGCGAAGTCGATGTGGCCGGGCGTGTCGATCAGGGTCAGCTGGTGCAGCGGTAGATCGCGTGGCGCCCACTGTGCGTGCACGGCGGCCGCACCGATGGTGATGCCACGTTCGCGCTCGATCGCCGAGAAGTCGGTGGTCGCGTTGCCGTCATGCACTTCGCCGACGCGGTGGATCTCGCCGGTCTTCCACAGAAGGCGTTCGGTAAGGGTGGTTTTGCCAGCGTCGATGTGGGCAATGATGCCGAGGTTGCGAAGACGCGACAGAGTCTGGGTGTTGGTGTTCATGAGAGGGGTTCCTGCTGGGCCAACTTCGGGGGCCGCACACGCCGGTTGGCAACGGCGTGTGCGGCTAGCGTTCGGTCTCGGCGATCTGGTGCATGGCACGTTCTCCTTGCGTGGAGCGGGTTGAGGGATGGGGACGGAAACGAAAAGAGCGCCCCGGAGGGCGCTCTGTGGATGGTCCAGCGAAGGCCGCGATCAGCGGCCTCGTAGGGCTCCAGGCAGACACGCCCGTTCCGCGCTTGCGCGGGTCAGGGTGAAAAACTTCAGGAGCGGCATCCGGTTCATGCGGCGCATTCTAGACCTGTCAGTCTGGCGCGCAAGTGAATATTGCGCACATGGATGGAACGATGAGGCGCAACGGGGCAGCAATCACCCAAGAACGATCATTCGCACCCATTGATCCGCCGCGCCTCACCCACCGTCGCGGCGTGATCCCCCGTCACCGACACCCAGTCCTTCAGCGGGAAGGCGGCATTGATCTCGCCTCGACGGGGGGTGTCGTGGATGGTCACTTCAGTCCAGGCGCCCACCGCACCCAGCTCGCTCAGGCGGGCAGCCTGGTCGTCATCGGTGCTGAAGGTGTCGCCCGGCTTGGACGGCTTTGCGTTGTTCACGGTGGCGGTCTTCAGTGCGCGCACGCGCAGCGCACCATTGGGCATGCGCTGGCTGATCACGTCGTAACGCTCAACGCCGTAGGCCCACGACCGCTCGGCCTGGCGGCGCACTTCACTGCCGTCATCGGCCACCTCGATCTTGCCATCCACCAGTCCACTGATCGAAGCGAGGCTGCCGTAGCCGGCCATCATCGCTTCGTAGCCGATCATCTGCCGCTTCTCCAGCGGCAGTTCGCTGGCCGCAGGCTTCATGCCCGGCAGCTTCAGATACGCCGACTTCTTGCAGAGCAGCAGCACGCTTTGATTGCCCCAGGCCATCAGCATCGCGCCACCGGTGTAGTAGTGCGTGGTGAAAAGATCGGAGGCGGCGCCGGCGCCCTTCGCATGGCGGATTTCGATCGAGGTCGCCTGGTCAGCCACCTTGTCCAGCACAACCGTGCGGACGGGAGCGGCGTGCGCCGTGCACGATGCAGCAATGATCGAAGCCAGCAGTGTCGCGCGCGGGAGGATGTAGTTCATGGGGGTCATTCCGTTGAGAAAAACGAACCGACAATGATACGTCGCGCTGCGCAAGGAAGCTTTACTGCATCAGGTCACCACAACCAATGGCACACCGCGTCGCGGATGCTGCAGCACCACCACGTCCTGCTGGTAGACACGCTGCAGGTTGCCCTCGGTCAGCACGTGCGAAGGCGTGCCGTCAGCGGCCACCCTGCCCTGCTCCAGCAATACGATGCGATCGGAGTATCCGGCCGCCAGGTTGAGGTCATGCAGCACCACGATCACGCACGCACCGGCTTCGGCGCAGGCCCGTACGCTGCGCAGGGTGCGCTCCTGGTGGCGCAGATCCAAGGCAGCCGTAGGCTCATCCAGCAGCAGCAACGGCGTGTCCTGTGCCAGCACGCGCGCGAACGTGGTGCGCGCCGATTCGCCGCCGGACAACTGCTGCACTTCGCGCAGGCGCAGCGCCTGCAGTTCGGCAGCGTTGATCGCCCGCTCCACCTGGGCCTCATCCACCTGCGGATCCGGCGGGTGCGGCAGGCGCCCCATCGCCACCACTTCCTCCACGCTGAAGGCGAAGCGCACGCCGTGCTCCTGCGGCATCACCGCACGTTCGCGTGCAAGCGGCCCAGCCCTGTAGTCGCGCAGCGGGCGTCCGTGCAGATGCACGGCGCCACCGTCGGCGCGCAGATCGCCGGCCGCCACCCCCAGCAGGGTCGACTTGCCGGCACCGTTGGGCCCCACCAGCGCCGTCACCGTGCCCGGCTCGAATGCGAGGGTGATGCCATGCAGGATCTCGCGCTGCTGGCGACGCACCACCACGTCGCGCAGTTGCAGGAAGGCGCTCATGCGGCCGCCTTGCGGCGCTGCTGCAGCACCAGCCAGAGGAAGAACGGCGCGCCCAGCGCGGCGGAGAACAGGCCCAGCGGAATCTCGGCAGGCGGGTCCAGGGTGCGCGCCGCAGTGTCGGCCACCACGATCAGCAGTGCACCCAGCAGACCCGACAACGGCAGCAGCCAGCGGTGCCCAGGGCCAACCAGCAGGCGCGCCACGTGCGGCACCACCAGGCCGACGAAACTGATCGAGCCGGCGAACGCTACCGCAGCGCCGACCAGCAGCGCACTGAAGGCCACCAGCAGGCGCCGTGTGCGCGCCACGTCCAGCCCCAGATGCTGTGCCTGGCGCTCGCCGAGCGCCAGCATGTCCAGCGGCGTGGCCAGGCGCTGCAGTGCGAACGCGCCGACGGCGAACAACGGCAGCACCGCCACCACGTCGGCCCAGTTCGCGCGCGCCAGCGAGCCCATCTGCCAGAACACCAGCGATTGCAGCTCGCTTTCGTTGGCGATGTAGGTCAGGAAGCCGATCAGTGCCGAACAGAACGCGGCCATCGCAATGCCCACCAGCAACAGCGTGGCATTGCCACTGCCCTTGCCCGGCCGCGCCAGCGCGTAGGTCAGCCCGATCGCGGCGGCACCGCCGCCGAAGGCCGCCACCGGCACCAGCCAGCCGGCTGCACCCGCAGCGCCCAGCACGATCGCCGCCACGGCACCCAGCGCGGCGCCCTGGCTGACACCGACGATGCCCGGATCGGCCAGCGGATTGCCGAACAGTCCCTGCAGGCTGGCACCGGCCATCGCCAGCGCCGCGCCGACCATCGCCCCCAGCAATGCACGCGGAATGCGCAGCTGCCAGACCACGGCCAGGTCACGGCTGCTGACCGATTGCGGATCCAGCAGGCCCAGCTTCACCGCCAGCGCCTGCATCACTTCCAGCGGTGGCAAGCGCAGCGGCCCCACGGCGAACGACGCCAGCACCGCGCCCAGCAGCGCGAGCAGCGCAATCAACAACATCGTCCGCCCGCGACGGCGGCGTCGATCCGCAGGGCTCATGCCTTCGGCAGCGCCGCCAGCGCCTGCGCCAGGGCCAATGCACCCGCACCGGAACCGATGCTGGCGTACTTCAGCTGCGCATCCGGCATCACCCAGACCCGGTTGGCCTGTCCGGCCGGGGTCTGCTTCAGCGTCGGGTACGCCTTCCACAGGCCTTCAGCGCCACCGAACAGCTGCAGGTCGTGCTCGGTCACCAGGATCACGTCCGGTGCCGCCGCGACCACGCCTTCGTTGCTCAGCTGCGAATAGTTGGCCACGCCGGCCTCGGTGCCGATGTTCAGGCCGCCGGCCAGGGCGATCAGCTTGGCCGATGCGCTGTCGGCACCGGCCACGGTGGGCGAACCGCCCGCTCCCGTCGCCGACACATGGATCACCCGCGGTGCATGCGCCAGGCCCTTGCCGATCGCGGCGGCCTCATCCAGCTGGCGCTGCACCTGCGTGGCCAGGGTCTGCCCTGCGTCGGCCACGCCAAGCACGGCGGCGATCTTGCGCACCTTGTCCGGCGCCGGCTGCAGGTCATCGATCACCACTGCAGGCTCGCCCACTTCGCGCAGCTTCTTTGCCAGTTCAGTGTGGCGACGCAGGCTGTTGCCGATGAACAGCGACCCCTGCAGGCTGAGAACCCCCTCCACGCCGGTCGTGCGGTTGAACAGGAACTGGTGCGGTGCGGCCAGGCCTGCCTCGGTGGTGGTGTTGGTCGGCGCGGCGAACACCTGCTTGCCCAGGCCCAGCGCCTCGATCACCGCGATGATGTCGTCACCGCCGGCAATGATCCGGCTGCTGTCATCCACCTCCACATCGGCGCCATCGTCGGAGTGCACCTTGCTCGGCAGCACCGCCTGCTGCCCCGGCAGTGTCGGCACATCGTTGCCTGCCACCCGCTGCCAACCTGCGGGAAGTGCTCCCGCCTTGGCGGTGGCGGCCGCCGGTGCTGCTGCGTCTGGGCTGCCGGCAGACGGCGGCGCTTTGTCGCCACAGGCGGCCAGCACCAATGAAACGGCAATCGGGAGCGCGCACTGGCGCAGGCGGGAAGCGATGTTCATGCAGATTCTCCTTGCTGGCAGGGCGGCGGGGTGCCGCCCTGCCCTGTGGCTTACGGCTGGCGCAGGCTGATGCGGGTGATGCGGTCACCCTTCGGATCTTCAGCGCCACGCGACTTGTTCACGGCGAAGACATTGCCCTTGCCATCGGCGCGGACGTGATTGGGGAAGGTGCCGCCATCGAGGTTGCCGACCACCTTGCCATCACGGTCGACGGCAGTGACGGTGCCGGCCCCGCGATTGGTGACGTAGGCCAGGCCACTCTTCGCATCGAAGGCCACGTTCAGTGCACCGGCGCCGACCGGCACGTCGCGCACGACCTTGCCGCTGGCCACGTCGACGATCAGCAGGTTGTCGGTGCCCTGCGAGGCCACGTAGAGGCGGTTGCGCTCGGCATCGAAGGCAACGCCCGAAGCGCTGATCGAATTGCCCAGGTCGATGACCTTGTCGACCTTGCCGCTGGCCACATCGATCACCGCCGCTTCCGGCGTACCGATGCTGACCGTGAACAGCTTGCCGCTGGGCTCATCCAGCACCAGGCTCATCGGCACGAACTTCTCGTCGTCCACGCCGGAGGCCAGGGTGATCGGCTCCAGTGCCTTCAGCGTCTTCGCATCGAACACCGACAAATGGTCCTCACCGGCGGCCGAGGCGAACACCTTGCCGTGCGTGCTGTCGACCACCACGTCGCGGGCGTGCGGCACGGCGCCGACCGGGAACTGATGGACCAGCGACAGATCCGCCTGGCGATAGACAGCCACGGTGTCCTGGCGGGTGTTGCTGACCCAGACATTGCCATTGGCATCATCGACGCCCACGCCATACACCGCGAACACCGCACCGTTGGTGCTGCCCGGCACCTGCGCCGGGGTGATGGCCTTGGTCACCTTCAGCGACTTCGGGTCCAGTTTCAGCAGCTGCGACTGGGTGACCGGCGGGCGGCCGACGGCCGAGGTCACGAACACGGCATTGCTGGCAGCACTGTAGGCCGACTGGTACAGGCCCGGCACCAGCTTGTTGGACTGGGTGGCGAACTTCGCCTGGCCCGACAGTGGCAGCTGCGGCGACACACGCAGCTTCAGCACGGCTGCGGCGGCCGGCTGGCTGGCGCGCACCACCACCGGATGGGTACCCGGCACGGCGTCGGCCGGAATGGCCAGCTGGGTCTTGAAGTTGCCATCGGCATCGACCACTACCGGCTGGCTATTGAGCACGGTATCGCCACGCAGCAGGCTGACCTGCTGGCCCGGCACGAAGCCGCGGCCGGTGACATCGGCGGTGCTGCCGGGAACCACGTTCTCACCGCGTGAGACAACCTGGCCCTTGAAGGTAGCGCTGGCCGGCTGGTCGAACACCGGCTGTGCGCTGGCGGTCACTGCCAGCAGCAGGCCGGCGGCCAGGGAAGTGAGGCGGAAAGACGGACGGAATGACATGGAAGGCTCCTTGCACACGTAGGCCGCGCCTGGTGGCGCGGGATTCATCGGTTGCCTTGGCCGCTGCACATCGACAGTCCGCCTGGGTAGTGGGGTCGCACGGCACTGCCGTGCGAGGGGGTCATTCGGCGGCGTTGTCTCCACCGGCCGGCGCGCCGTCGGCGGCGCTGCGGTCGGTCACGCCATAAAGCTCGTGCAGCGCCGCGTGGAAGGACGCCGGCAGCATCGGGCCATGGCCCAGGCCCGGGAACTCGCGGTACCGCACGCTCAGCCCCGGCACCTTGCCCAGGCGCTCGGACAGCTGCATCGCCGCATCCGGGGTGGCGCCACCAATGCGGCGCAGATGCGCGACCACGCGCGGATTGCTCATGTCGCGCTTGCCACGGTCGCCGACGCGCTCGGCACCGCCCAGCATCAGCCACACCTTTGCTGGCTGGCCATGCACGTTCTGCACGAACTGCTGCTCGATGTCACCCAGCGGCGCACCTTGGCTCCACCACAATGACGGACTGGCACTGAGGTAGTACTGGAAGGCGGCCGGACGGGTGTACAGGCTGCTGAGCACGAACAGGCCGCCCAGCGAATGGCCCCACAGGGCCTGCTGCTGGCGATCGATGTTGGCGCGGCGTTCCACTTCGGGCTTGATGCGACGCTCGATCATGTCCAGGAAGGCCGCTGCGCCGCCGCCGACAGCCTGCGTCCTGCCGCTTTCATCATCGGCGCGATCGATCCATGCGGTGTAGTCGCGGGTGCGCGACGCCGAATCGATGCGCAGGTCGTTGTCGTAGCCGATCAGCACCAGCACCGGCGGCGCCTTGCGTGCGGCCAGCTCGGCCAGCAGCGGCTGGTCCAGCACCATCGCCACGGCGTTGCCGTCCAGTGCGTACAGCACCGGCGATGGCGCCTTGGGGGCCTTGGCCGGAATCGCCACATTCACCCGCCAGCGGCGCTGCTGATCGGGGCTGTCGATCACGAAACGCTCGAAGCGATAGCTGGCCGCCGGTGCATCAAGCACGGTCTGGCCCATCTTCTGCAGCGGATTGCGTTGCTGCGCGTATGCGTACGGGGTAGCCAGGAGCAGGCCCATCATCAAGGCGGCCAGGCCGGACAGCAGCGGGCCGCGGCGCGGAGGCAGGACGGAAGACTTCATCAGTGACGGCGAAAGCGGCACACGGCCACCGGTTCACAAGGGACCGCAGTCTACCTTAAACGCGAATGATTATCACATCGATCAAACGTCACGCTATGTATCACGCGCGCGACAGTGCGTACGCCAGCGCTTGCACCGGAAGTCCGGGTTCATCTACTTTGCCTGCCATCGGGGCGCAGGAATCGCCCCGCCCTTGCGGGCGCCTGCCTGGCCCCTGCCCATCAGCTCCACAACCGCCATGGGATCGGATCCCATGATTGTGAGAACCCCTTGAAGCACAAAGCACTGATCGCACTCGTCGCCGGCCTTCTCGCCCCGCTGGCCGGCCATGCCGCGCCGAGCCTGGCCGGGCTGTATTCGGCCTATGAAGAGGCCGGCTATTCCTCCCTCGGGCTGGAACAGCTCAACCAGACCGTACAGTTCACGGCAGTGAGCCTGGGCGCCTCCAGCAACCTGCAGGGCGGGCCGGTCCTTGAGGCGGGCGATGAGGATGGCCAGGTGCTGGCCCGCCTGACCGCCTCCGACGACGAGCAGAACGCCAAGCTTGCAGCGATGGAGGACGGCGTCACCTTCACCGCCAGCTGCACGCTGCAGTTCAGTTCGGGATCGGATTACCTGGCGCTGGGCGACTGCGTTCTGCAGTAATCAGCTTGGCACTGCTGACAGCAGCGCAGAAACGACGAAGCCGGCCCTGGGCCGGCTTCGTTGCATCGGGCCGAAACCCGTTGACTCAGGGGCCGGCGGGCACCGGACCGTACGGGTTGTCCTGCGGCGTACCCGGCAGCAGCGCAAAGATCAGGATCACCACGCCACCGCCCGGCACCAGCGCCAGCAGGTACAGCCACCCTGACTGGTTGCAGTCATGCAGGCGGCGCACGGTCACCGCGATCAGCGGCACGATCGTGGCCAGCCAGAGCGCACCCACCAGTGCCAGCGCGCCGATCGTGATCCCGGCCATCCAGCTGGAATCGGCGTCCAGCACGAGGCCGGCAACGAGCGCCACTGTCAGCGCAATCACGCATACCGCGGCTCCCGCAAGCAGCAGGAACAGCTGGAACATCCAGTACTCGCGGCGGTTGGCGCGGCCTTCGAACTGGGCGTAGCGCTTCAACGGCAGAATCATTTCCTGCACGGCATCGTTCCTTGAAAAATAAGCCGCGCAGTCTGCCAAATGCATGCGAGCGGAGCAATGCGCCGCCTTGCCACACGCAGACGACTACGCGCCCTTGGCCGCCCTCGCCGCCTCACGCTCGGCACGCAGCCGGTCGAGCTTTTCCTTCAACTTGATCTCCAGCCCGCGCGGCACCGGGTTGTAATACACCCGCTCGCCCATCGCATCGGGGAAACCGGTCTGGTCCAGCGCGATGCCGCCCTCGGCATCGTGGTCGTACTGGTACTCGGCACCGTAGCCCAGCTCCTTCATCAGCTTGGTCGGTGCATTGCGCAGGTGCAGCGGCACTTCTTCGGTACCACTGTTGCGCACATCGGCCTTGGCCTGGTTGAAGGCGGCATAGCCGGCATTCGACTTGGCGGTGCTGGCCAGGTACAGCACCAGCTGCGCGAAGGCGAGCTCGCCTTCCGGGCTGCCGAGCCGCTCGTAGATGTCCCACGCTTCCAGCGCCATGCTCTGCGCGCGAGGATCGGCCAGGCCGATGTCCTCGATGGCCATGCGGGTCAGCCGGCGCGCCAGATACGAGGGATCACAGCCGCCGTCGAGCATGCGCGTGAGCCAGTACAAGGCGGCATCGGGATTGGAGCTGCGCACGGACTTGTGCAGCGCCGAGATCTGGTCGTAGAACTGCTCGCCGCCCTTGTCGAACCGGCGGGTGCGGTCGGCCAGCACCTGGGTCAGCGTCTGCGGGGTGATGCGACCACCCTCTCCGCCCGCCAGCTCGGCGGCGATTTCCAGCAGGGTCAGCGCACGGCGGACGTCGCCATCAGCGGCGGTGGCGATTTCCAGCAGCAGCTCGGGCGCGACTTCGATGCGTTCCTCGCCCAGCCCGCGCTCGCGATCACCGAGCGCACGTTCCAGCGCTTCGACGATGTCGGTTGGCGAAACACCTTCCAGCACGTGCACGCGGCAACGCGACAGCAGCGCCGAGTTCAACTCGAACGACGGGTTCTCGGTGGTTGCACCGACAAACAGGATGGTGCCGCGCTCGATGTGCGGCAGGAACGCATCCTGCTGCGCCTTGTTGAAGCGGTGCACTTCATCGACGAACAGCACGGTGCGGCGACCTTCGGCGAAGCGCTGCGCGGCCTCTGCCAGCACCTGGCGCACCTCCGGCAGGCCGGACAGCACGGCGGAAATGGCGCGGAATTCGGCGTCGGAGTATTCAGCCAGCAACAGCGCCAGCGTGGTCTTGCCGCAGCCGGGCGGTCCCCACAGGATCATCGAATGCACGCGTCCGGATTCGACGGCGCGGCGCAACGCGCTCTCTGGCGCGAGCAGACGCTTCTGCCCGACCATCTCATCCAGGGTGCGGGGGCGCATGCGCTCGGCCAGCGGGCGCATGTGTTCCCGATCGACACTCAGCAGATCGGGGCCGGGGAATGAAGTGGAGCGATGTCTTGGCACGCGGTCATTGTACCGCGAGAGCATGCCAACCAAGGTTGGCACCCATCAAGGCGGTGCCGGTTGACGCCTACCAAGGGCGGTAGCGCCGGGCCATGCCGGCGGACCGGAGATCTGCGGCAATCGGTAGTGGCGGCCGCTGGCCGGCAGATCAAAAGCGTGTCAACCAAGGTTGACACGCACCAAGGCGGTGCCGGTTGACACCCACCAGAGCAGGTAGCGCCGGGCCATGCCCGGCGGATCGGAAAGCTGCGGCAATCGGTAGTGCCGGCCGCTGGCCGGCAGATCAAAAGCATGTCAACCAAGGTTGACACCTACCAAGGCGGTGCCGGTTGACACCCACCAGGGCCGGTAGCGCCGGGCCATGCCCGGCGACCGCGATCAGTTGCCGATGACGTCGGTACCCGCCGGCGGGGTGAAGCGGAATGTGTTGGCGGCGAAGCTGGGGTTGCGCTTCCAGCCGCTGAAGCTGATCACGGTGCGCTGGCCCACGGCGTCGGTGATCTCCATCTTCGCCAGACCCTGCGCGTTGAAGCCCAGCGCGGCGTACTGGAAGCTGGCTTCGGTCTCGCGCTTCGGCGACAGCGACAGCCACTGCAGGCCATCGCGGGTGGCGGCCTCTTCGCTCACGTCGTACTGCTGCTCCAGCAGTGCCGGATTGATCAGCGCGGTCAGCGGGCTGTTCTGCTCTTCCTTGCCCTGCTCGCGCACGGTCGCCTGCTCCAGGTCCGGCTCGAACATCCACACCTTCTTGCCGTCAGCCACGATCAGCTGCTCGTGCGGGCGCACGTACTCCCAACGGAACAGGCGCGGTGCCGACAAAGCGACGCGACCACTGGTGGATTCCTTGACCTTGCCGCGGCTGTCGAACACCTGCTGGCTGAACTGCCCATCCAGGCCCTTCAGGCCGGTGGTGAAGGTTTTCAGGTCATCACGGGCGCCGGCCCAGGCGCTGCCGGCAGCGGCGCAGGCCACGGCCAGGGTGGTGGTGGCAAGGAAACGGCGGAGGCGAAGGTTCATGCGGGGATCCTGTGGGCGCGCGGCCAGGAAAGTTGGGTGCCAGTGTGCCCGGCGAAAGATGAATGGGCGATCAGGACGCCATTATGACGCCCTGATCGCTGATCGGCGATTCAGCTGCCAGCGGCCGGCAGCTTGCCGTACAGCACCTGGCCACGGAAGCCGCGGCGTACCTCGCGGAATAGTGCTCGGAACGCGGCATAGTCGTGCGGCTGGCACAGCGCCTCGGCGCCGCGCACCGCGTTCTGCTGCAGGCGGTGATGCACGGTCACTTCCTGGCCCTGCCGGCTCCAGTCGACCCGGTACTCGCCGGCGGCATTGGCAAACCGCTGGCTGCGCGGAATCGCGATGATCGGGGCATTGGCCGGGAACTGCAGGCGATAGGTTTCCTCGCGCAGGCTGGCATTGCAGTAGAACGGCGTCTCATTGTCCGGCGCCGAGGCGCTGGCATACAGCCCGCGTACCGATTCACCACCGGGCGGATCGGGCACGGCCATGCCGCCGGCCACATCGAAGTCCACGTAGTCCTCGGCCTGGAAGGCCATGCGATAGCCAAACGGCCGGGTCAGGTCGACCGGCACACCCTGCAGCTGCAGCTGGCCGCGGCCATCGAAACCGGACGCGGCCATGATCGATTCTTCAGCGCGCGCCCGGTTCTGTGCATTGAGCTGGGCGAACTGCGCGCGCATGCCGATCTCGGCGTTGTCGCTCAGCTGCGGCACTGTCTCGCCACGCAGGTTGCCCTGCGCGTCGAAGGTGAAGCGCACCTCCATCACCGTGGCGTTGCGCTGCGGATCATTGGCCGGCGTGCGTGCCAGGGTGGCATCGCGGGTGTGCAGCACCGGCGCACCAAGGTCGCCATCAGGCAGCTGGCCGAAGCGCGCCCAGGCACTGGTCGAATCCAGGTACAGGTCGAACTCGGGCACGTAGGTGATGGCGTGGTTGAAGCGGCCCAGCAGCGGAATCTTCGGCAGCGTCGGGCCGCCACCGGCACCGATCAGCACCGGCGAACTGGTGATGCCCTTGGCCGCCAGCAGCGCCTCGAGGATCGTTACGTGGTCCTTGCAGTCGCCATAGTGGTTGTCGAGGATGCTCTGCGCACTGTTCGGCTCCAGGCCGCCATTGCCCAGATACACCGCCACGTAGCGGATGTTCTGCGCCACCCAGCGGTACAGCGCATCGGCCTGCGCGCGGCGGTCGCTGATGCCGGCGGTGACTTCATCGGCCAGCGCCTGGATCTCCGGGGTGACCTGTGCGGCCGGCCCTGCTTTCAGTTGGTAGGCGCGACCCATCTGCGCCCAGTCGCGATAGGTGCTGGCCATGATGTTCGGCCCGAACTCCCACACCGCCGCCGACCAGTTCTGCGCCTGCATCGGCTCGCGGCGCTGGTAGCGCCAGCGCCATTGCGCCTGGCCGTTCTTCACCACCGGCCGGTCACTGCCCTGCACGCCACGGCTGTCCACGAACATGGGCAGATTGGCCGGCGCGCTGAGGGTCACTTCGGCATCGTCGTACTGGGTGAACACATTGAAGGTTTCCCACAGGCCGAAGTAGCCCGGGAAATAGGGCGTCAGCTGGGTCCGGCGCACCTGGTAGAACAGCCGCGTGCCCGGCGCCAGGTTCGGGAACACGATCACCCGCACCTTGCGGTCGGCATACATCGCCGCCGAGGCACTGGAATAGCTTTCCTGGGTGTAGATGCGGTCGGCCGGCACTTCGCGGCGCTGGCCGTCGGCGGTCAGCGTATAGGCGTTGACCACATCCAGCGTTTCCATCTTCTCGCTGTAGCTCAACCGCACCTGGCTGAACTGCTCCACCGCTGCCTTGGTCTTGAGCAGGATTTCGTAGGTTTCAGTCTGCACGTTGCCGGCATCGGCGCGCACCTGGTAGTCGGCGCGATAACGTACGAAGCTGAAGTTGTTGCTGGCCTCGGCATCGCTGCTGGTGGACGGTGGCGCGACTGCGGGTACAGCCGTCGCGGCGGCGTCGGCCAGCGCCGGGCCGGCTGCCAGCAGGCAGGCCAGCGCCAGCGCGCAGGAAACGGGTTGAAGCATGCGTCGGTTCCTTGGACGTCGGGAGTGCGGCAGGGCTTGGCTTACTTCGGCGGCGGCGGTGCCAGCACCGTGCGGTCGCCGTTGTGCTCGGGCGGACTGACCACACCAGCCGCTTCCATGGCCTCGATCAGTCGCGCCGCGCGGTTGTAGCCGATCTTCAGGCGACGCTGCACACCGGAAATCGACGCGCGGCGGGTCTCGGTGACCACGCGCAGCGCTTCGTCGTACAGCGGGTCGGACTCATCGCCGCCGCCGGAACTGGTCTCCGGCAGGCCGGTCGCACCGACCACCACGCCATCGCCCATCGTCTGTACTTCGTCCAGCACGCCGTCGACATAGTCGGCCGGCCCCATTGCCTTGAGGTGCTCGACCACGCGATGCACTTCCTCATCGGACACGAAGGCGCCGTGCACACGCTCGGGCATCGCCGTGCCCGGCGGCAGGTACAGCATGTCGCCGTGACCGAGCAGCGTCTCGGCGCCGGACTGGTCGAGGATGGTGCGCGAATCGATCTTCGAGCTGACCTGGAAGGCGATGCGGGTGGGAATGTTGGCCTTGATCAGGCCGGTGATGACGTCAACCGACGGGCGCTGGGTGGCCAGGATCAGGTGGATGCCGGCCGCACGTGCCTTCTGCGCCAGTCGCGCGATCAGCTCTTCGACCTTCTTGCCGACGATCATCATCATGTCGGCGAATTCGTCGATGAAGATGACGATGAACGGCAGCGTCTCCAGCGGGCGCGGCGCCTCGCCCAGCTCCGGGTTCGGCTTGAACAGCGGGTCCATCATCGGCTGGCCGGCGTCCTGGGCGTCCTTCACCTTCTTGTTGAAGCCGGCCAGGTTGCGCACGCCCACCGCGCTCATCAGCTTGTAGCGGCGCTCCATCTCGGCCACGCACCAGCGCAGGCCGTTGGCGGCCTCCTTCATGTCGGTGACCACCGGCGCCAGCAGATGCGGAATGCCCTGGTAGACGCTCAGCTCGAGCATCTTCGGGTCGATCATCAGCATCCGCAGGTCTTTCGGCGACGCCTTGAACAGCAGGCTCAACACCATCGCGTTGACCGCCACCGACTTGCCCGAACCGGTGGTGCCGGCCACCAGCAGGTGCGGCATGCGCGCCAGGTCGGCCACGGTCGAGCGACCGGCGATGTCCTTGCCCAGCGCGAGGGTCAGCGAACTGGCCGACTTGTCGTACTCCTTCGAGCGCAGCAGCTCGGACAGGTAGATCATCTCGCGGGTGACGTTGGGGATTTCCAGGCCGATCACCGACTTGCCCGGGATCACATCGACCACACGCACCGACTTGACCGACAGGCCGCGGGCGATGTCCTTGTCCAGCGAACTGATCTGGCTGACCTTGATGCCCGGCGCCGGCTCGATCTCGAAGCGGGTGATGACCGGGCCGGGGTTGGCGCCGACCACCTGTGCATCGATGCGGAAGTCCTTGAGCTTGAACTCGATCTGCCGCGACAGCGCGTCCAGGGTGTCCTTGTCATAGCCCACGGGTTGCGGCTTGGGATCATCCAGCAGGGCCAGCGGCGGCAGGTCCGAGCCGTCGCCATTGACGCCACGGAACATCGGGATCTGGTTGTCGCGCTTGGCCCGGTCGCTCTTTTCGATCACCGGCTCCGGGCGCGGCTCGATCTTCACCGGCTCGCGCTTGGCGCGCACTTCGGCATCGGCCTTGCGCACTTCCTGGCGTTCCTCGCGAAGAACGCGGGTCTGCTGCCATTCGGTGGCCTGCTCCTTCTTGCGCTCCAGCAACGGTGCCAGCGACATCACGCCGCGACCGATCTTCTCCATCACCACGAACCAGGACAGGCCCGTGGCCAGGGTGATCGAGGCCAGCAGCAACACCAGCACGAACAGGTTCGCGCCCAGCGCACCAAAGCCCACGCTGAGCGAATTGCCGACCAGCTTGCCGAGGATGCCGCCGGCACTGGAGACATCGCCACTGAACAGGCGCACGTGCAGGAAGCCGGTGCCGGCGATCAGGAAGCCGACCAGGCCGACCAGCCGCAACGCGGGGTCCAGATCGTTCTCGCCCTTGCTCTCACGCTTGAGGCCGAACATTGCGATCCAGGCCAGCGCGCCCAGCACCACCGGCAGCAGGAAAGCGATGTAGCCGAACAGCTGCAGCAGCACGTCGGCGATCCACGCGCCCGCGCGGCCGCCCATGTTGTGTACCGGCGCAACCACGCTGCCGGTGTGTGACCAGCCCGGGTCCGTCGCTGAATAGGTGAAAAGGCTGGCAGCCAGATACAGCAGCGCCGGCGCGATGGCGATCAGACCCAGGTCGCGCCACAGGCGCTGACGGCGTGGGTTGTCGGTCGTGGCCGCTGCCGCCGAGCGACGCGATGCCTTTTTGTCGTCGGACTTGGAGCGTTCGGGGACCTGCTTCGCCACCTTAGACCATACCTTTGGAATGCGCTGTTAGTGTTTGATAATAAACGAGACGGCGTCAGTTTTCAGTTATCCGTTGCCGCGCAAGCGATGACAGGGCCTGAAACCGCCCGTGGATGGCGCTGTTCTGTTCATTGGCTTGAATCGCCCTGCCCCAGCCGCCACTCTATGACCAGCCAAGGATGCTGTGCAAACATCGCCGCGCCTTGTCCCATCTACCTTTTCGCGAGTCTACATGAGCACCAGCCTGCCCTCCCGCCACCAGCGTCTTGTCATCCTCGGTTCCGGCCCGGCCGGTTGGACCGCTGCCGTCTACGCTGCCCGCGCCAACCTGAAGCCGGTCGTCATCACCGGCCTGCAGCAGGGTGGCCAGCTGATGACCACCACCGAAGTGGACAACTGGCCGGGTGACGCCCATGGCCTGATGGGCCCGGACCTGATGGCGCGCATGCAGGCCCACGCAGAGCGCTTCGAGACCGAGGTCATCTTCGACCACATCCATACCGCGGACCTGTCGCAGCGCCCGTTCAAGCTGATCGGCGACAGCCACGAGTACACCTGTGACGCCCTGATCATCTCCACCGGCGCGACCGCCAAGTACCTGGGCATCCCGACCGAAGACGAGTTCAAGGGCCGCGGCGTCTCCGCCTGCGCCACCTGCGACGGCTTCTTCTACCGTGACCAGGACGTGGTCGTGGTCGGCGGCGGCAACACCGCCGTGGAAGAAGCGCTGTACCTGTCCAACATCGCCCGCAAGGTCTACCTGGTCCACCGCCGCGACACCCTGAAGGCGGAAAAGATCATGCAGGACAAGCTGTTCGCCAAGGTGGAAGCCGGCAAGATCGAAACCGTCTGGCACCACCAGGTGGAGGAAGTGCTGGGCAACGAGGCCGGCGTGACCGGCGTGCGCGTGAAGTCGACCCTGGACGGCAGCACCCGCGACATCGATGCCCACGGCTTCTTCGTGGCCATCGGCCACCACCCGAACACCCAGTTGTTCGACGGCCAGCTGACCATGAACAACGGCTACCTGGAAATCCGTTCGGGCCTGGGCGGTAACGCCACCCAGACCTCGGTGGAAGGCGTGTTCGCCGCCGGCGACGTGGCCGACCAGCACTATCGCCAGGCGATCACCTCGGCCGGCTTCGGCTGCATGGCCGCACTGGACGCAGAGCGTTACCTGGATGCACAGGGCAAGGCCAGCTGAGGCTGGCTTCTGCACCGTCGAGGTTTGGTTGACCGGGAAGGCCGACGCGAAAGCGTCGGCCTTTTCTTTTCAGTAGTGCCAGGCCATGCCTGGCAAGCACGACCGAGCCCGCAACAAACCGGACCGGTTACGCAAACCCAGCTCGCATCCCACCTGCCCTATCCTTTCTCCCATGCCCACCGCCCGCTTCCTCGACTCCCTGCAGTCCGTTCCCGCCACCGCGTGGGATGCCCTGCACGATGGCCGCAATCCATTCGTCAGCCACGCCTTCCTGTCCGGCCTGGAAACCTACGGCTGCCTGCGCGAGGACTGGGGCTGGCAGCCGCAGCACTTCACCCTCTGGGACGGTGATACCCTGGTCGGCGCCGTTCCCGGCTACCTGAAGACCAATTCCCACGGTGAATTCGTGTTCGACCACGCCTGGGCCAATGCCTATGCGCGGCACGGACGCGACTACTACCCGAAGTGGCTCGGCGCGGTGCCGTACTCGCCGGTGACTGGCCCGCGCCTGCTGGCCCGCGACGATGCGCAGCGCACCGCCCTCCTGACGGCACTGCGCGAACAGTTGCCTGTGCTGGATGTGTCATCAGCACACATCAACTTCCACACGGCAGCTGACGAAACGGTCTTCGATGACGACTGGCTGCTGCGCGAGGACATCCAGTTCCAGTGGCAGAACCCGGGTGACTGGGTGACGTTCGAACAGTTCCTGGGCGCGATGGACCACAAACACCGCAAAAACATCCGCCAGGAGCGCGCCAAGGTCGGCCGCCAGGGCATCAGCTTCCGGGTGGTGCATGGCGATGAGGCCACCCGCGCCGATCTGCAGGCGATGTACCGCTTCTACCTGCAGACGTTCCTGGAATACGGCAACGCGCCAGCGCTGACCGAAGCGTTCCTGCGCCATCTGGCGGTTTCACTGGGGCGCGGGCTGGTGCTGTTCCTGGCCGAACAGGACGGCGAACCCATCGCCGGCGCGTTGTGCCTGCGCGGTGGCGACACGCTGTACGGCCGCTACTGGGGCGGTGCCACCCTGCCCGGCCTGCACTTCGAGGCCTGCTACTACCAGGGCATCGAGTACTGCCTGCGCGAGGGCGTAGCCCGCTTCGAACCGGGTGCGCAGGGCGAGCACAAGCTGGCACGTGGCTTCCTGCCCACCATCGTGCGCAGCCGGCACTGGGTAGCCGACGCGGACTTCGCCGAGGCACTGCAGGACTGGTGCCGACAGGAGCGACGCGATGTGCGGCGCTACCAGCAGGAGCTGCAGGGGCATGGCCCGTTTCGTGCGGAACCGTAGCGCCGGAGAAGCGTGCCAACCAAGGTTGGCATCTACCACAGCAATGGCGGGGATGCGGCGCTCAGGTGCACTGCCAGAAGTGCCCGCTCACCCGGCACTTCGCGCACCAGAAGCTGTACAGCATGCCGCCACTTCCCCACAGCACCATGCCTTCATTGGTGGTCGGCAACGTTGAGTCCAGCTGCATCACGAAAGGCATCTGCTCGCCACAATCGATGCACGCCGGGTAGTGCGCGCTCTGCACCCAGCTCGGTGCGCCACCCACCCGCGACAGGTTCTGCCGGTGATTGGACTGGCCCCAGTCCTGCTGCTGCCAGCGATGGCTGTCCATCGCGGCAAGACCCACTTCGGCCTGCAGCAGGTCGCCGCTGTCGGTGGGATTGATCGGCACCTGGCAGTGCTGGCTGGGGTGGCAGCTCGGCATGCCCTCTGCATCGTGCCGATAGAAACGCACGGGCGGGTCTTCCCAGCCACAGCAGTCCAGGCACAGCCCGAGCGTGACCTCACCCTCCGCGTCCGGCTGCAGCGCCGCAGCATCGGACTGCAGCAGACGCTGCAGCGGCGCATGACAGCTGCCGCACAAGGCATCGAGCAGCCCGCCCACGCGCCCGGCGTGAAGCACCTGGCCGCCATTCCAGGTGGGATGCAGCCGCCAGATCCGCTTGCGCCAGGCAGGCTCTTCGGCCACCTGTGCGCGATGCTGTTCGCGCCCGAAGCGCAGGTGCAGCGGTTGCTGGCCATGCAGGCGGCGCAGACGCGGGCCATCGGCCAGGCCCGCCCAGTGCGCCCAGACCTCGGCATCCAGGTCGCTCCAGTCGGCCAGGTAGCCACGGGCGGCGGCATGGGTCTCCGGCTGGGTGGCCAGCAGCACTGCCTTGGCCCGCTCCAGTTCGCGATCGTCGTCTGCCTCGGTCAACCGATGCGCCCAGTCAGTCGCAACCGACGGCGGCAATGCCTGCCAGACCTGCGAGGCCAGCTGGATGTGATCCTCGATGGCGACCTCCAGCAGCGCCTCCCAATCGTCCTGCAGCGTGTGCGGCGCCTGGTAGCTGGCAAACTCCAGCACGCTGGTCAGCAGCTCGCCACGCTCGCCGTCACGATAGCGCCGCCAGGCGTCAATACAGACCGGGGCGACAGCCTCGTCCGGCAGCAGATCCAAGGCCGTGTCGAGGAAGGTGGAGCCGGGTGAGCGGCGGTCCAGCGCCTGCAGCAGCAGCGCGCCAAGCTGGGAGCGGTCTTCGCTGGCCAGGGTCAACAGCATGGCCAGGCTGTCATTGCGTGTGCGCGGCGCATCGTGCGCATCGAGGATGGCGGTGATCGGATCGCTCATGCGGGGCTCCTTGCCGGTAGTGCGTGATGGTGCCAGACATCGCGCATCGCCACGACGAATACAATGCCGGCATGACCCGTCAGTTGCCCTGGCGCCTGGCCGATGCGCCGGATGCCCCCTTCCCGCCGGCCGAGACAGCGCTGCGCCAACCCGATGGCCTGCTTGCGGTGGGCGGCGACCTGCATCCGCTGCGCCTGCTCAATGCCTATGCCGGCGGCATCTTTCCGTGGTTCAGTGAAGGCGAGCCGATCCTGTGGTGGTCGCCGGACCCGCGCATGGTGTTCCGTACCGACGGCGTGCACCTGAGCAGCAGGTTCCGCCGGCAGCTGCGCGGCAACCGCTGGGAAGTGACCGCCGATACCGCCTTCAGCCAGGTGATGGGTGCCTGCGCCAGCGCGCCCCGCCCCGGCCAGGACGGCACCTGGATCAGCCCGGCGATGGTGGATGCCTACAGCCAGCTGCACGACCTGGGTTTCGCACATTCCTTCGAGGTGTGGGATCGGCAGACACTGGTCGGCGGCATCTATGGCGTGGCCATCGGCACGATGTTCTTCGGTGAAAGCATGTTCAGTGGCGAAAGTGGCGGCTCCAAGGTGGCACTGGCCGCACTGGCACGAACGCTGCACGGCTGGGGTTGGCCGCTGATCGATGCGCAGGTGGAAAATCCGCATCTGCTGCGCATGGGCGCCGAGCACCTGCCGCGCGCGCCGTTTCTGCAGCAGGTCCGCAGTGCGGTGCAGGCGCAGGGCCGGGAAGGCGCCTGGACCCGGCTCGTCGGGCGCGTGCCGGCAGCGGATTTTGCCGGGGAATAACACAATCTTTGCAAGCTGGGCGTTTGACGCGTAAAATGCTGCGCCTTAGGCCCAGCGTGGCCGTTTTCTGAACCGCACAGGACTACATGTCGAAAGACGATTCCATCGAGTTCGAGGGCACCGTCAGCGAGACGCTGCCGAACACCACTTTCCGCGTTCGTCTGGAAAATGGGCACGAAATCATTGCCCACATCTCCGGCCGCATGCGCAAGAACTACATCCGCATCCTCACCGGTGACCGGGTCAAGGTTGAAATGACCCCGTACGACCTGACCAAGGGTCGTATCACCTACCGAATGAAGTAAGCGGCTGGCGCGTTGCGCCACCTCGACAAGGCCAGCCCTGGACGCTGGCCTTTTGTCATGCCTGGAATCCGGCCCTGCCGGACGGCACCCTGACCGAATGCACCGTGACATCGGTCAGCCATCCTTGCGGCAGATTCGCATTCGCAGCGGCGGCGTCATCGTGGCACCCGATCCAGTTCGGATCGCCACCCCCTGCCCCTGCCATGAACGTGACTTCCCTGCCCGCTGGCTTCGCCGCCCTGGTACTCAGCACTGCCGCCCTGATCGCACCCGCCGCCCAGGCCGCCGACACGCCGTCGGCAAGCGCCGGTGACAGCTGCATTGCCTTGAGCGAAGACCAGCAGATCGTCCGCGCCGGCGCTGATCGCGATGTGCTGCTGCGCAATGGTGACCAGCACTACCGCGTGGTGTTCAAAGCCTCCTGCAGCAGCGCCGTGACCTCGCGGCGGCTGGCCTTTGAAACCCAGGGCGAAAGCAACCAGCTGTGCGCCGACTCACGCAGCGCGCTGAAGACCGACCGCGCCAGCTGCACGGTCGAGCGGATCGAACCCCTCGAAGCTGCCGCCTTCCAGCGCATGGCCCGCCAGCGCAGCCGCTGAGGAGCTGACACGACAAGGGCGGCCTGCGCCGCCCTGTCGTTGCTTCCGTTGCCGGGCGCTGCCCGGCACACCCTTACTCCACCGTGGCCGGCAACAGCCGTTCCGGCTCGGCCTGCGCCTCGACCACCAGCTCGTCGTTGCGCACGTCGATGCTGACCTTGCCACCGTTGACCAGCTTGCCGAACAGCAGTTCGTCGGCCAGCGGGCGCTTCACCTTGTCCTGCAGCACCCGCGCCATCGGGCGGGCACCCATCAGCGGGTCGAAACCGTGGTGGGCCAGCCAGTCGCGCGCAGTCGGCGTGGCCGACAGGCTGACGTGCTTCTCCTGCAGCAGCATCTCCAGTTCGATCAGGAACTTGTCCACCACGCGCAGGATGTGTTCGAAGCCCAGCGGCTGGAACTGCACCACCGCATCGAGGCGGTTGCGGAATTCCGGCGTGAACGCACGACGGATGGTCTCCATCGCATCGGTGGCGTGGTCCTGCTTGGTGAAACCGATCGAGCGCCGCGAGGCCTGCGCCGCGCCGGCATTGGTGGTCATCACCAGCACCACGTTCTTGAAGTTGGCTTCGCGGCCGTTGGTGTCGGTCAGCACGCCGCGGTCCATCACCTGCAACAGGATGTTGAAGATGTCCGGGTGCGCCTTCTCGATTTCATCCAGCAGCAGCACGCAGTGCGGCGTCTTGACGATCTTCTCGGTCAGCAGGCCACCCTGGTCGAAGCCGACGTAGCCCGGGGGCGCACCGATCAGGCGGCTGATCGAATGCGGCTCCATGTATTCGGACATGTCGAAACGGACCAGTTCGATGCCCAGCTGCAGCGCCAGCTGCTTGGTCACCTCGGTCTTGCCGACACCGGTGGGGCCGGCGAACAGGAAGTTGCCGATCGGCTTTTCCGGATTGCCCAGGCCCGAGCGTGCCAGCTTGATGGCCGACGCCAGGGTGCCGATGGCCGGATCCTGGCCGAAGATCACCATCTTCAGGTTGCGCTCCAGGTGCTGCAGCACATCCTTGTCGGTGGCGCTGACCTGCTTGGCCGGAATGCGCGCCATCTTGGCGACGATGGCCTCTACCTCCTCGACGTCGATCAACTCCTTGCGCTGGCCTTCCGGCATCAGGCGCTGGCGGGCACCGGCCTCATCGATCACGTCGATGGCCTTGTCCGGCAGCAGGCGATCGGCGATGTGCTTGACCGACAGGTCGACGGCGGCCTGCAGCGCTTCATCGGCGTAGGTGACGCCGTGGTGGGCTTCGTACTTGGACTTCAGGCCCTGCAGGATCTCGTAGGTTTCGCCGACGGTCGGCTCGACGATGTCGATCTTCTGGAAGCGACGGGCCAGCGCCCGGTCCTTCTCGAAGATGCCGCGGTATTCCTGGAAGGTGGTCGAGCCGATGCAGCGCAGCTCGCCCGACGCCAGTGCCGGCTTGATCAGGTTGGAGGCGTCCATGGTGCCGCCCGACGCCGAACCGGCGCCGATGATGGTATGGATCTCGTCGATGAACAGCACCGCATTGGGCACCTTCTTCAACGCGGTCAGCACGCCCTTCAGGCGCTTTTCGAAGTCGCCACGGTATTTGGTACCGGCCACCAGCGCGCCGAGATCGAGCGAATAGATGACCGCATCGGCCAGCACGTCCGGCACCGAACCCTCAACGATGCGTCGGGCCAGGCCCTCGGCAATCGCGGTCTTGCCGACGCCGGCCTCGCCCACGTACAGCGGGTTGTTCTTGCGGCGGCGGCACAGGACCTGGATGGTGCGCTCGATCTCGTCGGCACGGCCGACCAGCGGGTCGATGCGACCGGCACGGGCCTGCTCGTTGAGGTTGCTGGCGAACTCGGTCAGGGCATCGCCCTTGGGCTCGCCTTCGCCCCCCTCCATGCGGCCCTCGCCCTCGGAGGAGGACGGCTGCTCGCCTTCCTCGCCCAGCTTGGCGATGCCGTGGGACAGGTAATTGACCACATCCAGCCGGGTGACATCCTGCTGGTTGAGGTAATAGACCGCGTGGGAGTCCTTCTCGCCGAAGATGGCAACCAGCACATTGGCGCCGGTGACCTCCTTCTTGCCGGAGGACTGCACGTGGTACACGGCCCGCTGCAGCACGCGCTGGAAGCCCAGCGTGGGCTGGGTATCGCGGCCGTCATCTTCGGCCAGGCGGGACACGGAGGCCTCGATGGCCTGCTCCAGCTCCTGGCGCAGGCGGTCGGCGTCGGCGCCACAAGCCTTTAGTACGGCCTGGGCGGACGGGTTGTCGAGCAGTGCCAACAGCAGGTGTTCGACCGTCATGAACTCATGTCGGGCCTCACGGGCGCGCTTGTAGCACTGGCCGATGGTGTGTTCGAGGTCTTTGCTGAACATGGATTACTCCGGCGGCAGTTGGAGACAATATGCGGCCTGACTACACGATTTCCATCACCCTAGCGGATTGCGACGTTCAGATGGCGTTAGCACTACCAAACGCTTGATCATCGTTCACTCCAGGACAGCCCACCCACATGAGCGAACCCTACCTGAGCCGCTGGCGATTGCGACGTGATGGTCCTTCGATCCGTACCCCCCATGCCCGGCTCTGGCCGGTGCTGACCGCCTCTGGCGAGGCGGCCATGTTGAAGGTGAGCACGGAGACAGAGGAACAGAACGGCCATCGCCTGCTGCGCTGGTGGAACGGCGACGGTGCCGCACGCCTGCTGGCCCACGAGGGGCCGGCGATCCTGATCGAACGGGCGCACGGCGATTCGCTGCGGCAACGCTCGATCAAGGGCGAGGACGACGCCTGCACCATGATCCTGTGCCAGGTCCTGCAGCAGCTGCACCGGCCACGGAGCGCGCCACCAGAAGATCTGGTCTGCCTGCGTAGATGGTTCGCCGATCTGCTGCAACCAAGGGCACCGCTGCCGCCATTGCTGGAACAGTGCAGATCGCTGGCGATGGCACTGCTGGAGGACGAGCAGGAGATGCGGCCCCTGCATGGCGACCTGCACCACAACAACGTGCTGGATTTCGGCGCACGGGGCTGGCTGGCGATCGACCCGAAGCGGTTGCTGGGCGACCGCGCGTTCGACTACACCACGATGTTCAGCAACCCGGACCTGTGCGGGCCGGGCATCCATGTGGCAACACGGCCCGAGCGCTTCCATGCCCGGGTGGAACAGGTCTGCCGGCTGGCCGATCTCGAGCGCACGCGGCTGCTGCGCTGGATCGCGGCCAGTGCCGGCCTGTCAGCGGTGTGGTTCAGGGATGATGGTGACCCGGCCGACATCGATGAGGCGGTGGCCGTGATGGCCCTGCAGGCGCTGGCGGAGGCGTGACTCGAACCTGGCAGGTGCCCACCCTGGTGGGCACGCCGTGCCAGGATCAGGCCTTCTCCATCGTGCACAGCAGCGGGTGCTGGTTCATCCGCGCGTACTCGTTGACCTGGGCCACCTTGGTTTCGGCCACTTCGCGGGTGAACACACCGCAGACGCCACGGCCACGGGTGTGGACGTGCAGCATCACCTGGGTGGCCTTGTCCAGGTCCATGTTGAAGAACTGCTGCAGGACGTCCACGACGAAATCCATCGGGGAGTAGTCGTCATTGAGCAGCATGACCTGATAGAAGGGCGGCGGCGCCACTTCCGGGCGCGCGGGCTCCACGGCAACGCCGTGCTCGTGGTGGGAATCGGGGGCGGACTCGCGAGGCATCTGCCGATTATAAGGGGTGCGACGGCCTTGCGTAGGCCCCGCGTGGAATGGACGGCACGGGCGCCCGCCGTCACAATTGCACCTTCCCACACACTTGGTTTCACAGGATCTTCATGAAAAGGACCCTTCTCTCCGCCCTGCTGATCGCCCTGGCTGCCGCGGGCACCGCTGGCGCTGCGACCACCACTGACAGCACGAAGGCCGACAAGGCCGTTGCCCGTCACCTGGAAAAGCTGGGTTACACCTACGAGGTCGATGAAGACGGCGATTACCAGATGGTGTTCGATGTCGAAGGCGATCGCACCCAGATCGTCTATGTGCGCTCGTCGGTGGAAGACTTCGGTACCCACAACATCCGCGAGATCTGGTCGCCGGGCTACACCTCGCAGACCAAGCAGTTCCCGGTGGCCGTGGCCAACCGCCTGCTGGAAGATTCGCAGGACGCCAAGATGGGCGGCTGGGTGAAGCAGGAATCGACTGCGATGTTCGTGGTGAAGATCGATGCCGACGCCACCTCCGACCAGCTCAGCGACGCCATCGATGCGGCCATCCGCACCGCCGACGCGATGGAGCTGGAGCTGACCAAGAAGGACGATCTCTGAGTTGAACAGCTCGCCGGACCCGCGCTGGGCACCGCATGCAACCGTCGCCACCGTGGTGGTCGACGGCGGCAGGGTGCTGCTGGTGGAAGAAACCATCGAGGGCCGGCAGGTGCTGAACCAGCCGGCCGGGCATCTGGAGCCGGGTGAAAGCCTGGCCGAGGCCGCCCTGCGCGAGACCGTCGAGGAAACCGGCTGGACGGTGGAACTGACCGCCTTCATCGGCTGCTACCAGTGGACCGCCGGTGACGGCACCCCGTTCCTGCGCTTCTGTTATGCCGCGCGCCCGGTCTCGCACGACCCGGCGCGGCCGCTGGATGCCGGCATCGATCGGGCGCTGTGGATGACCCCGGCCGAACTGCAGGCCGCCGCCGGACGCCAGCGCAGCCCGCTGGTCTGGCAGGTGTTGGCCGACTATCTGGCCGGCCAGCGCTATCCGCTTGCACTGGTCCGGGAGGTCGCATGAGCAGCCCTCGGGTGATGGTTGGCGTGTCTGGCGGCGTGGATTCTTCCGTGGCTGCCTGGCGCCTGGTGCAGCAGGGCGAGGCCGTGGCCGGTCTGTTCATGCAGAACTGGGCCGACGACGGCAGCGGTGACTGCCGCGCCGAGGACGACCGCCGCGACGCGGTAGCGGTCTGCGGACTGCTGGGCATTCCGTTCCATTTCCGCGATTTCTCCAACGAATACTGGCAGGGCGTGTTCGAGCACTTCCTGGCCGAATACGCCGCCGGCCGCACGCCCAACCCGGACGTGCTGTGCAACCGCGAAGTGAAGTTCAAGCACTTCCTTGATGCGGCCCGCGAACTGGGCGCCGAGCGGATCGCCACCGGCCATTACGCGCGCATTGCCCAGCGCGGCCATCAGTGGCTGCTGCTGCGTGGCGCCGACCGTTCCAAGGACCAGAGCTACTTCCTGCACCAGCTGGGGCAGGAGCAGCTGGCGGCCACCCTGTTCCCGATTGGTGACCTTGAAAAGAGCGACCTGCGCCGGATTGCCCGCGACGTCAGCCTGCCGACCCATGCCAAGAAGGACTCCACCGGCATCTGCTTCATCGGCGAGCGCGATTTCCGTGAGTTCCTTGGGCGCTACCTGCCGGCCAAGGCCGGGCAGATCCTCGATCCCAGCGATGGCAGCGTGATCGCCGAACATCCTGGCGTCTTCTATTTCACCCTGGGCCAGCGCGAAGGCCTGAACATCGGCGGCGTGCGCGGCCGCCCTGCCGCGCCCTGGTATGTGGTCGGCAAGGACGTGGCCAGCAACGTGCTGTACGTGGACCAGGACCGTGACAGCCCGTGGATGCTGTCCAACAGGCTGCGCTCGGAGACCGCGCACTGGATTGCCGGCGCACCACCGGCACGGCATTTTGAATGCACCGCGCAGACCCGCTACCGCCAGCCCGATGAGCCGTGCAGCGTGGACGTGCTGGACGACGGCAGCGTGCAGGTCACCTTCGCCCGGCCGCAGCGTGCAGTCACCCCCGGGCAATCCCTGGTGCTGTATGACGGTGAGGTCTGCCTGGGTGGCGCGGTGATCGCCGCCACCGACGCGCCGCTGGAACAGCGCCTGCGCACCACCCCTTCTCCTTTTGAGGTAATCGCTGCATGAGTTTCACTGTCGACGACCGCGTTCTGGCTTTGGCCGGCATTGCCCAGGCCCTGCAGCAGGTACGCCGTATCGCCGATACCGGCCACTCCGACGCCGCTGCCGTGCGCACTGCCGTGGACAGCGTGTTCCGCATCGATGCGTCCTCGCCGCAGGCGGTTTTTGGCGATCGGCACGCCCTGAAATCCGGCCTGCGCCTGCTGCACAATTATTTCCGCAGCCAGGGCCAGGACCCGATCCTGCCCAAGCTGGCCCTGTCGGTACTGCAGCTGGAGCGCCGCTTCGTGCAGGACGGCGCCACCGTGAACAAGGTCGCCTCGGGTATCGAGCGCGCCCAGCGCCAGGCCACCGAGCTGGGTGACAGCGGCCACCCGGATGTTCTGGCCGCGCTGGGCGGCCTGTATGCAGACACCATCAGCCACCTCAAGCCGCGGGTCATGGTGCAGGGCAACCCGCATTACCTGGGCCAGGCCGGCGTGGTGGCCGAGATCCGCGCGCTGCTGCTGGCCGCCGTGCGCGCCGCCGTACTGTGGCGGCAGCTGGGTGGCAGTTACTGGGACTTCCTGCTCAGCCGCAAGGCGATGGTCGAGGCCGTGGACCGGCAGCTGGCCTGAGGGCGGGGAGCCCGCCGGGCATGGCCCGGCGCTGGCGTCCCAGCGCCACGAGGGTAGCGCCGGGCCATGCCCGGCGGACGGCGCCAGAAATCCGGCGCATTCAGTGAGCACATCGACGTTAAAGAGAAAGGGGGTACGGCCGATACATCCTCCGTGCACCTCCCGAGAACGTCCATGTACTCACGCATTTTCATCCGTCTGGCCGCCCCCCTGGCTCTGACCCTGCTGCTCCCCTTCGCCATCGGTTTCGAATGGCCGGTCGCCCTGCGTTGGGCGATCCTGACCACGATGACGCTGAGCTGGCTCGGCTTTGCGTGGTGGACCGCCCGCGCCCAGGCGCACCGTTCCCCGGAACATGCCCGTGTCCTGCGTGAGCAGGACCAGCTGCTGACCGAACTGCGCAACTTCGTCGGCAACGAGATCGACGGTTCGCGTGGTGAAGTGGAACGCGCCCGCGACCTGATCCGTCAGGCCGTCTCCAGCCTCGGCGGCAGCTTCGATGCCATGAACCGCAAGTCGCGCCAGCAGAGCCAGGCCCTGTCACGCATCGTCGACCGCGCTGGTGACGAAGGCGGCGCCGGCCTCGACGTTGCCCGTTTCGCCCAGCACGCCAGCCACCGCATGGAACAGCTGGTGGAAGCGCTGGAGCAGGTCAGCGGCCAGAGCAGCACCACCGTGCAGCACATCGACCAGATGGCGCAGCACCTGGATGGCATCTTCGCGCTGCTGGAAGACGTCAAGTCGATTGCCGACCAGACCAACCTGCTGGCCCTGAACGCTGCCATCGAAGCTGCGCGTGCCGGTGAAGCCGGTCGCGGTTTCGCCGTGGTTGCCGACGAGGTCCGCAACCTGTCCGAGCGTTCGACCACCTTCAACGAGCAGATCCGCAAGCTGGCGCACAGCT
The DNA here is from genome assembly GCF_000632045.1 of Stenotrophomonas sp. RIT309. Taxonomy (NCBI): domain Bacteria; kingdom Pseudomonadati; phylum Pseudomonadota; class Gammaproteobacteria; order Lysobacterales; family Lysobacteraceae; genus Stenotrophomonas; species Stenotrophomonas sp. RIT309. The sequence continues at coordinate 344,798 of NZ_JFYS01000001.1, forward strand.
CCAAGGATGCCATCGCCAAGGTCCGCGAGACGGTTTCGCACATGGCCTCGCGCGATATGGACCGCTCCCGTGAAGCGCGCCAGGAAGCGGCGGCGATGCTGGACAACGTGGCGCAGATCAACGCTTCGCTGGGTGACGGCATGCGCGAAGTGTCCGACTGCGCGCGCTCGATCGACGGCAGCGTGGCCGAAGCCGTGCGTGCCCTGCAGTTCGAGGACATCGCCACCCAGGCCCTGGGCGGCGTGCATACCCACCTGGACCGCCTGACCGCGATCAATCGCGAAGCGGTGGCCCTGCAGGAACTGCTGCATCGCAATGGCGGCGTGTTCGACGAAGAAATCGCCTCTGCCCTGCAGCGCACCGGCAACCGCCTGCGCGAACTGCGCAGCGAATGGGAGCGCCCGCCGCACAAGCCGGTTGCCCAGCAGAGCATGGGCGCCGGTACGGTCGAGCTGTTCTGATCCTGATGTCCGCTGCCCCGTCCGGCAGCGTGCGAGGCCCCGGTTCTGCCGGGGCCTTTGCGTGTGACCCGCCTTTGGATGCATCCTGCAAGCGCACCATGACCCTGATCCGCGCCCTGCCCCCGATCAACGAGAACGAGCGCCCGCGCAATGCGGGCGTACGTGAGCAGCTGCGCCAGCTGGAAGAGGTGGCCCGCGAAGAAATCCAGGAGCTGCAGAAACTGGCCGACGCGCGCCCTGCCCCACCGGCAGCCGGCGATGACGTGCTGGGCCTGGCGTGGGACCTGGGGCTGGATGGCAGTGCCTTGAAGTAGATCCACGCCATGCGTGGATGCAACTGCCCACGTGGCATGATGCGCCGGTCCCGTTCATGGAAGACCGATGGCCATCGCCCTGATCGCATTGCTGCTGATCGAACTCCTGCTGCTGGCCCTCTGGGCGCCGTTCTTCTTCCGCACCGGCATCGCGCTGTTCAACCAGCGCATCGCCGCTACGCCGGCAGAGCTGGCGCAGCTTTCACTGGCCGGTCTGGAGCATGACCTGCCGCCCGATACCTGGCTTTGCCTGGTGTTCCGCGCGCTGCCGGACGGCAGCATCGCCTTTCGCGAGAGCTTCGTGCCGAGCGTTGGCCGTCGCTACTTTCCGCTGATGCGCGGGCGGGTGATGATCGATGCACGGCGCAGGGAGGTGCGGGTGATCGGGCTGTGCAGCTGGTTCGCGCTGGGCCTGACACTGATGCTGGTGCCGGTCATCCTCGTCCGACCCGCTGCGTGGCCGATGCTGGTGGCCCTGGTGCTGTTCTACATAGGCTATTTCATCCAGCGCCGACGCTATGTAGAGGTGGTCGAAGCGGTACGCGCACGACTTCGCTCCGAATTTCCGCAGCGCTTGGTTGCCGCGCCGCAGTAGATCCACGCCATGCGTGGATGATCGCGAGTGCAGGCATCAGTGCCGACCAACGGTCGGCACCCACCAAAGCTTGCCCAAGGTCGGCACCCACCAGGGCGGGCCCAGAAGTAGATCCACGCCATGCGTGGATGAGAGTGCGTCAGCGCGCCAGCATCACTTCGCTGGCGGCATCGGTGCGGCCTGGGGCGAGGTGCTGCTGGCGCAGCCACTGCGCCAGGTCGCGCGGTGTGAGCGGGCGCGAGTACAGGTAGCCTTGGATCTCGTCGCAGCCCTGGCGGCGCAGCATGTCCTCTTCCTGGTGCGTTTCCACGCCCTCGGCCACCACCTTCATGCCCAGGGCGTGACCAAGATGGACGATGGCCTGGGTCACCTCGGCGGTGCCCGAGTCGTGCAGCATGCCCTGCACGAAGCTGCGGTCGATCTTCAGGCGGCCGACCGGGAAACGGTTGAGGTAGTTGAGGTTGGAGAAGCCGGTACCGAAGTCGTCCACTGCCAGCGGCACGCCGTGCCGTTCCAGCACATCGAAGCAGTGGCGCAGGATGTCGGTGTCACGGATCAACGCCGATTCGGTCAGCTCCAGCTCCAGCCGCTGCGGCGGCCAGCCGTGCGCGTGGCAGATCTCGATCACGCGCTCGGCAAAGCCACGATCGCGCAACTGCACTGCCGACACGTTTACGGCGATGCGCTCGAAATGCAGGCCGGCACGATCCCACGCGGCTGCCTGGCGACAGGCTTCGGACAATACCCAGTCGCCGATGCGGACGATTTCGCCGCACTTTTCGGCGATCGGAATGAATTCTGCCGGGCTGCAGTAGCCGATGCCCGGGCGATGCCAGCGCAGCAACGCCTCGATTGCGGGGGGCTCGCCGTGATGGGCGTGCAGCAGTGGCTGATAGGCCAGGCTGAACTCGTCGCGCTCGATGGCGCCGTGCAGGCCGTGCTCGATCTCCAGCCGGCGCTGGATCCGCGCCAGCGCGTCCTGGCTGTAATACTGATAGGTATTGCGACCAGCTTCCTTGGCCGCGTACATCGCCGCGTCGGCAGCGCGCAGCAGCGAATCGAAGTCGGTCTGGCTCTCGCCGAGCATGGCGATGCCCACGCTGGCACCCACTTTCAAGGTGGTGTCGCCACGGCGCAGCGGCTCGGCCAGCGAATTGATCAGCTTGCGCGCCACGTGCCCGGCATCTTCCGGTTCGGCCAGGTCGCGCAGCACCACGATGAACTCGTCGCCGCTGAAGCGGCCGAACAGGTCGTTGTTGCGCAGGTTCTGGTGCAGCCGGGTTGCGGCGGCCTTCAGCAGCGCATCGCCGGTGGCGTGGCCGAAGCTGTCGTTGATGTTCTTGAAACCATCCAGGTCGATGAACAGCATCGCCAGCGAGGTGCCGCGATCGCGCGCCTCCTCGATGGCTTCGGAGGTCTGCTCGCCCAGCAGCACCCGGTTGGGCAGTCCGGTCAGCAGGTCGTAGTGGGCAAGCAGTTCAATCCGCTCGTTCGCTTCGCGCTCGCGTGTGATGTCACGGAACAGGACCACAAAGCGCGGCGGCAGGCCATCACGACGGTCCAGTTCGATCAGCACCTGCACCCATACGCGCAACCCCGACTGGCGGTAGAAGCACAGATCCAGCTGCTCCGGCAGGCCGCCACCGGCAATGCGCCCCAGCGCGGCTTCAAACGCCGCACGCGAATCCTCGGCATACAACGCGAGCGCCTGGTCGAGGGTGATCGGTTCCTTGCGCAGGCCGTGGATGCGATAGCACTCCTCGGTCCATTGCATGTTGCGCGTCGCCACTTCGATCTCGCAACCACCGATGCGACCCAGCGCGGACACGCGGTTGAGCAGCTCGGTACGCCAGCGGATGAGGGCATCGGTCTGATGCTGTTCGGTGATGTTCTGCACCTGCCCCAGCAGGCGCTTGGGCTGCCCGTCCATGTCCAGCAACGGTTGCATCCACAACCGCAGATGCTGCGAGGGTTCGTTGCCGCGGGTCAGTTCCAGTTCGAGGTTGGCGGCCCGGCCATCGCGCCACAGGCGGCGCCAGGCCGCACGCAGTGCACCACGTGAGCGCGGGTGCAGCTGCTTGAGCCAGCGTCGCTGCCCCGGGATGCTGTCCTGCCGCAGTGCCAGCAGCGAGCGCAGTTCCGGCGACCACCAGAACTGGCGGCTGTGCGGATCGAACGACCAGCTGCCCATGCTGGCGATGCGCTGGGCTTCGCGCAGATGCAGTTGTTGCTCCTGCAGCAGGGCTTCCAGCTGCTTCTGCTGCTCGATGTCGGTATGGGTGCCGACCATGCGCAGCGGCTGGCCGTCGGCGGTACGGGCCACCACCCGGCCGCGGTCCAGCACCCATCGCCACTGGCCATCGGCCTGGCGGAAGCGGAACTGGGCGCTGTACTGCTCACTGTCACCGTGCAGGTGTTCATCCAGCGCGGCGCGCACCAGGGTGATGTCGTCGGCGTGCACGCGCGCCAGGATCTGCGTGGCCGTTTCCTCACCCAGTGCGGGCGTGCGCGCCACCCGGTCGCTGGGGATGTCCCAGTCCCACAGGCTGTGGCCGGCGCTGTCCAGTGCAAGTTCCCAGCGACCGCCACCATCAACCGGCACCGGCTCGGGCACGCTGAGGGTGAAGGCGAGCAGGTTGCCGCTGCCGTCATGCACGGCGCGCAGGTGGCCATCGTAGTGGCCGCGCGGGCCGCCCGGCAGCGTGCAGGCGACGATGCCACCGTCGGCGGCCAGCAGGCGCAGGTCTTCCAGCATCGGCGCGTAGGCGGCCACCGTGGCCGGCAGGCCATGCTCGCGCGCAGCCGGATTGGCCGCGAGCGGGCGCCCGCTGCGGTCGACGATGACCAGCGCCGAGGCGAGCGGATGCTGCAGCAGGCTGGCGATGATCCCTTGGTCCACGCGATCTTGCTCCGGATGAAACGCCCGACAGCGGGGCACGCAGTGGTTAACGGCGCCTGCGGCGGATAATTGAGTGGCCAGGGCACAGCTGCGCGGTAAGATGGCCCGCACCCCTTCTCCCTGCCCGCCTCCCTGCCCTGTCCATGCCCGTAGAACCGACCGGCACCGCCCCTGTTCCCGACCCGCGGATGGCGCAGGCGCTGGGGCGCGACCGTCGGCGCATCGTGCTGAGCTACCTGGCGATGGCGCTGGCCTGGATGATCGCCACCGACGGCGCGGTGACCGCGCTGGTGCCCGACCCGCAGCAGGCGGCGCTCTGGCAGAGCATGAAGGGCGCGTTCTTCGCTTTGGCCAGCGCCGGCCTGCTGTACCTGCTGCTGCGGCCGCTGGCCGAGCACGTGCTGCACACCCATGCCCGCCTGCAGGCCTCCGAACTGCGCCTGCGGCAGATGTTCGAGGGCAACCCGGGCCCGATCCTGGTGTATGACCTGGACAGCCTGGCCATCCTCGATGCCAATCCGGCGGCCTGCACCACCTTCGGCTGGGACCGCGAGGCGCTTCTGGCGCAGACCATCGACGTGCTCTGGCCACCCGGCCAGGACCAGGCGTTGCAGACCAAGCTGGAGGAGATCCGCGGCGCGCCCGACCAGCTGTGCATCCTGCGCGCGCAGTTGCAGCTGCGTGATGGCAGCCTGCGGCAGATGGAACTGCGTTCGAACGCGATCGACTACGACGGCCACACTGCGCGCCTGCTGATCGCCATCGACCGCACCGCTGAAGACCTGGCCCAACTGCGGCGCGACCAGGCATTGGCCCGCGTGGAAGAAGCCCACGAGCTGGCCCGGATCGGCGCGTGGGAGCTGGACCCGTCCACCGGCCAGGGCCGTTACTCCAACCAGGTCTATCGCCTGCTGGGCCGTCGCCCGCCCGAGGCGCGACGCTGGCACCGTTTCGACGAGCTGCTGGTGGCAGCCGACCCGGCCACGGCCGCACAGACCGACCAGGTGCTGGCCGAGCTGTGCTCGGGTGAGCAGGTGCAGGTGGACGTGCTGCTGCCGGTACTGGCAATGGATGGCCGTGCGCTGATGGTGCACCTGCGTGCCGCCAGCGGCGTGGATGAAGCCGGACGTGACCGGATACTGGGCACGTTGCAGGACGTGACCGAGCGTGAGCAGTCGCGGCGCCTGTTGCGCGAACGCGAAGAGCAGTTCCGCGAGCTGGTGCGGGTGCTGCCCGATGGCGTGGTGATCCTGTCCGACGAACATGTGCTGTATGCCAATGCGTGGGCTGCCGGCCTGTTCGGCTACGGCAGCCACACGCTGCTGGGCGAGCCGCTGTCGGCCCTGGTGGCAGGCGGCGATCTGGCCCGGATGCGCGCGCAGATGCGCGCCGGGCAGCCGCAGCACAGCCCGGGCCACGGCAGCGTGGTGGCCATGCAGCGCGCCGATGGCCGCAGCTTCCAGGCTGGCATTGCGGTGGGCGACGTGCGCTACGGCGGGCGCGACTGCAAGCTGCTGATCGTGCGCGACCTGAGTGAATCCGAACAGACCCGAAGCGCGCTGGAGACCAGCAACCGCGAGCTGCAGGCGATGGCCGGCCGCCTGTTCTCGCTGCAGGAGGACGAGCGCCGGGCAATCTCGCGCGACCTGCACGATGACATCGGCCAGGCGATCACCGCGATCAAGCTGTCGGCCTATGCGGCGCAGGACGAGGACGATGCGCAGCGGCGCGGCGAGGACCTGGCACAGATCGTCAGCCTGGCCGATACCACCGTTGCCAAGCTGCGCGACATCTCCACCCTGCTGCGGCCGCCGCAGCTGGATGCGCTGGGCCTGGAAGCGGCATTGAGCTGGCAGGCACGCGTGCTGTTCCGCTCGTCCACCGTCGAGCTGCAGGCCGAGATTGAATCGCTGCCCACGCGCCCGGACAACAGCATCGAGCAGGCCTGTTTCCGCATCGCCCAGGAAAGCCTGACCAATGCGCTGCGCCACGCGCGCGCCAGCCAGGTGGTGCTGCAGCTGCGCGATGTCGACCAGCGCGGGCTGCACCTGATGATCCGTGACGATGGCGAAGGGTTCGATCCGGATGGCCCGCGCGGCCTGGGCCTGATCGTGATGCGCGAGCGCGCGCAGAGCGTGGGCGGCCATGTGCGGATCGAGTCGGCGCATGGCGCCGGTACCCTCGTCGATGTCCACCTTCCTTACCAGGCCGCTGTTACGGCGGCCGTCGAGTCAGCGGAATACTGAGCCCATGTGGAACCCCAACCTGCCCCCGGTCAGCATCGATGATGCACCTGATCGCCTCGGCGCCGGCAACCCCGAGCTGCAGGCGATGGTCGCCGAAGCCGCCTCCGGTGGTACCCCGCTGATGCTGATGCATGTGGACATCGACCACTTTGCCTCGGTCAACGAGAACATGAGCGCGGAGGTTGGTGACCAGGCCCTGGTGCTGGTGGCCCAGCGCCTGCAGTCCTACCTGCGCGGACGCGGCATGCTGTGGCGGCATGGCAGCGATGAGTTCCTGATTGCCGTGCCGCGCACCGCCGATCTGCCCCTGGCCGAGGATTTCGCCGAAGAGATCCGCCAGCAGATGGAACTGCCGCTGTCGGTACTGCCCTATACGCTGTTCATGACCGGCAAGCTGGGCGTGAGCCTGTGCCCGGAGCACGCCAGCAATGCCTCACGCCTGCTCGACCATGCCGAGGATGCGCTGTACCAGGCCGCCCGCGAAGGCGGCAATGCGGTGCGCATCCATGCGGTGGACACGCCGCCGAGCGCGCACAGCGAGAGCATCATCGCGCGGCAGATCGTCGATGCCATTCCCAATGGCGAACTGAAGCTGCGTTACCAGCCGCTGGTCAGTGCCCGCGATGGCCACGTGGTGGGCATGGAGGCGCTGCTGCGCTGGCAGTCGCCGACCCTGGGCATGCTGGTGCCGGAGCGGTTCATGCGCACCGCCGAGCGCCTGGGCATCATCGTGCAGATTGGTACGTGGGTGCTGGAGGGTGCATTGAAGCAGGCCCGGCTGTGGCGCGACCAGGGCTTTGATGACTTCACCATCGCGGTGAATGTGTCCACCCTGCAGCTGCTGCGCCCGAATTTCTTTGCCGAAGTGATGGGCGTGATCCAGGCGTCCGGCGTGCCGGCGCAGATGCTGACGCTGGAAATCAACGAAAGCGCGCTGACCAACAACGTCAACTTCGTCCACGAAACGCTGGCCAACCTGCGCAACGAAGGCATCAGCCTGAGCCTGGACAACTTCGGCACCGGCGATTCGAGCCTGAGTGCGCTGGTGCGCTACCCGGTGGACAAGCTGAAGATCGACCGCAGCTTCATCAAGAGCGCCCCGGCCGGCAACCGTGAAGCGGCGATCGCACGCGCGATCATTGCGATGGGCCATCAGCTGGGCATGACGGTGATCGCCAACGGCGTGGAATCGCAGGCACAGCTGGGCTTCCTGCGCCGCAACGACTGCGACGTGTTCCAGGGCTACCTGTTCGGCGAACCGATGTCCGCCGATGCCGCCGGCATGACCCTGCGCCGCCGCTACCTGCGTCCCGAAGCGTTCGCCGAAACCCGGCCGGACCGCACCCTGCTGCTGCTGGACGACGAGGAGAACGTGCTGCGCTCGCTGGTGCGCCTGTTCCGCCGCGATGGGTACCGCATCCTGGCGGCAGGCAACGTGCGCGATGCGTTCGATCTGCTGGCCATCAACGATGTGCAGGTGATCCTGTCCGACCAGCGCATGAGCGACATGAGCGGCACCGAGTTCCTGGGCCGGGTGAAGATGCTGTACCCGGACACGATCCGGCTGGTGCTGTCCGGCTACACCGACCTCAACACGGTGACCGATGCGATCAACCGCGGTGCGATCTACCGGTTCCTGACCAAGCCGTGGAACGACGACGAGCTGCGCAAGCACATCCACCAGGCCTTCCGCACGTACGAGGAACAGCGGCGAAGCAACGGTGGCCTGGCGGCTGTCGAGCCGGCCGACAGCGGTGAGGATCGTTCGCCGCTGCGCTGAACCCCGCACACGGGTAGTGCCGGCCGCTGGCCGGCAGATGCGGGGTTTCCAGGCTCATCGGGTTGCCGGCCAGCGGCCGGCACTACCGTGCTGCTTCAGCGCGGCTGCTTGATCGGCAGCACGAGGCGGAAGCGCGAGCCGACGCCCGGGGTGCTGTCCAGATCGATGCGGCCGTGGTGCTTGTTGATGATGCTGTAGGAGATCGACAGGCCCAGGCCGGTACCGCTGCCCACCGGTTTGGTGGTGAAGAACGGATCGAAGATGCGCTGGCGCAGTTCCGGCGAAATGCCACCGCCGGTGTCTTCGAACTCGACCCACACCGTGTCGCCGTCCACGCCGGTACGCACGGTGATCGTGCCGCGCTCGGCGATGGCGTGGCCGGCGTTGAGCAGCAGGTTCATGTAGACCTGGTTCAACTCCGAGGGCAGGCATTCCACCAGCGGCAGCTGGCCGAACTCGCGCACAAGGTGCACCTTGTACTTGAGCTCGTTCCAGATGATGTTGATGGTCGATTCAAGGCCGGAATGCAGGTCGACCAGCTTCCACGACTCGTCGCGGCCGGAATAGGAGAAGTCCTTCAGGTCGCGCACGATGCGGGTGACACGCTCGATGCCTTCGCGTGACTCGGCCATCAGCTGCGGCAGGTCGCGGCTGATGAAATCGATGTCCAGGCGGTCACGGATATCGTCGATTTCCGGAATCAGCGCCTTCGGGTCGGGCGCACGCAGGGCGCGTTCGTAGGCTTCGATCACCGTGAACAGGCTGCGCAGGTATTCCTGCAGGCTGCCCAGGTTGGAATGCACGTAGCCGATCGGGTTGTTGATCTCGTGCGCCACGCCGGCGGCAAGCTGGCCGATGGACGCCATCTTTTCCGACTGCAGCAGCTTTTCCTGGGTGCCGTTCAAGCGCAGGTAGGCCTGGCGTAGTTCGGCATGGCGCTGCTGCAGTTCGCGTTCGTAGTCTTCCTGGCCTTCGATATGGCGGAACAAGGCCAGGTAGTGCCCCGAACCGGGTTCGCCATGGAAGTACAGATGGGCGATGACCACGCCCTCGCCCAGCGGCAGGCTGCCGTTCCAGTGACCGTGCTGGCGCGCATGTTCCAGTGCATCCGGCGGCAGCAGCTGGCGCAGGCGCTGCGGCGGCGGCAAGGTGCCTTCATCGCTGCCCAGCAGGCTCTGCGCGGCCGGGTTGGCCAGGGCGACCTGCCCATCTTCGGTGAACAGCAGCAGGCCTTCGCGCAGGCGCTCAAGCAGGGCCTGCAGCACCGGTTGCGGCGGAAGGGGGGCGGTAACCAGAACGTTGGCGGCAGACACGGCGGCTCGGGGCGATCAAACAGGCGCCCAATATACGCGTTCATGCGGCGGCCTACAGCCGCCATCGGGCGGTCAGCCGACCGCCGGTCCTGTCAGGCGACGGCGAGTGGCCGCCGCGCGGTGACGGTATGCGACTGGCCCTTGGCATCGTATGCAGAGGACTCTTCGGTGCGGCCCATCTGGCGCAGTGCCCAGTTGACCTCGCGCCGGCGCCGCGACAGCAGCACCCCGTTGGCGCGGTTGCGCTCGGCCAGTTCCTGCAGCTGCTCGCCCTCGCCCACCGGTGGCGCGCCTTCCAGCGCACGCAGCGCTTCCAGCTTCGCGCCGGTGGCACGGATCAGGGCGTGCACGTCGTGCTCGACCAGGGCCTGGCGTTCAACGTCCAGGGCCTGGGCAAGGCGCTGCAGCGGCTCGCTCATCGCCGCGGTCATCCTTGCAGCTGCTGGTCCAGTTCAAGCATGCGCGAAGCGATCGCGTCCGGATTGATCTTGTAGGTGCCGTTCTGCAGCGATTCGCGCACCGCTGCAACACGCTGGGCGTCGATAGCCGGAGCGGTGCTCAGCTCACGCTCGATGGCCTGCAGGTTGGTGGCTTCGCCGGTCAGGCGCAGGCTGTCGGCCGCCTCGACTGGACGTGCCGCCGAATCGGTGCTGACGCCGGGCTTGGCGGCCGGGGTGGTCACGCTGCGCAGTGCCTGGGGGACCTGCAGGTTGCCGTCGATTTTCTGGCTCATGGGGTGTCCTGGAGTTGCCGTACACAAGGGATAACGGCCGCAGGGCCGTGATCTTTAGGGGAATTCTGCATTATTTCAACGCGCCACGATTACGTCACCGGTCGCGTCCACCGTGCCCTGCACGATACGGCGCGAGGACAGGTTTTCCACCGAGACGCGCTCGTTCTGGCCGGCATCGCCCAGTGCGCGGCCGGCGATGCGGACCTCGACCGAACCACGCCGCGATACCAGTGCCACACTGTCTCCTCGCTTGATGAGACGCTGTGCAACCAGATCGTTGCTCGACAACAGTGTTCCTGCCGGCAACGGCCGACGGGCGATGCGGCCGATCGCTGCGGCAGGATCGGCCAGCACTGCACCGGCAATCCGTGCCGCGTCACGCTGGGCAGTACTGATATCGGCGGCGGCGATGGATTCTCCAGTGCCGATGCCTCGCGTCAGCACCAGCACGGTCTGGTTGCGGCGCACCTTCACCGGCACGAACAGGCGCCAGCCACCGGCGTCGGGACAACTCACTTCCACGGTGGTGTTTGCCGTGGGCTGCACCTGCAACGCGCCGCCGCATTTTGGAAGGCGCAGCGCATCGGCAACCACGGCCTCACCTTCAGTGCCGGCGGCCAGGGTCGACAACGCGGCAGCACGGATGCTGGCCACCGGCTGCCAATCGGCTGCGGTTGCCCACGGCGCGGCCACGGCCATTGCAATGGCAAGGAAAGAAGCAATGCGGCGCATGGCGCCTCCTGTCGGTAAGACCTGGCCCAGACGCGTGCAAGCTGCGTGCCACAGGCACAGGGCGGACAGCTTCCCGGCCGCGGCGCTGCACTCGCCCTCAAGTTCCCCCCTGCCCGCGCCGATACAGCAGCCATGTCCCATGACCTGCTCAACCGGATCGACCAGCGAACCCGACTGGCCGGCCACAATCGCCTGGCGCTGCTGCTGTTCCGCCTCGGCGGACGTCAGCTTTTTGGCGTCAATGTCTTCAAGGTGCAGGAAGTGCTGCGCCGCCCGGAACTGTTCCAGGTACCCGGCCTGCCCGGCCAGTTCGCCGGCGTGGCCGACGTGCGCGGCCGTTCGGTGCCGGTGCTGGACCTGGGCCTGGCCATCGGCCACCCCGAGCGCGAGCCCGATGCGGACACCGCACCCGGTTACCTGGTGGTGACCGAGTTCAACCGCTCGATCCAGGGTTTCCTGGTCAGCGGCGTGGAGCGCATCGTCAACATCGCGGTGGAAGACATCCACCCGCCGCCGGAACTGGGCGCTGAATCGAGCTACCTGACCGCGGTGACCCGCTTCCAGGGCGAGCTGATCCAGGTGATCGACGTGGAAAGCGTGCTGGCCGACATCGCCCAGGTGCGCGGTGAGGCCGTGCTCGACCCGGCCATGGCGATGCCCGCCGACGCCCCGCAGCTGCAGGTGCTGGTGGTGGATGATTCGCGGGTGGCGCGCCAGCAGATCCGCAGCGTGCTGGACCAGCTGGGGGTGGGCGCGACCCTGCTCTCCGACGGCAAACAGGCGCTGGACCACCTGCTGCAGATCCATGCCTCGGGTGAAAACCCGGCCGAACGCTACGCCATGGTGATCTCGGACATCGAGATGCCGGCCATGGACGGCTACACGCTGACGACGGAAATCCGGCGCCATGCCGGCCTGTCCGGGCTGTACGTGCTGCTGCATACCTCGCTGTCGGGCGTATTCAACAATGCGATGGTCGAGCGCGTGGGTGCCAACGCCTTCGTCGCCAAGTATTCGCCGCACGAGCTGGCCGACTTCGTGCTGGACCGCCTGCGCAAGGTGGCGATGGCGGCGTAAGGCCGCCGCACGCGTCTCCGCCGGGCACGGCCCGGCGCTACCAGACACCTGCTCCGACCCACGGTAGCGCCGGGCCATGCCCGGCGAGCGCGATGTTGCGCACCACGGTTCTGGCACACCGCTTGCAGCTTCCCGGGCAACGTTCCCGTGGGAGTGCACCGTGCGCAACCTGATTACCGACTACCTGGGCGTCCATGCCCAGGCAATGCCGTTGCGCGAACAGCGCATGAAGCTGATCGCCAGCAACCTCGGCAATGCCGACACCCCCGGCTACAAGGCCCAGGACCTGGACTTCGATTCGGCCCTTCGCCATGCGCAGGGGCTGGATGCCAACGGCCTGATGACCACCACCAACGAGCAGCACTACGAAATCGGTAGTGGCCTCAACCCGTTCCAGGTGGCCCGCGAGGGCGTACAGCCCAGCATCGACGGCAACACCGTCGACCCCGATGCCGAACGCGCCGCCTATGGGCGCGCTGCGCTGGAATACCGCGCTTCGCTGAGCTTCGTCGAAAGCAAGGTGCGTTCCATGCTCACCGCGATCACGGGGCAATAAGCCATGAGCAACCTGCCGATCTTCGATATCGCCGGCTCCGCGCTGCAGGCGCAGTCGGTGCGCATGAGCACCATCGCCTCCAACCTGTCCAACGCTGACAGCATCGCCGGCTCGGCCGACGCGGTGTACAAGCCGCTGGAACCGATCTTCCAGGCGGTGACCAGCAAGACCGATCCGAACATCACCTCGGTGCAGGTCAAGGAGATCACCCAGAGCAACGCGGCGCCGATCAAGCGCTACGAGCCGGGCCATCCGCTGGCCGACGGCGATGGCTACATCTACCAGCCCGACGTCGATCCGGTGGCGCAGATGGTCAACCTGATCTCGACCTCGCGCAATTACCAGGCCGGCGTGGAGATGTTGACCACCGCCAAGGAACTGGCCCTGGCCACCCTGACCATGGGCCGCTGAGGCCCGCTGCACCGGACACCGCCATGACCACTGCCGTCAACAACCAGAGCAACCAGGACGTCTACGCCGCACTCGGCCTGAACGCCCCCAACAGCAACGCCACCAAGAAGAAGAACACGTTGGACCAGGCCGATTTCCTGCGCCTGATGACCGAGCAGCTGCAGCACCAGGATCCGCTGAAGCCGATGGACAACACGCAGATGGTCTCGCAGATGGCGCAGATGTCGACCGTGCAGGGCATCACCGATCTGAACAAGTCGGTGAAGGGCTTCCAGGAGTCGATGGCCAGCGACCAGGTGCTGCGTGGCGCCGCCCTGGTCGGCCACCAGGTGCTGGTGCCGTCGGAAAAGCTGGTGCTGGAGAAGGAAGGTTCGGTGGAGGGCACGGTTGCCGCGCCGGCCGCCGGCATCGTCACCGTGGACGTCACCGACGCCAACGGCGCCAAGGTCACCTCGATCAGCGTTGAAGCCAAGGCCGCCGGCGAGACCGCGTTCACCTGGGATGGCAAGGATGCCAACGGCAAGCGCATGGAGCCGGGCAAGTACAACATCGTCGCCAACCACGTCGACACCACCGGCAAGAGCACCAAGCTGTCCACCTTCGTGCAGGCACCGGTGGAAAGCGTGACCGTCGGTTCCGACGGCCTCTACCTGAACCTCAAGGGCCTGGGCACGGCCCCTCTCGACTACGTGCTCCGCGTCAGCTGAGCCGCACCTACCGCATCCAACAGGAGCATCCCATGGGCTTCAACATTTCCCTGTCCGGCATCAACGCTGCCAACTCGGACCTGAGCGTCACCGCCAACAACGTGGCCAACGTCAACACCACCGGCTTCAAGCAGTCGCGTGCGGAATTCGCCGACCTGTTCGCCGCCACCAGCTACGGCCTGTCCAAGAACGCGATCGGCTCGGGCGTGCGTGTTTCCAACGTGGCCCAGCAGTTCATCCAGGGCAACAACGAGCAGACCGGCCGCAGCCTGGACATGGCCATTTCCGGTGAGGGCTTCTTCACCATGAACATGAACGGTGCACGCGTGTACTCGCGCGCCGGCAACTTCCAGACCGACGCCGCCGGCTACGTGGTCAACCCGCAGGGCGCACGCCTGCAGGTGTTCGCACCGAACGCCGACGGCACCAACTTCGACGCCGGCCGCCTGGTCGACCTGCAGCTGCTGACCACCGACAGCCCGCCCAAGCAGACCAGCGAGGTCAAGGTCGGCTTCACCCTGCCGGGCAATGCCAAGCAGCCGACAGTGACCACCTTCGACCCCACCAATTCCAACAGCTACAGCCATTCCAGCGGCGGCATCACCGTGTATGACTCGCTGGGCGTCAGCCACACCCAAGTGTCCTACTTCGTCAAGGAAGCGGCCACCAACGCCTGGACGGTGCACAACTACGTCGATGGCCAGCCGGCCGGTACGCCCACCCCGCTGACCTTCGACAACGCCGGCAAGCTGACCGCACCGGCCAACGGCAAGATCAGCTTGGGCACCTTCACCCCGACCACCGGCGCCGGCGTGCTGAACATGACGCTGGATGTGAGCGGCTCGACCCAGTACGGCGAGAAGTTCGCCCTGCGCAACACCCAGCAGGATGGCTACGCGGCCGGCAAGCTCAACGAAATCACCGTTTCGGAAACCGGCGTGGTGTTCGCCCGCTATTCCAACGGCGACGACAAGCCGCTGGGCCAGGTTGCACTGACCAGCTTCAACAATCCGCAGGGCCTGGAACAGAAGGGCAACAACCTGTGGGTGGAGACCTTCGATTCGGGCACGCCGCGCACCGGCGCCGCCGACACCTCCAACCTCGGCAAGATCCAGGCCGGTTCGCTGGAATCCTCCACCGTCGACCTGACCGAACAGCTGGTCAACATGATCACCGCGCAGCGCAACTTCCAGGCCAACGCGCAGATGATCACGACCCAGGACCAGATCACCCAGACCGTCATCAACATCCGTTGATGACCTGCTGACCCTGTCACGGAACTCCCCGCATGGATAAAGCCCTTTACGTGGCGATGACCGGTGCCCGCGCCTCCCTGCAGGCGCAGGGAACGCTCAGCCACAACCTCGCCAACTCGGACACCCCCGGCTTCAAGGAAGCGCTGGCCAACACCGAAGCCTTCCCGATCCGTGGCCCGGGCTTTGCCTCGCGGGTGGATGCACTGCATGTCGATGCGGGTTTCAACCGCACGGCCGGCGCGCAGCACATCACCGGCAAGCCGCTGGACCTGTCGTTGCAGACCGGCACCTGGCTTGCCGTGCAGTCCACCGATGGCAGCGAGGCCTACACCCGTGGCGCCGCACTATCGGTGACCCCGAACGGCCAGCTGGTGACCTCCAGCGGCCGTCCGGTGCTGGACGACAACAACAACCCGATCGCGATTCCGCCCTACCAGGCGATGGAGATCGGCAACGACGGCACGATCTCGATCATCCCGCAGGGCGAAGGCCCGCAGACGATGGCGATGATCGGCCGGATCAAGGTGGTGCAGGCGCCGGATGATCGCCTCGAACGCGGCCTGGATGGCCTGTTCCGCAATACCGATCCGCTGCAGCCGTTCGCCCAGGCGCAGGGCACGGCGGTGCACAGTGGCCAGCTGGAAGGCAGCAACGTCGATGCCGCCGGCGCGCTGGTGCAGATGATCCAGCTGCAGCGCCAGTACGAAATGCAGGTGCAGGTGATCAAGCACGGCGATGACAACGCGCGCAGCGCCAACAGCCTGTTGCGCCTGGGCAGCTGACGGAATTCCGGCACCGGCCCGCGCCGGTGCTGGCACGCCGCTTGCACCCCCTACCCCATGGGCCGCACCGCGCGGCCGGCTTCACCCAGACAGGACTCCGAAGATGAACCAGGCATTGTGGATCGCGAAAACCGGACTGGATGCGCAGCAGATGCGCATGTCGGTGGTTTCCAACAACCTCGCCAACACCAACACCACCGGCTTCAAGCAGGACCGCGCCAGCTTCGAGGACCTGTTGTACCAGCAGGTGCGCCAGCCCGGCGGTTCCTCTTCGGCACAGACCCAGCTGCCCACCGGCCTGCAGATCGGCACCGGCGTGCGCGTGGTGGCCACCGCCAAGAACTTCGAGCAGGGCAGCCAGCAGCAGACCGGCCGCGCGCTTGACGTGATGGTCAACGGCCGCGGCTTCTTCGAAGTGCAGATGCCCGACGGCAGCTCGGCCTACACCCGCGACGGCTCGTTCAAGATCAACCAGGACAGCGAGCTGGTCACCAACAGCGGCTACCCGGTGCAGCCGGGCATCCAGATTCCCGAAGGCGCGCAGTCGGTGACCATCGGTACCGACGGCACCATCAGCGTGAAGATGGCCGACGGCGCGGCATCGGTGGAAGTCGGTGCATTGACCCTTACCGACTTCGTCAATCCGGCGGGCCTGCAGGCACGTGGTGAAAACCTGTTCCTGGAAACCACCGCCTCCGGCCCGGCGCAGAACGGCAATCCCGGCCTGAACGGCCTGGGCACCGTGGTGCAGGGTGCGCTGGAAGGCAGCAACGTCAACGTGGTGGAAGAGCTGGTGTCGATGATCGAAACCCAGCGCGCCTACGAAATGAACGCCAAGGCGATCTCGACCACCGACTCGATGCTCGGCTACCTCAGCAACAAGCTCTGACCGCCCTCACCGGGAAACTGCCATGTCGCCCCTTTCTTCCTTCGCCCGTACTGCCCTCGCCTGCGCCGTGGCTGCCCTGCTCGGCGGCTGCGTGATCGCTGGCGACGTGCGCCCCTATCCGACGATGGCGCCGTTGCAGCCGATCATGCCGCCGCAGGCCGAACCGACCGCCGGCGCGATCTACGCCGCCGGCCCGACCCTGCAGCTGTATTCGGACCGCCGTGCGCGCGATGTCGGCGACCTGCTGACCATCACCCTGCTGGAAAACACCACCGCGCAGACCAGCGCCAACACCGCCACCAACAAGGAATCGAACCTGAGCCTCGGCACGCCGTCGATTCTCGGCGCACCGGTCACCCTGGGCGGCAAGGACATCCTGAGTGCAACGGCCAAGGGCGCACGCGATTTCACCGGCAAGGGCAACAGCGCGCAGAGCAACCGCCTGCAGGGCAACGTGACCGTGACGGTGGTGCAGCGCCTGCCCAACGGCAACCTGGTGGTGCAGGGGCAGAAGAACCTGCGCCTGAACCAGGGTGATGAGCTGGTGCAGGTACAGGGCATCGTGCGCCCCGGCGACATCAGCGCGGACAACACCGTGCCTTCCAGCCGCGTGGCTGAAGCGCGCATCGTCTATGGCGGCCGCGGCCCTGTCGCGCAGTCCAACGCGATGGGTTGGCTGAGCCGCTTTTTCAACTCCGGCCTGACGCCGTTCTGAGTATGGCCATGAAACTCTCCTTCTCTTCTTCCTGGCAGCGACGCGCAGCGTCGCTCTACTGTGCCGTGTTCATGGTCTTTGCGGTGGCTGCACCCGCCAGCGCCGAGCGCATCAAGGACCTGGCCCAGGTGGGTGGCGTGCGCGGCAATGCACTGGTGGGTTACGGCCTGGTGGTCGGCCTGGATGGCAGCGGCGACCGCACCAGCCAGGCGCCCTTCACGGTGCAGAGCCTGAAGAACCTGCTGGGCGAGCTGGGCGTCAACGTACCGGCCAACGTCAACCCGCAGCTGAAGAACGTGGCGGCAGTGGCAATCCACGCCGAGCTGCCGCCGTTCGCCAAGCCCGGCCAGCCGATCGACATCACCGTGTCCTCGATCGGCAACGCCGTGTCGCTGCGCGGTGGCTCGCTGCTGATGGCGCCTTTGCGCGGTGCCGACGGCCAGGTCTACGCGATTGCCCAGGGCAACCTGATCGTGGGCGGCTTCGGTGCACAGGGCAAGGACGGTTCGCGCGTCTCGGTGAACGTGCCCAGCGTCGGCCGCATCCCCAACGGTGCGACCGTTGAACGCGCCCTGCCCGATGTGTTCGGTGCCAGCGGCGAGATCACCCTGAACCTGCACAACAGCGACTTCACCACCATCTCGCGGATGGTGGGTGCGCTCAACAATGCCTTCGGCGAGGGTTCGGCGCGTGCCGTGGACGGCGGCACCGTTGCCGTGCGTGCGCCCACCGACGCCGGTGCGCGCATCGGCCTGCTGGCCCGTATCGAAAACCTGGAACTGACCCCGGGCGCTGCGCCGGCCAAGGTGGTGGTCAACTCGCGTACCGGCACCGTGGTCATCGGCCAGCAGGTGCGTGTCGGCCCGGCCGCGATCTCGCATGGCTCGTTGACGGTGACCATCCAGGAAAACACCAACGTCAGCCAGCCCAACGCCTTTGCCGGTGGCCAGACCGTGGCCACGCCGCAGTCGACCATCACCGCCACCAACGATGGCAGCCGCATGTTCAAGTTCAACGGCGGCACCACCCTGGACGAGATCGTGCATGCGGTGAACGCCGTTGGCGCGGCACCGGGTGACCTGATCGCGATCCTGGAAGCACTGAAGCAGGCCGGCGCCCTGAGCGCCGAGCTCGAGGTGATCTGACATGCGCATCACTCCCGCATTCGAACTCAGCCCGGCCCAGCAGAACGACCCGGCCAAGATCGACAAGGTCGCGCGCCAGCTTGAAGGCCAGTTCGCGCAGATGCTGGTCAAGAGCATGCGTGACGCCAGCTTCGGCGATTCGCTGTTCCCGGGTGAAAACAAGATGTTCCGGGAGATGTACGACCAGAAGATCGCCGAGGCGATGACCCGCGGCAAGGGCCTGGGCCTGTCGAGCATGATCACCCGGCAGTTGTCCGGCGCGCAGGCCGATGGCCCGGCGCTGGATACCCGGGTGGACCCGGCCAAGGCCAGCCGCGCCTACCAGCTCAATGCGCCCGCGGCGCCGTCGCTGCCGCTGCAGGACGCCGGCCAGGCCGTGCGCATGCTGCAGCAGATGGCGGCCGGTGTGCAGGATGGTGCGCAGTCCTCCGTCGCCCCTATGGAGCAGGCGCTGGACCTGATTGCGGGCCGGGAAAGCAGCGGCATGCACCGTTCGCTGGGTACCGACGATCCCTATGCCGGTGCCATCGGTGGCGCCGATTGGGCCGCTGCCAGCGACCAGTGGGCGCCGACCGCCAGCAACCGCGGCAGCAGCGGCACCCCGGCCGATGCACTGGCCACGCGCACCGCCGTCGCCCAGCTGGGCGCACACACCCCGGAAGGCTTCGTCGCCAGCATCTGGCAGCACGCACAGAGCGCGGCCAAGGAACTGGGCGTGGACGCCCGCGCCCTGGTTGCCCAAGCAGCGCTGGAAACCGGCTGGGGCAAGCGCCAGATCAAGCATGCCGATGGCAGCACCTCGCACAACCTGTTCGGCATCAAGGCCACCGGCTGGAAGGGCCAGAGCGCTACCGCCGGCACCCATGAGTATGTCGATGGCGTGCGCCGCAACGAGACCGCCAGCTTCCGCGCCTACACCTCGCCTGCAGAGAGCTTTGCCGACTACGTGCGCCTGCTGAAGACCAGCCCGCGCTACCAGCAGGCGCTGCAGGCCGGCACCGATGTGCAGGGCTTCGCGCGCGGCCTGCAACGCGCCGGCTACGCCACCGACCCGCGCTACGCGGCCAAGATCGCCGCGATCGCCGGCGGCCCGACCATCGAGCGCGCCGTGGCCGCCGTGGCCGACGCCGGCTCACGCATCGGCCAGACCTTCGCCAGCACCGCAACCGCGGCGCTGGGTATCACCCGTCGTTGAGGAACCCCATGTCCAGCGTACTTTCCACCGGTACCAGTGCCCTGCTCGCCTTCCAGCGTGCGTTGGCCACCACCAGCCACAACGTGGCCAACCTCAACACTCCCGGCTACAGCCGGCAGAAGGTCGACTTCGCCACCGCCACCCCGCAGAACTACGGCTATGGTGACGTTGGCAACGGCACCCGCATCGTCGACATCCGCCGCGCCGCCGACCAGCTGGCGATCTCGCGCCTGCTCGACAGCGGTGGCGAACTGGCACGCCTGAAGCAGCTCTCGGGCATGGCCGACCGGGTCAATGCCCTGTTCTCCGACGCGGCCACCAACGTGGCCGGGGTCTGGTCGAACTTCTTCGATACCGTCAGCGGCCTGTCCTCCAACGCAGCGGGCACGGCCGACCGGCAGAACATGCTCGATGGCGCCAAGGCCCTGGCCAACCGCTTCAGCCAGCTCAACACCCACCTGAACAACCTCAATGGCGAGGTCAACAATGGATTGATGGCCGGTGCCACCGAAGTCAACCGGCTGGCGTCGGAGATCGCGCAGATCAATGGTGCCATCGGCACCAACATCGCCAACGCCGCACCCGACCTGCTGGACCGCCGCGACCAGCTGATCTCGCAGCTGGTGGGCTACACCGGCGGCACCGCGGTGATCCAGGACGGCGGCATCATGAACGTCTACACCGCCGGCGGCCAAGCGCTGGTGGTGGGCACCACCGCATCGAAGGTCACCACGGTGGCCGACCCGTACCAGCCCGAGCGCCTGCAGCTGGCGCTGCAGACCCAGGGCGGCACCATCACCCTGGACCCGAAGGCCGTGGGCGGCCAGATCGGCGGCCTGCTCGAGTTCCGCGACACCGTGCTGACTCCGGCCCAGGCCGAACTGGGCAAGCTGGCTGTGGGCCTGGCCGAGACGTTCAACAGCACCCATCGCCAGGGCGTGGATCTGTACGGACAGATGGGCGGCGACTTCTTCAACATCGGCACGCCGCGTGTCACCGGCAATGCCGGCAACACCGGCACCGGCGCGATCACCGCCAGCTACGGCGACCTCGGCAAGCTGGAAGCGCAGAACATCGTGCTCAAGTTCGATGGCAGCAACTGGGCCGCCAGCCGCGCCGACACCGGCGCCAGCGTGCCGCTGACCGGCACCGGTACCGCTGCCGACCCGTTGATCATCAACGGCGTGAAGCTGGTGGTGGGCGGCACCCCGGCGGCCAACGACCGCTTCCTGCTGCAGCCGACGGCTGGCGTGGCCGGCAGCCTGGAGATGGCGATCACCGATCCGTCGCGCATTGCCGCGGCCGCCGCCATCAAGGGCGCTGCCGCACTGGCCAACACCGGCACCGGCAAGCTGAGCGGCGTGACCGTGACCGATGCGGCCAACGCCAACCTGCGCAATCCTGCTGCGATCGTGTTCACCTCGGCCACCACCTACACCATCGATGGCGGCCCACCGCAGACCTATACGCCCGGGCAGACCATCAGCGCCAACGGCTGGAGCTTCGTGCTCGATGGCGTGCCGAAGAATGGCGACACCTTCAACATCACCCCGACCCCGGCCGGCTCGTCGGACAACAGCAATGCCACCAAGCTGTCCAAGGTGGAATCGGCCAAGGCGTTCAACGCCGGCACGGTGACGCTGGGCGGCGCATTGGGCGGGCTGACCACCCAGGTCGGTGCAGCAGCGCGTTCGGCGGAGTATTCGCTGGGGGCGCAGCAGGTGATCGCCGACCAGGCACAGGCAGCGCGTGACGAAGTGTCCGGCGTCAACCTCGATGAGGAAGCGGCCGACATGCTGCGCCTGCAACAGGCCTACCAGGCCGCCTCGCAGCTGATCTCCACCGCCGATTCCATGTTCCAGACCATCCTGGGAGCCGTGCGCCGATGAGCAACCGCATCTCCACCGGAATGATGTACAGCCAGTCGGTAGCGCTGATGATGGCCAAGCAGGCCAAACTCAGCCACCTGGAACAGCAGATCGCCACGGGCAGCAAGATCGTCAGCGCCAAGGACGATCCGGTCGCCGCAGGCGCTGCGGTGGGCCTGGACCGCAGCCTGGCCGCACTGGAACGCATGAAGCTCAATGGCAACAACGTGCAGAACCGTCTGGGCGTGCAGGAAAACACCCTGGCCCAGGTCAACGACCTGATGGCGCGCGTCAACGATCTGACCATCCAGGCCAGCAATCCCGCCTTGAGTGCGCCCGACAAGAAGACCCTGATCACCGAGTTGAACCAGATCCGCGAGGGCCTGCTGTCGCTGGCCAACAGCAGCGACGGCACCGGCCGCTACGTGTTCGGCGGCACCAACGACAGCGATCCGCCGTTCGCCAAGATTGACGGCAAGGTTGTCTATCGCGGCGACCAGACCCAGCGCCAGGTGGAAGTCGGCCCGGATACCTACGTGCGCGACGCCCTGCCCGGCAGCGAGATCTTCCTGCGCATCCCCACCGGCGATGGCTTCGTCGATGGCGGCGCAGCGGCAGGCAACGCCGGCAACGGCGTGCTGACCAACATCACCCGTGATGGCAGCGACAGCTGGAACGGGCAATCGTTCAGCGTGCGCTTCACCGCGGCCGACCAGTACGAAGTGCTCGACGGTGCCGGCAACGTGACCGGCACCGGCACCTACAAGGCCGGCAGCGAACTGGAGATCAATGGCGTTCGCCTGCAGATCGCTGGCGCGCCAGCAACAGGTGACAGCTTCAACGTGCAGGCCGCCAGCAGCCGCGACATCTTCGGCACCATGGACAAGCTGATCGCCGCACTGGATGCCGATACCGGTACCCCGGCGAAGATGGCCGCGCAGCAGAACGAACTGCAGAGCGCATTGCGTGATGTCGGCCGCGCGGCGGAACGGATGATCGATTCGCGCGCTGCCGGTGGCGCGCAGCTGAAGGCGCTGGACAACGCGGCGGAGATGCGTGAGGCCAATGGCGTGACGCTGAAGACCACGCTGTCGGAGATGCGCGACCTGGACTACGCCGATGCGTTGAGCCAGTACCAGCTGGAAAGCACCGCGCTGCAGGCGGCACAGACGCTGTTCTCGCAGATGCAGTCGATGTCGCTGTTCAACAAGATCCGCTGATTCCACGCGCCAGCGCTGGAGCCCAAGGCCGCGATGCCCTGCATCGCGGCCTTTTTCGTTTCGGCGGTCATGTACCGCTGCGCTCGCCGGGCATGGCCCGGCGCTACCGAAGGGTTGGCCCTGGTAGCGCCGGGCCATGCCCGGCGGATGTCCCGAAGGGTTGGCTCTGGTAGCGCCGGGCCATGCCCGGCGGATGTTGCGAGATCGCCCATCAAGCCCCGCCGGCCCCCGCCGATACCTTCATCAGCGTGGGTTGGGCATGCCCGACCGCCCCTACCAGGGGTGGCCTTGACGCTCTTCCAGGGCGGAAATCCCCGGAAAAACAGCTTTCAGCGACGAAATTCGGTTGCAACGAAATTCCCGGCTAAAGGTTGTTGACAAAGCGCCGTTATTCATTTGGCAACGGCGAAGCACACAGCCAAACAAAAAAATCAGGCGGCGCTTCGTTTCATTCACCAACGGGTTCCACATAAGAGGAGACGACCCCATGGCACAGGTAATCAACACCAATACGATGTCGCTCAACGCTCAGCGCAACCTGAGCACCAGCGGCAGCTCGCTCGCCACCACCATCCAGCGCCTCTCGTCCGGCCTGCGCATCAACAGCGCGAAGGACGACGCCGCCGGCCTGGCCATCAGCGAGCGCTTCACCACCCAGATCCGTGGTCTGGACGTGGCCATCCGCAACGCCAACGACGGCATCTCGCTGGCCCAGGTGGCCGAGGGCTCGCTGAACGAAGTGGGCAACAACCTGCAGCGCATCCGCGAACTGGGCGTGCAGGCCTCCAACGCCACCAACTCGGCCAGCGACCGCAAGGCGCTGCAGGCTGAAGTGACCCAGCTGGTCAGCGAAATCGACCGCGTCGCCAAGCAGGCCGACTTCAACGGCACCAAGCTGCTGGACGGTTCGTTCACCAGCCAACTGTTCCAGGTGGGCGCCAACGCCGGCCAAGCCATCGCCATCAACAGCGTGGTCAACGCCAAGGCCGATTCGCTGGGCGCGGCCAGCTTCGCCAACGTCTACACCGGCACCAGTCTGGCTGCAGCCGACAAGGCCACCGCTGATACCACCTACTCCGGCCTGCAGATCTCGGTGACCCCGCCGGGCGGCGCCGCCACCACGGTCACCGTCAGCGACTTCACCGTGAAGGCAGGCGAATCGATCACCTCGGCCACCGCAGCCGCGATCAACAACAAGCTGGGCGAAACCGGCGTGGTCGCCTCCGTCAACGCCGGCGTGGTCAGCCTGGCCTCGGTCAAGGACGGCCAGACCTTCGCTCTGGGTGTCAGCGCGGCGACCCCGCCGGCCGGCGCCACCGCCGCCACCATCGCCGGCCTGGGCCTGACCGAGACCAGCACCAACGGCGGCACGCTGACCGGTGCAACGGCCAGCTTCGTCAAGGACCTGAACGTCACCACGGCCGAAGGCGCACAGAAGGCGATGTCGATCGTCGACAAGGCCCTCGAATCGGTCAACAGCGTGCGCGCCGACCTCGGCGCGATCCAGAACCGCTTCACCTCGGTGGTCGCCAACCTGCAGACCTCCTCGGAGAACCTGTCCGCATCGCGCAGCCGCATCCGCGATACCGACTTCGCAAAGGAAACCGCCGAGCTGACCCGCACCCAGATCCTGCAGCAGGCCGGTACGGCCATGCTGGCCCAGGCCAACCAGGTACCGCAGAACGTGCTCAGCCTGTTGCAGCGCTGACATGAGCCGCCCCCGGGGCACGTCGGGGGCGTCTAACCCAACTCACGTGCAACCGCTCAAGGACCTCTCCTCATGGCACAAGTAATCAACACCAACACGATGTCGTTGAATGCTCAGCGTAACCTGAGCACCAGCGGCAGCTCGCTGGCCACCACCATCCAGCGCCTGTCCTCCGGTTCGCGCATCAACAGTGCCAAGGACGATGCGGCCGGCCTGGCGATCTCCGAGCGCTTCGGCACCCAGATCCGCGGCACCGACGTGGCCATCCGCAATGCCAACGACGGCATCTCGCTGGCACAGGTCGCCGAAGGTTCGCTGACCGAAATCGGCAACAACCTGCAGCGCGTCCGCGAGCTGTCGGTGCAGGCCTCCAACGCCACCAACTCGGCCAGCGACCGCAAGGCGCTGCAGGCCGAAGTGACCCAGCTGGTTTCGGAAATCGACCGCGTCGCCAAGCAGTCGGACTTCAACGGCACCAAGCTGCTGGACGGTTCGTTCTCCAGCCAGCTGTTCCAGGTCGGCGCCAACGCCGGCCAGGCGATTGCCATCGACAAGACCATCGATGCCAAGGCCAATGCCCTGGGTGGCGCCAAGTTCGACACCAACGCGCTGGCCCTGGCCGATCCGGGCACCAACGCTGATTTCAGCACCAGCGGCCTGTCGATCAACGGTGTGGCCATCGCCGACGTCTCGGTCAAGCAGGGCGCCGACGCCGCTGCCACCGGCAAGGCCTCGCGCGAAGCACTGGTGACCGCGATCAACGCCAAGATCGGCGAAACCGGCGTCTACGCCGAAGTGAACGGCACCACCGGCGTGACCCTGACTTCGGTCAAGGACAGCACCAACGCTGACGGCTCGTTCAAGGCCATCACCGCAACGCCGGGTACCTGGACTGGCGCCACCGCCCCGACCTTCACCGCCACCACCGCTGCGGCGGCACCGGCCTCGAAGTTCGCCAGCGATCTGGACGTCAGCACCGTCAAGGGTGCACAGCAGGCAATGGAAGTGGTCGACAAGGCCCTGGGTGCGATCAACAGCACCCGCGCCGACCTCGGTGCGATCCAGAACCGCTTCACCTCGGTCGTTGCCAACCTGCAGACCTCGTCGGAAAACCTGTCGGCGTCGCGCAGCCGCATCAAGGACACCGACTTCGCCAAGGAAACCGCTGAGCTGACCCGCACCCAGATCCTGCAGCAGGCCGGTACGGCCATGCTGGCCCAGGCCAACCAGGTGCCGCAGGGCGTGCTCAGCCTGCTGCGCTGATCGGCTCCTTGATCGACCACCGGGCGGCGGCTGAGCTGCCGCCCGGTTCCTGAAATACGTTCCACCTTCGCCAAAGGAAAAGCACCATGGCACAAGTCATCAACACCAACACCATGTCCCTGAATGCTCAGCGCAACCTGAGCACCAGCGGCAGCTCGCTCGCTACCACCATCCAGCGCCTGTCCTCCGGTTCGCGCATCAACAGCGCCAAGGACGATGCGGCCGGCCTGGCGATCTCCGAGCGCTTCGGTACCCAGATCCGCGGCACCGACGTGGCCATCCGCAATGCCAACGACGGCATTTCGCTGGCCCAGGTCGCCGAAGGTTCGCTGACCGAAATCGGCAACAACCTGCAGCGCGTCCGCGAGCTGTCGGTGCAGGCCTCCAACGCCACCAACTCGGCCAGCGACCGCAAGGCACTGCAGGCCGAAGTGACCCAGCTGGTTTCGGAAATCGACCGCGTCGCCAAGCAGTCGGACTTCAACGGCACCAAGCTGCTGGACGGTTCGTTCTCCAGCCAGCTGTTCCAGGTCGGCGCCAACGCCGGCCAGGCCATCGCCATCGACAAGACCATCGACGCCAAGGCTGGCTCGCTGGGCACCTCGACCTTCGCCACCGGCGCGACCGCTGCCCTGGCCGCCAGCACCGACGGTGCCCGCTTCTCCGGCACGGTGATGGGCGTGGACATCGGCACGGTTGAAGTCAAGGCCGGTGCCACCACGGCCGACGCATCCAAGGCCGTGGCGACCGCCATCAACGCCAAGCTCGGCGAAGCCGGCATCTACGCCGAAGCCAATGCCGACGGCACGCTGAAGCTGAGCTCGGTGAAGGAAGGCAAGGCTGTTGCCGCTGCCGATATCGCCCTGATGCGCAGCGACTACGATGCCACCGGCAAGACCTGGGGCACCGCGGCTGCCGCTGGCGCCTACACCGCCGGTACCGATACCTCGGCCAACGTGCAGAAGCTGGACGTGAGCACCGTGCTCGGCGCCCAGCAGTCGCTGGAAGTGGTCGACAAGGCCCTGGGTGCGATCAACAGCACCCGTGCCGACCTCGGTGCGATCCAGAACCGCTTCACCTCGGTGGTGGCCAACCTGCAGACCTCGTCGGAAAACCTGTCGGCGTCGCGCAGCCGCATCAAGGACACCGACTTCGCCAAGGAAACCGCTGAGCTGACCCGCACCCAGATCCTGCAGCAGGCCGGTACGGCCATGCTGGCCCAGGCCAACCAGGTGCCGCAGGGCGTGCTCAGCCTGCTGCGCTGATCCACGGCAAGAAGGCGCCGCTACCGTCGGGTTGAACCGACGGTAGCGGCAACCCGACAGCCACGGCGTACTCAGGTGCCGGCCATGCCCGGCCCGGGAAGCTTCCCGAACCGGCTTGGCATCGCCCGCCCCTGCGGACCTCTCTTTCAGCGTTGTGCATTTTGACTGTACGTACCGGGCGGCTTCGTCTCCCCCCGATTGTCAGTAGCCTGATCCCTCCCCTGCATTGGGGGAGGGTTTTTTACAGACCCCCGGCAGCCCGCGGTGAACCCACCCGCACCCTGCCCCAGACCTCCTGCAACCGGCGTGCCAGAACCGCCCCACCGGCCAGTGGCACGGCGCATGCATCAACGAAGTCCTCAAGACCCAGCGGCACAGGCCGCTATTTTCGTTGACGACGGGCCGCTGCACGACGGCCAGGCCCGTATACCAGGAGAAACGACGTGGCAGACTTTGGATACGGTGGCATTGGCTCAGGGCTGGACATCTCCAGCATCGTCAACCAGCTGGTCGCAGCGGACCGCAAGCCGGCCGACAATGCGCTGAACCTGCAGCAGTCCAAGACCAAGATGCAGCTGTCGTCGCTCGGCACGGTCACCTCGGCCTTCGACAAGCTGAAGACCGCCCTGACCGCATTGAAGGCCACCACCGCCTTCGACACCCGCACGGTAACCGCCTCCGGCAAAGCACAGCCAGGCAATACCGAGGATGTGCTGACGGCATCGGTGGCGCTGTACGACCTCGGTACCAGCAAGGCGGCCGCAGCCAACGGTACCCACAAGGTCGAGGTGAAGAACCTGGCGTCGGCGCACAAGCTGATTGCCGACACGTCGGTTCCCAAGACCGATACCTTCGGTGCCGGAACCTTGACGCTTACCGTCGGCGTGGGTGACAAGGCCAAGACGATGAACGTGCAGGTGGAGGAAGGCGACACGCTTACCACCGTCCGCAACAAGATCGACGCCGCCGGCCGCAAGGAAGGCGTGCAGGCCACGCTGATCAGCTCCGGCGACAACCAGTACCTGTCCATCGCCCAGGAAAAGACCGGCGCGGCCAGCGCGATCAAGCTGGAATACGCCGGCAGCGATCCCAAGCTGGGCGCGCTGGTCGGCAGCCTGAAGGAAAACAGCCCCGCCAAGGATGCGCTGCTGACCATTGACGGCGTGGAAGTGGTGAGTGCCAGCAACACCGTGACCGACGCGGTGCCAGGCCTGACCCTGAACCTGAAGGTGCCGGGCCTGAGCACGGTCGTCATCAGCACCGACACCACGGCCGCAACCAAGGTGATGCAGGAGTTCGTCACCGCCTACAACGCGGCCGTCGCGGCGATCAACACCGAAACCAAGTACGACCCGAAGACCAAGGAAGCCGCCGCGCTGACCGGCGATGCGCAGATGCGGGGTGCGATCGCCCAGCTGCGTTCGACGATGTCCGGTGTGCTCAAGGACCTGGCAGGCGACCAGCTGGATGCCAAGGCACTGGGCCTGCAGACCCGCGGCTATCCCAATGCCGATGGCACCCTGGTGCTGGACAGCACCAAGTTCGCCGCAGCCCTCGCCGCGCAGCCGGAGAAGATCCGCCAGGCGGTCACCGGCGATACCGGCGGTGCCGGCCGGCTGTATTCACTGGTGGACGGCTACGTCAGCACCACGGTTGGCAAGGAAGGCGCCTTCGTCGCCCGCACCAAGGGGCTGAACACCACGCTGGACAACATCGACAAGCGCCGCAAGGACCTGGACGCGCGCATGGTCGGTGTCGAGGCCCGTTACAAGAAGCAGTTCGTGGCATTGGACAGCCTGATGGGCAAGCTGCAGCAGAGCAACACCGCCCTGCAGCAGCAGCTGGCCCAGTTGAACCGCTGAGGAAACACGCACGGCGCTCAAGTTTGGCGCCGTACGCACCGATAACGGACGCAACAGCAATCATCGCAGTGCCGGCGTCAACGGTCCCTTCGACCGCACCCCGGCACCCCGCGCAAGGGAGAATCACGAATGTACGGTTCCAGCCGTCAGTACGCCGAGCAATACCGCCAGGTGGGTGTGACCAGTGCGGTCGCCGATGCCGATCCGCACAAACTGGTGGCGCTGCTGCTGTCTGGCGCGCTGGAGCGCGTGCGCCGTGCACAGGCCACCCTCGACCAGGGCGACCAGGCCGGCAAGGGCAAGGCGATCGGCGAAGCATGCGCGATCGTCGCCCACCTCAACGGCTCGCTGGACCATGAAGCCGGCGGCGAAATCGCCGGCAACCTGTCGGCGCTGTACGACTACCTGCTGCAGCGCCTGACCGAAGCCAACCTGCACAACGACCGCGCCGCGCTGGACGAATCGCTGCAGCTGCTGGGCGAGATCGACGGTGCCTGGAATGCCATTCCGCACGAACAGCGCCGTCCCGCGGCGGTGGCGCCATGAGCCTGCTTGAACTCAACGCGCAGCTGGATGCCTTCGAGAAGGCCCTCGACGAAGAGGCCTTCGAACAGGCCGACAGCCTGCTCGATGGCCATGACAGCACCCTGCACGCACTGCTGAGCCAGCCGCTGGGCAGCGCCGACCACGCGCCGCTGTCGGCCCTGCTGGAGCGCCAGCAGAGCCTGCTCGGCCTGCTGCGCCAGCGTCGCGACGCAGTCTCCGTGCAGATGCAGGACGGCCGCCGCTCCCTTCGCGCCGCGCATGCCTACCTGCAGGCAGAATCGCTGGCATGACCGTGCTGCCGACCACGTCCCTGCACCACCCGGCTGAAAGCGAGCTGTTCGACGAAACGCTCAGCTGTGAACTGGCCCTGCCCGCCGAGTTCCAGGCCGGCAGTGCAGTGGGCCGGACCAGCAGTGCCGAAGGCCTGCTGCGCAGCCTGGCACTGGTCGAAGACAGCCGCATCGACGAACACGAGGAACGCAGCGAAGCCAGCCTGCAGCTGCAGCGCCTGGAAGCCAAGGTGGACCTGACCATGGTCCTGCTCGGCCGCCTGATCCGCCAGCAGGGCCAGGAACCAACGCTTCGCCCGGTGCGCTGGTCGCGCCGTGGCATCCGCCTGCAGCTGGGCCCACGCAGCGGCAGCACGCCCGGCCAGGCCGGCGTTGTCCGCCTGCAACCCAGCGACTGGCTGCCCGACCATATCGACCTGCCGGTGGAAGTCATCGCCGAAGCGGCCGATGGCGGTGGTGGTCACTATCTGTGGCTGCGCTTCCATCGCCTCGGCGATGGCCTGGAAATGGCGATGGAACGGCATCTGTTCCGGCTGCACCGCCGGCAGGTGGCCGAGGCCCGCCGCGCACGCTGAAATCTGCCACCATGCAGGCGGACGGACAGCCCTTGGCGTGCCCGTTCAGCTAAGTTAAGGTGGAGCCCCCTCCCCAACCTCCAGCGTGCCTGTGCGAGTTCTCATCGTCGACGATCACACCCTGGTTCGCGCCGGCCTGGCGCGGCTGCTGCAGGGGTTTGCCGACGTGCAGCTCGTCGCCGAGGCCAGCAATGCCGAACAGGCACTGCAGATGGCCCTGCAGCACGCACCGGACGTGGTGTTGATGGACCTGTCGCTGCCCGGCCGCACCGGCCTGGAAGCGCTGAGCGACATCCGCCTGCGCGCACCCGGCACGCGCATCGTGATGATGACCATGCACGACGACGCCGCCCACGTGCGCGACGCCCTGGATCGGGGTGCCGTCGGTTTCGTGGTCAAGGATGCCGCACCGCAGGAGCTGGAACTGGCGCTGCGTGCCGCGCATGCCGGCCAGGTATTCCTGAGCCCGCAGATCTCGGCCAAGATGCTGGCGCCGATGCTCGGTCGCGAAAAACCGACCGGCATTGCCGCACTGTCGCCGCGCCAGCGCGAGATCCTTCGCCGCATCGGCAAGGGCGAGAGCAACAAGGAAATCGCCGCCGATCTTGGCATCAGCGTCAAGACGGTGGAGACCCATCGCGCACGCATGATGGAATCGCTGGGTTGCCGTCGCGCCAATGATCTGCTGCTGCTGGCCGCGCGCCACCAGCACGAACTGGAATGACGTCCCCGCGTCGGCGCTAACGCCGCAGCGCCACTGGCAGGGCTGGCGCCGAAATACCGTCACCCACACGCATCCCGACGGGATTCCGTACAGCACGCACGACCTGCCGCCGTGGCCGCTGACCATGAATCAATGACTTGGCGCGCATGATCGTCAAAATCCCGCGCTTGTGTAGGGGCTTTCCCTACACGGTGTCGGGAACACCACCAACACCTTCAGGAACCCCCCGATTCCGCCCTTGCCGGATCAAAAGCAAGATGTGTTCCACAAGGCGTCGGGGAGCGGCGCCGGGGAACCACGATGAAGGCTTCACTCTCGACCCAGCTGGGCCAACAACTTCACCTCACCCCGCAGTTGCTGCAGTCGATCCGGCTGCTGCAGCTCGACGGCCTGCACCTTGAACAGGAAATCCAGCGCCTGCTGGACTCCAATCCGCTGCTGGAAATCGAAGACGCCGAAGCGCCCGCCGCCGAAGCTACCGATCCGGCCACCACCACGCTGGATACGGCCGCGTTCGACGAACTGCCCGAATCCTCGATGTGGGAGGTGTCCGGCGCCAACTGGCAGGACGGCGACGACGACCGCATGGCGCGCATCGCCGCGGGCGAGTCGAGCGACCCGCAGCTGCGCGTGCTGCAGCGCCTGGCGCTGGACCTGGACGAGCACGAACTGGCCGTGGCCGCCTTCTGGCTGGAACACTGCGACGATGCCGGCTACCTGCAGGCACCGCTGGCGCAGCTGCAGCTGCTGGCCAGTGCGCAGTTCGACATCGATGCCGACGGCGTTGAAGCTGTCCGCCAGCACCTGCTGCAGGGCGAGCCGGCCGGCATGGCCGCGCAGGACCTGCGCGAATCGCTGCTGGCCCAGCTGTGCAGCCTGCACGGCGTGGTGCCGGCCCGGCATCTGGCTGCGCGCATCCTGCAGGGCGCGCTCGATGCCTTGGCCGCGCACGACTACCCCGCCCTCGCCCGCCAGCACGATGCCGAGATCGAGGACGTGCGCGAAGCCGTCCGCCTGATCCTGTCGCTGCAGCCGCGCCCGGGCGACAGCCTGCTGCCCGAGCGCAATGCAGTGGTGGTGCCGGACGTGGTCGCCTGGCACGCCGACGAACAATGGAAGGTGGCGCTGAACCCGGCCACCAGCCGCCGGGTGTCGATCAACAGCCAGTACGAACAGGCCCTGGCTGACAGCGGTGAGGCTGCGCCGGCCCTGCGCGAGATGCTGCAGGAGGCACGCTGGTTCAGCCGCGGCCTGTCGATGCGTTACGACACCCTGCTGCGCACCGCGCGGGTGATCGTCGAGCGCCAGGCAGCCTTCCTGGTGCGTGGCGAGGAAGCCATGGCACCGCTGACCCTGAAGGAAGTGGCCGAAGAAATCGGCATGCACGAATCCACCGTTTCGCGCATCACCACCGGCAAGTACCTGCAGACCCCGCGCGGCACCTTCGAACTCAAGCACTTCTTCGCCGTGCGCCTGGAAGGGGCCAGCGTGTCCGGCCAAGCGGTCAAGGCCATGGTCCGCCGCCTGATCGACGCCGAACCGGCCGGACGCCCGCTGGCGGACGAGGCCATCGCTGGCCTGCTGTCCCGCCAAGGGGTGAACATTGCCCGTCGAACCGTCGCAAAATACCGCGAACAACTGGATATCGCCCCGGCCCGCGAACGGCGCCGGGTCAACGCCAGGCAACCGCAGCTGGCCCGGGTGGGCTGAAAAGGATGTTGGACATGAACAAGCTCACAGTTCTGCTGGTCGATGACCACGAGGGCTTCATCAACGCGGCCATGCGCCACTTCCGCAAGATCGACTGGCTGCAGATCGTCGGCAGCGCCGGCAACGGCCTGGAAGCGATCGAACGCTCGGAAAGCCTGCGCCCTCAGGTGGTGCTGATGGACCTGGCGATGCCGGAAATGGGCGGCCTGCAGGCCACCCGCCTGATCAAGTCGCAGGATGATGCCCCGTACATCGTGATCGCCAGCCACTTCGATGACGTCGAGCATCGCGAGCACGCACTGCGCGCCGGCGCCGACAACTTCGTCAGCAAGCTGTCCTACATCCAGGAAGTCATGCCGATCCTGGAAGGCCTCAGGGAGGAACGGTCGTGAGCGAATCGCGCATCCTGGTACTGGACAACGACGCGGTGCGTGCCGAGCGCACCGTGGCCCTGCTGGAATTCATGGACTTCAACCCGCGCTGGGTTTCCGACGCGGCCGATTTCGACCTGACGCGCCAGCGCCAGAACGACTGGATGGCGGTGATCGTCGGCAGCCTGGACGACAGTGCCGCCAGCACCGCCCTGTACGCCTGGCTGGGGGGCAGCAGCCTGCCGCCGCCGGTGCTGCTGGCCGACGGTGACGCGACTGCGTTCGCGCAGCGGCATGGCCTGCACGAAGCCAACATCTGGCCGCTGGAAGCGCCGCTGCGTCACGCACAGATGGAAGCCCTGCTGCGCCGCGCCAGCCTCAAGCGCCTGGATGCCGAACACCAGGCCGGTGCCGTGCAGGACCAGGGACCGACCGGCAACGGTCCGGCGGTCAGCGCACTGCGCACGATGATCGAGCAGGTCGCCGCGTTCGACACCACCGTGCTGGTGCTGGGCGAATCGGGCACCGGCAAGGAAGTGGTCTCGCGCAGCATCCACCAGCGCTCGCCGCGCCGCGATGGTCCGTTCGTGGCGATCAACTGCGGCGCGATTCCGGCCGAACTGCTGGAAAGCGAGCTGTTCGGCCACGAAAAGGGCGCCTTCACCGGCGCGCTGACCGCGCGCAAGGGCCGTTTTGAAATGGCCGAGGGCGGCACGCTGCTGCTCGATGAGATCGGCGACATGAGCCTGCCGATGCAGGTCAAGCTGCTGCGCGTGCTGCAGGAGCGCAGCTTCGAGCGCGTCGGCGGCAACCAGACCATCCGCTGCAACGTGCGGGTGATCGCCGCAACCCATCGCGACCTGGAAAGCCGCATTGCCGATGGCAAGTTCCGCGAGGACCTGTTCTATCGCCTCAACGTGTTCCCGATCGATGTGCCGGCCCTGCGCGAGCGTCGCGAAGACCTGCCAGCGCTGGTGGAAACCATCGCCACCCAGCTGGCCCGCACCGGCCGCGGCGAAGTGCGCTTCACCCCGGAAGCGCTGCAGGCGCTGGCCGGCTACGAATGGCCGGGCAACGTGCGCGAACTGACCAACCTGGTCGAGCGCCTGGCCGTGCTGCACCCGGGTGGCTCGGTGCGCGTGCAGGACCTGCCGGCGCGCTACCGCGGCGACGCCGCGCTGGCCGTACCCGCTGTGGTCGCGGCCGCTCCGGTGGTCGCCAGCGAAGAACGCCTGGACCTGCGCAGCTTCTCGTTCCACACCCCGGGCAGCGGCAACCAGCCGTCACTCGAGCATGGCATCGCCGTCAACCGCGCCGCAGCGCCGGCCGCGTTGCCGGACGACGGCCTGGACCTGCGCAACCACATGGCCAACATCGAACTGGGCCTGATCAACGAAGCACTGGAACGCACCCAGGGCGTGGTCGCCCACGCCGCCCAGCTGCTCGGCCTGCGCCGCACCACCCTGGTGGAAAAGCTGCGCAAATACGGCATCGAACGCGAAGCGGCCGAACTGGCCAGCTGACACGCGTTGCCAGCATGAAGGGGGCACGAACGCCTGGGCTTGCCCGGGCGTTGGTGTTTGTGGGGGTCCGCCTGATGCGCGGGCGGGTGCGACGGTTCCATGGCAGCGGCCGGATTGCTCAGTAGATCCACGTCATGCGTGGATGACGGGCGACGGTACCGAGAATATTTCGCTGCATTTGCACGTTTTCCTACAGACAACGCAACCGCACCGCGGAGCATGGCAAGGACGTCCCAACGAGGTTCCGCCATGCATCGTCTGACTCTGCTTGCCGCCCTGCTCTGCCCGGCCTTGGCCGCAGCATCCAACTGCACGCTGCCCACCACACTCGACCAGCGTCAGTTCACCAACCTCAGCGATCCGCTGTACCAGCCAGATAATCCGAATGCCGGACGCATGGTGCAGGTCAGCTTCGGCAGCAATCAGTACGTGCTGCACATCCTCGGCACCGACCTCCGCATCGGCGGCAGCTACCGTTACCAGCAACTGGCTCCGCACATTGCGGAAATCCAGATGACAGAAGCCCACCCCGCCGGCGCCGCCCGCTACACCCTACTGCTGACCTGCCTGACCGACCGCCAGGGTCGCTTCATCTACACCCAGCACGACGGCCCCATCGCCCCACGCCAGCGCCAGAATTCCGGCCGCTGGACCCTGCAGCCATAGGCCAAAAAACCGACGCCGGTGAAATGACGCGTCACACGCCTCGAGAGCAGCATTCATGCATGGCGTGGATCAAGCGTGTCGACCAAGGTCGACACCTACCAAGAACAGCGTGCCGACCAACGGTCAGCACCCACCAACAGCAGCGGGAAATTGTCGAAGGCGGGGTGGGTCCGGTTGCGGGGGTGTCCGCGGCATGGATGCCGCGGCCATGCCCCCATGGACGGGTTCACGGCGTCCCCCGCAACCGGACCCACCCCGCCATCCCTCAGGAAACCCGCTTTGGCTGTCGCTGTTGAGGTTGCAGGCCAGCGGCAGGCACTACCGCGGGGCGCGGGGCGCAACCCCGCAAAGCACCACCCCCTCACTTCACTGAACCGATCAGCCATTTCGGCACGGCACTTGCACTAGCTCCAGCAGACACCCCCATCCCTGTTTCTGGAACCGTTGCAGATGTCCCACTCCGTCACTTCGATCCTTTCCCAGATCCGCTCCTACCAGACCCAGGTGGGACAGCCCGCGCTCAACCCGCTGGCCGAAGCGCCGCGTAGCAATGCCCTGCCGGGCACGGTGCTGGATGCGCCGCAGGTCCAGCCTGCCAGCTTCACTGAAACCCTGCGCGGCGCCATCGCCGGCGTCAACGATGCGCAACAGAAATCCGGCGCGCTGGCCAAGGCCTTCGAACTGGGTGAACCCGGTGCCGACCTGGCCAAGGTGATGGTCGCCTCGCAGCAGTCCCAGATCGCCTTCCGCGCCACCGTGGAAGTCCGCAACCGTCTCGTCCAGGCCTACCAGGACGTGATGAACATGCCGCTGTAAGGATAGAACCGCATGGCCCTGTCGCTCTCCAAGGAATCCCTGAACGCCGAAAAGGCGGGCCAGTGGTTCGATCGGCTGCAAAGCCTGCAGATCACCCGTCGGCTCGGACTGATGGCGATGATCGCCGTGGCCGTCGCGGCCGGGCTGTTCGTGTTCTTCTGGTCGCAGAAGCCGGGCATGGTGCCGCTGTACACCGGCCTGGACCAGAAGGCCACCGCTGAAGCGACCGATCTGCTGCGTGCCGCACAGATTCCGTTCCAGCTGGACCCGGCCACCGGTGGCATCACCGTGCCGGAGAAGAACCTGCATGATGCCCGCCTGAAACTGGCGGGCTCGGGCCTGACCGACAGCGGCAAGCTCGGCTTCGAGCTGATGGAGCGCGACCCCGGTTTTGGTGTCAGCCAGTTCGTGGAAAGTGCGCGCTACCAGCACGCGCTGGAAACCGAGCTGTCGCGCACCATCAACACGCTGCGCCCGGTGCGCGATTCGCGCGTGCACCTGGCCATTCCCAAGCCCAGTGCGTTCACCCGCCAGCGTGATGTGGCCAGTGCCTCGGTTACCCTTGAACTGCGTGGCGGCCAGCAGCTGGAACGCAGCCAGGTTGATGCGATCGTGCACATGGTTGCTGCAGCCATTCCCGATCTGGCGCCGGAACGGGTGACCGTGGTCGACCAGAGCGGTCGCATGCTCAGCGTCAGCGACCCCAACAGCGAAGCGGCCGTCAACGCCGCCCAGTTCGAACAGGTGCGCCGCCAGGAAACCTCGTTCAACCAGCGTATCCGCGAGCTGCTGGAACCGATGACCGGCCCCGGCCGGGTCAACCCCGAAGTCAGTGTCGACATGGACTTCTCGGTGACCGAGGAAGCGCGCGAGCTGTACAACGGCGAGCCGCAGAAGCTGCGCAGCGAGCAGATGAGCGAGAACACCAGCAGCACGCCGGGCCCGCAGGGCGTACCGGGTGCCACCAGCAACAGCCCGCCGGGCCAGGCCGCCGCACCGGCCACCGCGCAGGCACCGACCGAAAGCAGCAAGAACGCGACCCGCAACTACGAGCTGGACCGTACCCTGCAGCACACCCGCCAGCCGGCCGGCCGCATCAAGCGCGTGTCGGTGGCGGTGCTGGTGGACAACGTGCCGCGCGCCGGCGCCAACGGCAAGGTTGCACCGCAGCCGCTGTCGGCGGCCGAACTGACCCGGGTCGAGGCACTGGTCAAGCAGGCCGTCGGTTTCAGTGCCGAGCGTGGCGACACCGTGTCGGTGATGAATGCCCCGTTCGTGCGTGACACCACGCCGGTGGAAGGCCCGGCCTGGTGGGAACTGCCGTGGGTGCACGATGCCGGCCGCATGCTGCTGGGTGCGCTGGTGGTGATGGCGTTGCTGTTCGGCGTGCTGCGCCCGGCACTGCGCGGCATCACCGGGCAGAACCGCAAGAACGAAGAACTGGCGCTGGAACCGCACACCGCGGACGTGCAGCTGGTCGATGACGATGGCACCCCGCTGCCGGCGCTGGGCGCCGACCGGGTCAGCCTGGGCGGGCCGGAAGCGCTGGCCCTGCCGGTGGATTCTTATGAGGAACGATTGCGGATGGCCCGTGAAGCCGTGAAGACCGACTCCAAGCGCGTGGCCCAGGTGGTCAAGGGCTGGGTGGCCAATGACTGAGGTCGCGCCCCTGACCGGCGTGCAGCGCGCCGCCGTCCTGCTGCTGTCGCTGGGTGAACTGGACGCGGCCGAAGTGCTGCGCCACATGGAGCCGAAGGAGGTGCAGAAGATCGGCATCGCCATGGCCACCATGTCCGACATCACCCGCGAACAGGTGGAACGGGTGATGGACCAGTTCAGCCAGGAACTGGGCTCGAAGACCTCGCTGGGCGTGGGCTCGGACGACTACATCCGCAACATGCTGGTGCAGGCGCTGGGCAGCGAGAAGGCCGGCAACCTGATCGACCGCATCCTGCTGGGCCGCAACACCACCGGCCTGGACGCACTGAAGTGGATGGACCCTCGTGCGGTGGCCGACCTGGTGCGCAACGAGCATCCGCAGATCATCGCCATCGTGATGGCGCACCTGGAAACCGACCAGGCTGCCGACGCGCTGAAGCTGCTGCCCGAGCGCACCCGCGTGGACGTGCTGCTGCGCATCGCCACCCTCGACGGCATTCCGCCCAATGCGCTGAACGAACTCAACGAGATCATGGAACGCCAGTTCGCCGGCAACCAGAACCTGAAGTCGTCCAACATCGGCGGCGTGCAGTGCGCGGCCAACATCCTCAACTTCATGGACAGCGGCCAGGACCAGGCGATCCTGGGCGAGATCGCGCGCATCGACGCCCCGCTGAGTGGCCGCATCCAGGACCTGATGTTCGTGTTCGACGACCTGGTGGACCTGGACGACCGCGAGATGCAGCTGGTGTTGCGCGAAGTGAGCGGCGAGCGACTGGGCCTGGCCCTGCGCGGCGCCGACATCAAGGTGCGCGACAAGATCACCCGCAACATGTCCCAGCGTGCAGCCGAGATCCTGCTGGAAGACATGGAAGCGCGCGGCCCGGTCCGCCTGTCCGACGTGGAAGTGGCGCAGCGCGAGATCCTGGCCATCGTCAAGCGCATGGCCGATGAGGGCACTGTCACCATCGGCGGCAGCGCGGAGGCGATGCTGTGAGCAACGTCGTGCGCTGGCTTGCCCCGGACCTGCTGGCCCAGCCCGAACCGGTGCTGGACCACGACGAGGCCTTCGAACTCACCGAGCCGGACCCGGAGCATGAGCCCGAGCCGCCGCTGCAGCTGCCGACCCTGGAGGAAATCCAGGCGATCCAGGACAGCGCCGAGAAGGAAGGTTTCGACCAGGGCCATGCCGATGGCTTCAGCCAGGGCCAGGCCGAGGTGCGCCGCTTGGTCGCGCAGATCGAGGGCATCCTCGACAACTTCGGCCGGCCGCTGGCACGCCTGGAAAATGAAGTGGTCGGCGCCCTCGGCGAACTGGCGGTACGCATTGCCGGTGCGCTGGTAGGCCGTGCCTACGAGGCCGATCCGGCGCTGCTGGGACAACTGGTCGGCGAGGCGATTGACGCCGTCGGCGGCAGCAACCGCGAGGTGGAAGTACGCCTGCACCCCGATGACATCAACGCCCTCGCCCCGTTGCTGACCCTGTCGCCGCAGCAGCGCCTGGTGCCTGACACCAGCCTGAGCCGTGGCGACCTGCGCGTGCATGCCGAAGCGGTACGCATCGACGGCACCCTGGAAGCCCGCCTGCGCGGCGCGCTGGACGCCGTGATCCGCCAGACCGGAGCCATCGCATGAACACCAATACCGCTTCGCAGCCGTCGCCGCCGGCCGACTGGGCCGTTGCCCGCAACCTGCGCCTGGCCAACCGCCTCGACGGCCTGAAAGTCGACACCGCGCACGGTCGCGGGCTGATCCGCGAAGGCGTGCTGCGGCGGGCGGTCGGCCTGACCCTGGAAGCGGTCGGCTGCGAAGCGCCGCTCGGCGCCAGCTGCAAGGTGGAAGTAGTTGACGGCGGCTGGGTCGATGCCGAAGTGGTCGGCTTCGCCGGCGAACGCACCTACCTGATGCCCAGCGCCGAACTGCACGGGCTGCTACCGAATGCGCGAGTGGTGCCCTCGGCACGTCGTGGCGGCGTGGAAGTGGGCGAAGGCCTGCTCGGCCGTGTCATCGACAGTGATGGCGTACCGCTGGATGGCAAGGGCCCGATCCGCGCTGAAGGCCACGTCGGCATGGCCGGCGTGTCGATCAATCCGCTGGCGCGCGAACCGATCACCCAGCCGCTGGACGTGGGCGTGCGCGCGATCAACGCGCTGCTGCCGATCGGCCGCGGCCAGCGTGTGGGCCTGTTCGCCGGCTCCGGCGTCGGCAAGTCGACGCTGCTGGGCATGATGACCCGCTACACCGCCGCCGACGTGATCGTGGTTGGCCTGATCGGTGAGCGTGGCCGCGAAGTGCGCGATTTCGTTGAAAGCACGCTGGGCGAGGAAGGCCTGCGCCGCGCGGTGGTAGTGGCCAGCCCGGCCGACCGGCCGCCGCTGGCCCGCCTGCATGGCGCCTACCGTGCCACGGCCATCGCCGAATGGTTCCGCGACCAGGGCCTGAACGTCCTGCTGCTGATGGATTCGCTGACCCGCTTCGCGCAGGCGCAGCGCGAGATCGGCCTGTCGGTGGGCGAGCCGCCCACCACGCGCGGCTATCCGCCCTCGGTGTTTGCCAAGCTGCCGGCACTGGTGGAACGTGCAGGCAACGGCGCCAAGGGGCGCGGTTCGATCACCGCCTTCTACACCGTGCTGACCGAAGGCGACGATCCGCAGGATCCGATCGCCGATGCAGCGCGCGCGATTCTTGACGGCCACATCCTGCTCTCGCGCCGGGTGGCCGACAGCGGCCTGTACCCGGCCATCGATGTGGAATCGTCGGTCAGCCGCGTGGTCACGGAAATCGCCGACGAACCGTGGCGCCTGCGCATCCGCAAGCTGAAACGGCTGGTCTCGGCCTACTCGGCCAACCGCGACCTGATCGCCATCGGCGCCTATCAGCGCGGCAACGACGCGGCGACCGATGAAGCCCTTGAGCGCTGGCCGGAAATCATGGAATTCCTCGGCCAGGATGTGGCCAAGGCCGCAGATCTACCGCACAGCCAGGCGGCGTTGCAGCGCCTGGTGGAACAAGAGAACGAGAGGCTGACATGATCCAGTCCAAGCGCATCGACCCCCTGCTGAAGCGGGCCCAGGAACACGAGGACGCGGTCGCCCGCGACCTGGCGGAACGCCAGAACGTGCTCGACACCCATCTGTCGCGCCTGGACGAACTGCGGCGCTACGCCGAGGAGTACGCCAACGCGCAGATGGCCGCGACCAGCCCGGCGCAGCTGTTGAACCGGCGCGCATTCCTGGACCGGCTGGACAGCGCGGTGGAGCAGCAGCAGCAGACCGTCAACGGCAACCTCGAAAAAGTGGAGGCCGAACGCGCGCGCCTGATCCTGGCCAGCCGTGACAAGGCCGTGCTGGAGCAGCTGGCCGCCAGCTACCGCGCGCAGGAAAAAGTGGTGACCGACCGCCGCGACCAGCGCGAGATGGATGACATCGGCGCACGCCGCGCGCGCCTGGCGCAGACCGAAGACCAGGACGATGGCGAGCAGGGAGGCCGGTCGTGATGCCCTCCCCGTTGAGCAGCAACGCCAGCGCACCGACGCCCGGCGGCAGTGGCAATGCCGGCAGCACACGCGCCTCGCGCAGCGATTCCGGCAAGGATTTCGGCCAGATGCTGCAGGGCGGCAGCGCCTCGACCGGCACGCCCGGTACCGCCACAAACGCCAGCAATCCGGCAACACCGGCCAACGCTGCAACACCAGCCGACGGCAACCCGGGCAAGGCGACGCCGCGGCCGACCGACGGCGAAGCAGCCGCCACGGACGCCAGCACATCGACACCTGCTGTACCGGCAACGTCGGCTGCTAGCGACGACAAGGACACCCCGGCCAATGCGGACGACGCGCCCTGGCCGCCACTCGGATTGGCCGGCCTGATGCTGGCCGTGCCCACCGGCGTCGATCCGGCGCCTGTGCTGCCGCCGCCAGCGGCCAGCGATGCCGAAGGCGGCGCGCTGCCCTCCGCTGCACTGGCACCTGCGGCCGCCGCAGTGGCCACCAATGCCGCGCAGGGTGCGGCAGCGCCGGCCGCCAGCGCTCCGGCATCCGCTGCCGGCGATGATGAGGCCAGTGGCCTGCCGTTGCCGGAGCTGGTGATGAGTGGCAAGGCATTGGATCGTGCCGACGACGGTGACAGCCTGCAGATCGGCGACCGCGCACCTCCGGCACCGCTGCAGCCCCCCCTGCCCGCCGCCCTGCAGGACCTGAAGGCCGCACTGGCCAGCAATGCCGTCTTCAATGGCGAACCGACTCCGAAGCCGGTGCTGGGCGATGATGGTTTCGACCAGGCCATCGGCGCGCGCATCGGCTGGCTGGCCGACCAGAAGATCGGCCATGCCCACATCCGCCTCAATCCGGAAGACCTGGGGCCGGTGGACGTGCGCCTGCAGATGAACGGTGACAAGGTCCATGCCAGCTTCAGCAGCCCGCATGTGGATGTACGCCAGGCGCTGGAAAGCAGCCTGCCGCGTCTGCGTGAACTGCTCGGCGAGCAGGGCTTCCAGCTGGCCCATGCCGATGTCGGCCAGCAGCACAGTGGCGACGGCACTCCGGGCAGCCCGGCGGGCGGCGGCGGTCGTGGCGGTGACGGAGAACCGTCACTGGGCGACACCACGGTGTCGGCGTCGCAGCTGATCCGCCAGCGCGGGTTGTTGGACGCGTACGCCTGACAGGCGTGCCAACCAAGGTTGGCACCCACCAGAGCGGGACGGTTGGCACCTGGCAGTACACGGGTAGCGCGGGCCATGCCCGGCGGATTCCCGACATTCCGCCGGGCATGGCCCGGCGCTGCCGATATGAACACCCGACGGAATTCCGTCACCGCCCTCCCCGGCCGCTCCGGCACACCCCTTGCATATCCCGGTGAAGCAACCCTCAGGAGCTTCACCCCGTGGCCGCAGCCGCTGACAAAACCAAGAAGACCGCCGACAAGGACAAGACCGCCAAGCCGCGCAGTCCGATCCTGATCACCGCCCTGGTCGCCGTACTGGCCGCCGGTGCCGCCGGTGGCGGCGTCTGGTTCTTCACCCAGTCCAAGCACGAAGACAAGGCCGCGCAGGCGCCGAAGAAGACCACCACCCCGGCCCCGGCCCAGTACTTCGCGCTGGAACCGGCATTCGTGGTCAACCTCAACGGCTCAATCGACGGCCCGCGCTACTTGCAGGTGGAAGTGCAGCTGATGACCCGCGATCCGGCCGCGCTGGAAGCGATCAAGACCCATGCCCCGGCCATCCGCGCGCGCCTGCTGATGCTGTTCTCGCAGGTCAGCCCGCAGCAGATCGCCAACATCGCCGGCAAGCAGAAGCTGCAGGCCGATTCGCTGGCCGAAGTGCAGAAGGTGCTGAAGGCCGAGACCGGCAGCAACGGTGCCGACGACCTGCTGTTCACCAGCTTCGTGACCCAGTAAGGGCTCCCCGATGAATGACCTGCTGTCCCAGGATGAGATCGATGCCCTGTTGCATGGCGTGGACAGTGGCGCGGTCGAAACCGAGCCGGACGCCCCCAGTGGCGAAGCACGCTCCTACGATTTCGCCAGCCAGGACCGCATCATCCGCGGTCGCATGCCGACCCTGGAAATGGTCCACGAGCGTTTTGCGCGCCTGTGGCGGATCGGCCTGTTCAACCTGATCCGGCGTTCGGCCGAACTGTCCGTGCGCGGCATCGAGCTGATCAAGTTCAACGACTACATGCACTCGCTGTATGTGCCGACCAACCTGAACCTGATCCGCTTCAAGCCACTGCGCGGTACCGGCCTGATCGTGTTCGAACCGACCCTGGTGTTCGCCATCGTCGACAACTTCTTCGGCGGCGACGGGCGCTACCCGACGCGCATCGAAGGCCGCGAATTCACCGCCACCGAAATGCGGGTGATCCACCTGCTGCTGAAGCAGACCTTCGCCGACCTGCGTGAAGCGTGGGCACCGGTGATGGACGTGGAATTCGAGTACATCAACTCGGAGATCAACCCGCACTTCGCCAACATCGTGACGCCGCGCGAATACGTGGTGGTGTGCCGCCTGCATGTCGAACTCGACGGCGGTGGCGGTGACATCCACGTGACCCTGCCCTACTCGATGCTGGAGCCGATCCGCGAACTGCTCGACGCCGGCATCCAGAGTGACCGCAACGACCGCGACGAGAGCTGGGGCCGCACCCTGCGCGAGCAGCTCAACGTGGCCGAAGTGACCCTGTCCAGCGTGCTGGCCAGCAAGCGCATGACCCTGCGCGACCTGACCCGGCTGAAGGTCGGCGACATCCTGCCGATCGACCTCAGCCCGCAGGTGCCGCTGTGCGTGGAGAACATCCCGGTGTTCACCGGTGAGTTCGGCGTCGCCAACGGCATGAACGCCGTAAAGATCACCGCTACCCATCCGCCGGGCACCCGTCCGCGCGTACCCGTCATCCAGGAAGACCCGCAATGAACGATATCGACGCCCTCGAACCGACCCCGGCCCAGTTCAGCAACCTGCAGGCCGATGAAGCGACCGGCCCGGATTTGAACCTGGACGTGATCCTCGATGTGCCGGTGACGCTGTCGCTGGAAGTCGGCCGCGCCCGCCTGCCGATCCGCAACCTGCTGCAGCTCAACCAGGGTTCGGTGGTCGAGCTGGAACGGGGTGCCGGCGAATCGCTGGACGT
Organism: Stenotrophomonas sp. RIT309; assembly: GCF_000632045.1. Lineage (NCBI taxonomy): Bacteria > Pseudomonadati > Pseudomonadota > Gammaproteobacteria > Lysobacterales > Lysobacteraceae > Stenotrophomonas > Stenotrophomonas sp. RIT309. The sequence goes on from NZ_JFYS01000001.1 coordinate 389,298, forward strand.
GTTCGTCAACGGCACGCTGATCGCCCATGGCGAAGTGGTCGTGATCAACGACCGCTTCGGCGTGCGCCTGACCGATGTGGTCAGCCCCAGCGAGCGGATCCGGAGACTGCGTTGAGCCTGCTCGCCACCACTCTGGCCGTCGCCAAGACGGCCCCGCAGGTCGGCCAGCATGCGCCGGCCGCACCGAGCCTGTTCGGTGCGGTGCTGGCCCTGCTGGCAGTGCTGGCCCTGGTCATCGGCCTGGGCTGGCTGCTCAAGCGCCTGCCCGGCAGCGGTTTCCGCCCGGCCGAGGGCATGAAGCTGGTGGCGAGCCTGAATGTTGGCGCCAAGGAACGCGTGGTGGTGGTCGAGGTCAATGGCCAGCAACTGCTGCTGGGCGTCACCGCCGGTGGCATCAACGCCCTGCACACCCTGCCCGAACCGCTGCCACCGCCTGCGCCGGTACGCGTACCCGACCTGAAGAACCTGCCGAATTTCGCCCAGCTGCTGCAACAGCGGCTGCGCAAGGACCCCTGACATGCGTGTGACCCGTTCCCGTCTTGCCACCCTGCTGCCGTGGCTGAGCCTGATCGCCCTGTGCCTGCTGCCTGCGTTGGCGTTCGCCGCCCCGGGCGCGCCGACCACGCCGCTGCCGGACATCAACGTCGGCAAGATCGGCGGTGCGCCGGTCAGCCTGCCGTTGCAGACACTGCTGTTGATGACGGCGATCACCCTGATCCCGTCGATGCTGCTGGTGCTGACCTCCTTCACCCGCATCATCATCGTGCTGGGCCTGCTGCGGCAGGCGCTGGGCACCGGCCAGACGCCGTCCAACCAGGTCCTGCTGGGCCTGGCCCTGTTCCTCACCGCGATGATCATGCTGCCGACCTGGGACAAGGCCTGGAGCACCGGCATGGCGCCGTACCTCAATGGCGAGATCGACTTCCAGACTGCCTGGACGCTGACCACCACGCCGCTGCGCGCCTTCATGCTGGCGCAGATCCGCGAGACCGACCTGATGACCTTCGCCGGCATCGCCGGTCACGGCACCTACGCCAGCCCTGATGCGATTCCGTTCCCGGTACTGGTTGCGTCGTTCGTCACCAGCGAACTGAAGACCGCCTTCGAGATCGGCTTCCTGATCTTCATCCCGTTCGTGATCATCGACCTGGTCGTGGCCAGCGTGCTGATGTCGATGGGCATGATGATGCTGTCGCCGATGCTGGTCTCTGCGCCGTTCAAGATCCTGCTGTTCGTGCTGGTCGATGGTTGGGTGCTGACCGTCGGCACGCTGGCGGCCAGCTTCAATCCGGCCTGATCCGAAGGTCAGCCGAGCATGGCTCGGCTCTACAGAGGCGACGCCGGGCAGTGCCGGCCGCCGCATTGACCACCGCCGGGCATTGCCCGGCGCTACCGATGGAACCATGATGTCTCCCGAACTTGCCTTGACCGAACTGCGTGGTGGCCTGATTACCGTGCTCTGGGTGGCCGGCCCGCTGCTGCTGACCGTACTGGTGGTCGGCGTGGTGGTGGGCGTGGTGCAGGCGGCGACCCAGCTCAACGAGCCGACCATCGCCTTCGTTGCCAAGGCTGCGGCCCTCACAGCGGTGTTGTTTGCACTGGGCAGCCTGCTGATCGGCCATCTGGTCGAATTCACCACGCTGCTGTTCCAGCGCATCCCGCACCTGATCGGCTAGACGGACGCGCACGCAGATGGACGCCGCCACCCAGATGGCTGCCGACGGCCTGAACGCCTTCGGCATGATCGGCACCGTGCTGTGGACCATGCTGCGAATCGGCGCAGTGGCCATGGCAATGCCGATGATCGGTACCCGCGCGGTGCCCGGCCGGGTTCGGGTGATGCTGGCCGGCACCCTGGCCATTGCGTTGGCGCCGCTGCTGCCGCCGGTACCGGACTGGACTGGCTTCGACGCCGCTACCGTGCTGACCATTGCCCGCGAGCTGGCGATCGGCGTGGCCATCGGTTTCATGCTGCGGCTGGTGTTCGAGGCTGGCGCCATGGCCGGCGAACTGGTCGCCCAGGGCACCGGCCTGGCGTTTGCGCAGATGAGCGACCCGCTGCGCGGCGGCACCTCCGGTGTCATCGGCCAATGGTTCTATCTGTTGTTCGGGCTGCTGTTCTTCACCGCCAACGGCCACCTGGCGCTGATCTCGCTGGTGGTGGACAGCTATCGCGCCCTGCCCATCGGCGCGCCCCTGCCCGACCCGCACGCGTTCTTCAGCATCGCCCCGACCTTCCTGCTGACCGTGCTGCGCGGCGCGCTGACCCTGGCCATCCCGCTGACCGTGGCGATGCTGGCGGTCAACCTGGCCTTCGGCGTGCTGGCCCGCGCCGCGCCGGCGTTGAATCCGATCCAGCTGGGCCTGCCGGTCTCGCTGCTGCTGGGCCTGTTCCTGCTGACCCTGCTGGTCGGCGAAATGGGGCCGCCAGTGCAGCGCCTGTTCGACGCTGCCTTCCAGGCGGCCGGTGCGGTGACCCGCTGACGCGGTCGTCACGTTCTGCTGCTTGCCGTCCCCCCCGGTGCCCGCGTTAGAGTGAATGCGCAGCGACCGGGGGGACGCTGCAACCGGCGGCTCTGGTCGCCCGCCTTGCGCATGCCCCACCGTAGTTTTTCCGTTGACAGGCAGGTCCGGGAGACTGACGAATGCTGGTAGGCACGTACAACCCATGGCTGGTGGCGACCTCACTGCTGGTTGCCGTGATGGCGTCCTACACCGCACTGGCGATGGCCGGGCGCACCGTCACCGCGCCCGGCAAGGGCGCGACCTGGTGGTGGCGCCTGGGCGGCGGTTTTGCGATGGGGCTGGGCATCTGGTCGATGCACTTCATCGGCATGCTCGCCTTCGACCTGCCCATTCCCTTGGGCTACGACCTGCCCATCACCCTGCTGTCGCTGGCACTGGCAATCGGCTCGTCGGTGTTCGCGCTCTGGCTGGTATCGCTGCGCACCCTGCCCCATCCTCGCCTGGCCGGCGGTGCGCTGCTGATGGGCAGCGGCATCGCCAGCATGCACTACGTGGGCATGGCCGCAATGCGCATGCAACCGGGCATCGACTACCAGCCGGTGTGGCTGCTGCTGTCGCTGCTGGTCGCAGTGGCCGCGTCGTGGACCGCGCTGTACGTGGCCTTCCGCCTGCGCGCACAGCACACCCGCATCGGCGACCGCCTGGCCGCCGCCGGCCTGCTCGGCCTGGCCATCGTCGGCATGCACTACACCGGCATGGCCGCCGCCCGCTTCCCGGAAGGCAGCGTCTGCGGCGCAGCGGTGGGCGATGGCCTGCAGAACAACTGGCTGGCGATGCTGGTGGTGGTGCTGACCGTGGCGATCCTGGCGGTGGTGCTGGTGGTGTCCTGGCTGGACCAGCGGGTGGAGGCGCAGCTGTTGCGCCTGCGCAATTCGCTGCTCAGCACCTCGTTGACCGACGCCCAGCAGGAACTGACCCAGGCCGCGCTGCACGACCCGCTCACCCGCCTGCCGAACCGGCTGCTGCTGCAGCGGCGCATCCTGCAGGCCCTGGCCGAGGCCGAACAGGGCGGCAGCCGCTTCGCGGTGATGTTCATGGATCTGGATGGCTTCAAGCAGGTCAACGATGCCTATGGCCACCAGGCCGGCGATGCGCTGCTGGTGGCCGTGGCAGAACGCACCCGCCAGCTGCTGCGGCCGCACGACATGCTGGCACGGCTGGGCGGCGACGAATTCGTGCTGGTGGTGCGCATCGAACAGGACGAGGACCTGCCGACCCTGGCCCGGCGCATCCTGCAGGCGGTGGGCAGCGGCCCGCTGCTGCCGGACCACGAGCTGCAGGTGAGCGCCAGCATCGGGATTGCGATCTGCCCCGACCATGCCGCCAGCGAACGCCAGCTGATGGCCTTCGCCGATGCAGCGATGTACCAGGCCAAGGAGTCGGGCCGCAATGCGTTCGTGCTGTTCGCCGACTGGATGAACGACAGCGCCGAGCAGCAGTTCCGCCTGCTGGCCGACCTGCGCCGCGCGATCGGCAGCGAGCAGCTGTTCCTGCATTACCAGCCGAAGATCCGCGTGGCTACGCAGAAGGTGGCTGGCGCCGAAGCGCTCATCCGCTGGCGTCATCCGGAACAGGGCCTGATTCCGCCGGACCGCTTCATCCGCCTGGCCGAGCGCAGTGGCGCGATCAACGAGATCGGCCGCTGGGCGCTGGACCAGGCCTGCCAGCAGCTGCGCCACTGGCACGATGCCGGCCATGAAGGCTGGACGATGTCGGTGAACCTGTCACCGGTGCAGTTCAGTTCGCCGCACCTGCTGCAGGACGTGCGCGAGGTGATCGAGCGCTACGCGATCGCCCCGCGCAACCTGGTGCTGGAGATCACCGAAAGCACGGTGATGCGCGATACCGATACCAGCCTGCGCCTGCTGCAGAGCTTCTCCGCCCTGGGCGTGGGCATCTCCATCGATGATTTCGGCACCGGCTACTCCAGCCTGCTGTACCTCAAGCGCCTGCCGGCCACCGAAATCAAGATCGACCACGCATTCGTGCGCGACCTGGAACACAGCGCCGAAGACGTGGTGATCGTGTCGGCCATCGTTGCGCTGGGCCATGCGCTGGACATGGACATCGTGGCCGAGGGCGTGGAGACCGCCGCGCAGCGCGCCTACCTGGAACGGCTGGGCTGCGACTACCTGCAGGGCTTCCTGCTGGGCCGGCCAGTGGACGCGGCCCGCTTCATGCAGCTGCACGACCTGCCGCGGCCACGGGTGGAACTGGCGCAGAGCCCGCAGGACCGGCCCCCGGGGTAGCGCCGGGCCATGCCCGCCGGATGCAATGATCCAGGCTGCCCGCTCGCCGGGCATGGCCCGGCGCTACCGGTACCTGCTCCGGCAGGCGCCAACTTCGGTTGGCACATGCACCCGTAACGGAACGAATCTTGCACGCACCCCGGCATTCCCTGCTGCAGTGCCTGTGATGTCCGAGAACGAATCCGCCGGCGAAAAAACCGAACAACCGACAGAAAAACGCCTGCGCGACGCCCGTGAACAGGGCAACCTGCCGCGCTCGCGTGAACTGGGCACGGCCGCCGTGTTCGGCGCCGGGGTGATCGCGGTGATGGCCATGAGCGGCTCGATGGCCAGCGGCGCCAGCGCCTGGATGCGCCATGCGCTCAGCCCCGAACAGAGCCTGCGCCAGCACCCGAAGGCGCTGTTCGGCCACTTCGGCGACCTGCTGCTGCAGCTGATGTGGGTGATCGCCCCGCTGGTGCTGGTCTGCCTGCTGGCCAGTTTCCTGGCGCCGGTGGTGATGGGCGGCCTGCGCTGGTCGGCCAAGGCGATGATGCCCGACATCAACCGCATGAACCCGATGAGCGGGCTCAAGCGCCTGTATGGCCCCGAAGCCATCGCCGAGTTCATCAAGTCGCTGCTGCGGGTGGCCTTCGTCGGCGTCGCCGCCGGCATGGTGGTCTGGACCAGCTTCAACACCCTGCGCGGGCTGATCCACCAGCCGCTGGAAACGGCCATCAGCGACGGACTGGGCTTCACCCTGCGGCTGCTGCTGGCCACCGCCGGGGCGATGCTGGTGCTGGCCGCCATCGATGCGCCGTACCAGCGCTGGAACTGGATGCGCAAGCTGAAGATGACCCGCGAGGAGCTGCGCCGGGAGATGAAGGAAAGCGAAGGCAGCCCGGAAGTGAAGGGCCGCATCCGCCAGCTGCAGCAGCAGATGGCCAACCGCCGGATGATGGAGGCGGTCCCCACTGCCGACGTGGTGGTGGTCAACCCCACCCACTACGCGGTGGCCCTGAAGTACGAAGGCGGGGCCATGAATGCCCCCACCGTGGTCGCCCTGGGCGTGGATGAAACCGCCCTGCGCATCCGTGAAGTGGCCGACGGCAACAAGGTCGCCATCGTCTCTGCCCCGCCTTTGGCACGCGCCTTGTATCGGGAAGGCCAACTCGGCAAGGAAATCCCCGTGAGACTGTATTCAGCCGTCGCCCAGGTCCTCTCTTACGTCTACCAGCTGCGCAGCTGGCGGACCGGCCCGATGCCGTCCACGCCGCACATCCAGGTTGATGAGTTCGGCAACGGGGGCCGTCCATGAGCGCCCAGGCATCCAGCTTCAATACCCGCCGCGCGCTTGAAATGATCCGCCAGGGCCTTGGCGCGCCGCTGATCGTGCTGGCCCTGCTGGCCATGGTCGTGGTGCCGCTGGCCGCGCCGGTGCTGGATGCGCTGTTCACCTTCAACATCGCCATCTCGCTGATGGTGCTGCTGGCGGTGGTCTACGTGAAGCGCCCGCTGGACTTCACCATCTTCCCGATCGTGCTGCTGATCACCACCATGCTGCGGCTGGCGCTGAACGTGGCCTCCACCCGCGTGATCCTGCTCAACGGCCAGAACGGCCACGAAGCGGCCGGCAAGGTCATCGCCGCATTCGGTGAGTTCGTGATCGGTGGCAACTACGCCGTCGGCATCGTGGTGTTCGCGATCCTGACCATCATCAATTTCGTGGTCATCACCAAGGGCGCCGGCCGCGTCTCGGAAGTGACCGCGCGCTTCATCCTCGACGCCATGCCCGGCAAGCAGATGGCGATCGACGCCGACCTCAACGCCGGTTTGCTGACGCGCGAGGAAGCCAAGCTGCGCCGCGAGGAAGTACGCGAGGAAGCCGACTTCTACGGTGCGATGGACGGTGCCAGCAAGTTCATCCGCGGCGACGCGATCGCCGGCATCCTGATCCTGTTCATCAACATGCTGGGCGGCCTGGCCGTGGGCGTGCTGCAGCATGGCATGCCGTTCGGCGATGCCGCCGCCACCTACACCCTGCTGTCGATCGGTGACGGTCTGGTGGCGCAGCTGCCGGCGCTGCTGGTCTCCAGCGCGGTGGCGATGCTGGTTACCCGTGCCTCGCGCTCGCAGGACATGGCGCAGGCGATGACCGGCCAGGTGTTTGGCCAGTACCGTGCGCTGGCCATCACCGCCGGCATCCTCGGCGTGGTCGGCCTGGTGCCGGGCATGCCCAACGTCGCTTTCCTGACGCTGGCGGCCATCCTCGGCTTCATCGCCTGGAAGGTGTACCGCAAGGGCCTGGTGCCGGCGCAGGCCGACACCGCTGCAGGCGACGCCAACGCACTGAACGCGCTGGGCCGCCCCGCTGCCCCCGCACCCACCGCGGAACTGAGCTGGGACGAGCTGCGCCCGGTCGATCCGCTGGGCCTGGAAGTGGGCTATCGATTGATTTCGCTGGTGGACAGCAACCAGGGCGGCGAGCTGATGCCGCGCATCAAGGGCGTGCGCCGCAAGCTGACCCAGGACGTCGGCTTCCTGATTCCCTCGGTCCACATCCGCGACAACCTGGAACTGCCGGCCAACGGCTACCGGGTACTGGTGCATGGCGTGCCGGTGGCCACTGCCGAGATCCATCCCGACCGCGAACTGGCGCTGGACCCGGGCAGTGCCCTCGGTCCGCTGGAAGGCATCGCCGGCAAGGACCCTGCCTTCGGACTGGACGCGACCTGGATCCAGCCACACCAGCGCGCCCAGGCCGAAACCCTGGGCTATACCGTGGTCGACCCGGCCACGGTGGTGGCCACCCACCTTTCGCACCTGATCCGCGAGCACGCACCGGAACTGCTCGGCCACGAGGAAGTGCAGCACCTGCTGGCCAACCTGGCCAAGAGCGCGCCCAAGCTCGTCGAAGATCTGACGCCGAAGGCGCTGCCGCTGTCGGCGGTGGTGCGCGTGCTGCAGAACCTGCTGGTCGAGCGCATTCCGATCCGCCAGCTGCGCAAGATCGCCGAAGCACTGGTCGAACACGCCCCGCACAGCCAGGACCCGGCCACGCTGACCGCCGCCGTGCGCACCGCACTGGGCCGCTTCATCGTGCAGGAGATCGCCGGAATGTCGGCGGAGCTGCCGGTGTTCACCCTCAACCCGCAATTGGAACGTGTCTTGCAGGAGTCCACGCAGGGCAACGGCGCCGCGCTGGAACCCGGACTCGCTGAGCGACTGCACCAGAGCCTGGCCGAATGTGTCAGCAAGCAGGAAGCCCGCAACGAGCCCGCGGTGGTGCTGGTACCTGGCCCGGTGCGAGCCGCGCTGGCCCGCCTGGTCCGCCACAGCGTTCCGTCGCTGTCGGTCCTGGCCTACAGCGAGGTGCCGGAGGACAAGCGCCTGAAGCTGGTCGGAACGATCAGCTGACGCCGCCCTGCAACGCGCCAGAAAACAGACACCACTTTCAAACACCCGCAACAGACAGATTCCAAGGGGAACCCGAACCGTGCAGACCACCGACCATCCGCGTTCTCCGACCGCCACTCCGCCGACTTCGTCCCGTGACCACAGCATGAAAATCAAACGATTCGTCGCCGCCGACATGCGCTCGGCCATGAACCTGGTGCGCAAGGAACATGGTCCTGATGCCGTGATCCTGTCCAACCGCCGGATCGAGGAAGGCATCGAGATCGTGGCCGCCGCCAACTACGATGAGAGCGCCGTGCAGCGCGCCCTGGAAGCGTCGCGCCGCGACGTGGCACCGCCGCCCGCGCCGAAGCCGCGCAGCGCCGCCGACGCAGTGATCGCCGCGGTCACCCGCCGTCGCAGCAGCACCCCGGCACCGGAGCCGGTGGCCGCCACCACCTCGGCCGTTGCCGCCCTCGCCCGCGCCGCCGTCGGCGCTACCGGGCGCACCCTGGACAGCGCCGACGAGATCGTGCCGACGCGTGGCAGCACCGGTTTCGCCGCCACCCTGGCGCGCGCCGCCGTCAATGAATCGACGCTGCCGGAACAGATCTTCGCCCCGTTTGCCGACGCCATCGTGGCGCCCTCGCCCTCGCCTGCGGCAGCCGCGCCGGTGAACCGCGCCCGCTTCCAGATCGACCCGCCGCTGGAAGACAGCGCGCAGCTGCCGGCAGTGACGCCGCCGCCGTTGCCGGTTGCCCTCCAGGCCACCACGGCACCCGAAGACCAAGCCTCACACGCGCAGGTTGCCGTGCAGCCGACCGAGGCTGCACCGGCACCGATGCCGACGCTGGCGCCAGCACCCGCGCTGACCCTGGTCGCCGATGACGCCGAGATCCGCCACCTGCGCCAGGAAGTGGCCGGCATGCGCCAGGTGATCGAGCGCGAGATGAACCGCTTCACCGACGAGCGCCTGCGCGGCAGCCCGGTGCGTGCCACCGCGCTGGACCTGATGGACGAGTACGGCTTCGATGCCGGCATCGCCCGCGACGTGGCCATGCAGATCCCGCTTGAAACCGAAGCGCATCGCGGCCGCGGCCTGATGCTGGGGCTGATCTCGCGCAAGCTGCCGATCGCCCCGGTCGATCCGATGGAGGAAGGCGGTGTGATCGCCCTGGTCGGCCCGACCGGCGCCGGCAAGACCACCACCATCGCCAAGCTGGCCTCGCGCTTCGCCGAAGCCCATGCCGCCCGCGACGTCGCCCTGGTCACCACCGATACGATGCGCATCGGCGCCCGCGAACAGCTGTACGGCTACGGCCGCCAGCTCGGCATCGCCGTGCACGAGGCCAACAGCGGCACCGACCTGGACCAGCTGCTGGAACGCCTGAAGGACTACAAGCTGGTGCTGATCGACACCGCCGGCCTGGGCCCGCGCGACCGTGCGCTGGCCGCCCAGCTGCAGTGGCTGCGTGCCGCCCGCCAGGTCCGCACCCTGCTGGTACTGCCGGCCAACACCAGCTTCGGCGACATGGACGAGGTGGTCCGCCGCTTCGGCGCGGCCAACCTGCAGGGCCTGGTGCTGAGCAAGCTGGACGAGACCGGCCGCTTCGGCAACGCCCTGTCGGTGGCGGTGGACCACAAGCTGCCGATCACCTGGGTGACCGATGGCCAGGACGTCCCGGACGACCTGCACCGGGCCAGTGCAGCCAATCTTGTACTTCGCCTTGAAGATTTGCGCCGCGCGGCCGATATGCCCTGCAACCCGGAGTTGAACCATGCCGTCGCGTGAGTACGCCAAGCTGACCACCACCTTCCCGCTGACGGCGACCCGCAGCGAGCCGCTCGGCCCTGTGCGCACGATTGCCGTGACCGGCGGCAAGGGCGGCGTCGGCAAGACCAACGTATCGGCCAACCTGGCCGTGGCGCTTGCGGGAATGGGCAAACGCACCCTGTTGCTGGACGCCGACCTGGGCCTGGCCAACATCGACGTGATCCTGGGCCTGAGCCCCACCAACACCCTGGCCGACCTGGTCGCTGGCCGCTGCAGCCTGGATGACGTGATCATCGAAGGCCCGAACGGCGTGCTGGTGGTACCGGCTGCGTCCGGCCGCCGGCACATGGCCGAGCTGGCCCCGGCCGAGCATGTCGGCCTGGTCAACGTGTTCTCCGAACTGGAGCGCGAGCTGGACATCATGGTGGTGGACACCGCCGCCGGTATCACCGATGGCGTGCTGACCTTCTGCCAGGCCGCGCAGGACACCGTGGTGGTGGTCTGCGATGAACCGGCCTCGATCACCGACGCCTATGCGCTGATCAAGGTGCTGTCGCGCGAACGTGGCGTGGACCGCATCCAGGTGGTGGCCAACATGGTGCGCGACCCCAATGAAGGCCGCGTGCTGTACGAGAAGCTGACCCGCGTCTGCGAGAAATTCCTCGCCGATGTCTCGCTGAACTACCTCGGCTGCGTGCCGCAGGACGACTGGCTGCGCCTGTCGGTGCAGCGCCAGCAGCCGGTGGTGAAGGCCTATCCGTCCAGCCCGTCGGCACTGGCGATCACCGAGATCGCCCGCCGCACCGCCCGCTGGCAGGCACCGACCGAGCCGCGCGGCGGCGTCGAGTTCTTCCTCGAACGCATCATCAAGCAGCGTGGGGTGGCCGCATGAAAGGCGCCGCCCAGTACAGAGAGGTCCAGCGCACGGCGGCCAACGAGGTCATCGCCCAGCACTCGGACCTGGTGCGGCGCATCGCCCACCATCTGGCCGCACGCCTGCCGGCCAGCGTTGAGGTGGACGACCTGATCCAGGCCGGCATGATGGGCCTGATCGAAGCCTCGCGCAGCTACGACGCCGACCAGGGTGCCTCGTTCGAGACCTACGCCTCGATCCGCATCCGCGGTTCGATGATCGATGAGATCCGTCGTGGCGACTGGGTACCGCGTTCGGTACACCGCCGTGCACGTGACGCTGCGGCCACCATCCGCCGCCTGGAGCAGAGCACCGGCCGCGCCGCCAGTGCCACCGAAGTGGCCGCCGCGATGGAGATGCCGCTGCCCGAGTACCTGCGCCTGATGGAGGACGCCTCGCGCGGCCAGGTACTGAGCCTGGAGTCGCGCATTGAAGACCAGGGCGAGCTGGACACCGTCGCCCAGGGCGGCCCGACCCCGCAGCAGGTACTGGAACGTGGCGAGTTCGGCCGCGAGCTGGGCAATGCCATCGGCCACCTGCCCGAGCGCGAACAGCTGGTGCTGTCGCTCTACTACGAGCAGGAACTGAACCTGAAAGAGATCGGCGCAGTGCTCGGCGTGAGCGAGTCGCGGGTCTGCCAGATCCACGGCCAGGCGGTCCTGCGCCTGCGTGGCCGACTGAAGATTTTCGAGGCGGCCGACGCCGGCCTCGAGAGCTGATCAACAAAGGAACTCTGCTTTGAACAAGAACATGCGCATCCTGATCGTCGACGACTTCTCGACCATGCGTCGTATCGTCAAGAACCTGCTGGGCGATCTGGGCTTCACCAATACCGCCGAAGCCGAGGACGGGCATGCCGCGCTGTCGCTGCTGCAGAGCCAGCCGTTCGACTTCGTGGTCACCGACTGGAACATGCCGGTGATGACCGGCATCGAACTGCTCAAGGCCATCCGCGCCGATGCCAAACTGAAGACCCTGCCGGTGCTGATGGTGACTGCCGAAGCCAAGCGCGAGCAGATCATCGAAGCGGCGCAGAACGGCGTGAACGGTTACATCATCAAGCCGTTCACCGCACAGACGCTGGAAGAGAAGCTCGGCAAGATCTTCGAACGCCTGGCGGCCAGCGCTTGATGGATACCACGGTCGACAAGAGCGCCCTCGCCCTGCGCCTGCAGGAAGCCCTGGATGCACTGGAATCCGGCGACGAGGCGGCATGGCGCCAGCGCATCGACGGCCTGGTCGCGCTGCGCACCCAGCCGATGATGAGCGGCCTTTCGCGGCTGGCCCGCGAGCTGGGCCAGGCGCTGGGCGAACTGCCGACCGTGCCCGATGAAGCCGGCGAGCTGGACGATGCCTGCGCGCGCCTGGACCACGTGGTGGCGATGACCGAACAGGCCACCCACCGCACCCTGGACCTGGCCGAAGAGTGCCGCAGCCTGACCGAACAGCTGCGCGCCGACGGCCTGCAGCCGGGCCAGGACGTGCAGCTCGACCGCATCCGCCACAACCTCACCGAGATCGCCCTGACCCAGAGCTACCAAGACCTGACCGGGCAGATCATCCGTCGCGTGGTGGGCATCGTCCGCCGCGTGCACGAAGGCTTCGGCGCGCTCGGTCTGCCGCCGGAACAGCATCGCACCGATCCGGAACTGGCTGGGCCGGCACTGAAGGGACTGGACCGCCATGCGGTCTCGCAGAACGACGCCGACGACCTGTTGTCGGATCTGGGGCTGTAACCATGGGCGCAGTAGCCGACGACATCACTGCCGATTTCATCATCGAGGCCCAGGAGATCCTGGATCGCCTCGGCGAACAGCTGGTGTCGCTGGAACAGGCACCGCAGGACAATGAACAGCTCAACGCGGTGTTCCGTGGCTACCACACGCTGAAGGGCGGCGCAGGTTTCCTCGGCATCACCGCAATGGTCGAGCTGTGCCACGCCGCCGAGGAAGCGCTGGGCGCCGCACGCGCCGGCCAGGCCGTCCTGCAGGCGCATCACTTCGATGCCGCCCAGCAGTCACTGGACTACCTGCAATCGATGCTTGACGCGGTGTCTTCGGGCACCGAGCCGGGCTTTGCCCCGCCCGAACTGGTCGCCCAGTTCGACGTGCATGGCGGCGGCACTGCCGCGCCTGCGGCCGCGACGCCGGGTGCGGGCGGCGGCGACCTGATCACCGACGACGAATTCGAGGCCCTGCTCGACCAGCTGCATGGCGGCAAGGCGCCGACAACCGTGGCGGCGGCGAAGAAGGCCGACGACATGATCAGCGAGGACGAGTTCGAGGCATTGCTCGACCAGCTGCATGGCGGCGCCGCCCCGGGCAGCAACACCGCCGCAGCGGCTGTTGCGGTACCGGCACCGCGACCGGCGCCCTCGCCGGCCCCGCCCGCTGCCAAGCCCGCACCCAACAAGCCTGTCGCCGAAGCCGAGCACACCGTGCGCGTGGACACCAAGCGCCTGGATGCCATCGTCAACCTGATCGGCGAACTGGTGCTGTCACGAAACCGGTTGAAGACGCTGCGCGCGCGCCTGCGCGATGAAGAGCTGGACCGCGCCGTGTCCACGCTGGATATCGCCACCGCGCGCCTGCAGTCGGCGGTGATGCGCACCCGCATGCAGCCGGTCGGCAAGGTGTTCTCGCGCTTCCCGAAGGTGGCGCGCGACGTTGCGCGTTCGCTGAAGAAGGAAGTGGACCTGGAACTGATCGGCGCCGAAACCGAGCTCGACCGCAACCTGGTCGAAGCGCTGGCCGACCCGCTGGTGCACCTGGTCCGCAACGCCATCGACCATGGCGTGGAAATGCCTGACCTGCGCGAAGCGCAGGGCAAGCCGCGGATGGGCCACGTGCGCCTGTCGGCACAGCAGGAAGGCGACTACGTCAGCATCGAAGTGCAGGACGATGGCGCCGGCATCGATCCGGAAAAACTGCGCGCCAAGGCGCGCGAGAAGGGCCTGATCGATCCGGAAGCCGCCGCCCGCCTGAGCAGCGAGGAATGCCTGCACCTGGTGTTCCTGCCAGGGTTCTCGACCAAGCAGCAGGTCACCGACATTTCCGGCCGCGGCGTCGGCATGGACGTGGTGCAGTCGCGCATCCGTGAGCTGAGCGGGCAGATCCAGATCCAGTCGGAACTGGGCCGCGGCAGCCGTTTCATGATCCGCGTACCGCTGACCCTGGCGATCCTGCCGACCCTGCTGGTGCAGGCCGGCGAAGACGTCTACGCACTGCCGCTGGCCCGTGTGATGGAAGTGCTGCATGCGCCGCGCACCTCGTTGGGCTGGTTCGACGGCCGCGCCGTGCTCGACCGCCGCTCGCACACGCTGGCGCTGGTCGACCTGCGGCAATGGCTGGATGTGACGCCGGCGACCTCGCCCCTGCTGACCATCGTCGTGCTGCAGGCCGGTGAAGCACGCTTCGGGCTGGTGGTGGACCAGGTGCGCGGGCGTGAGGAAGTGGTCATCAAGCCACTGCCCAAGGCCCTGCGCGGCCTGCGTGGTTATGCCGGTGCAACCTTGATCGGCGATGGTCGCATGGCGCTGATCCTGGACGTGGACGGGCTGCGCTGAAGCCCGCCGGGCATGGCCCGGCGCTACCGGAAACGGCCCCGCAGGGTAGCGCCGGGCCATGCCCGGCGACCCGAAAACTGTGACTACCGTCTGTACACGACCTACCGGTGTCTCAAGTCCCATTCATACAAGCCGATACCGGACCCATGGATAGACTCAGCCTCATTGGACTTTTCCTCGCCCTGGCCTCGCTGGTCGGTGGCAGCATCCTCAAGGGCGCCGGCCTGGCGTCGTTGTGGTCGCCTGCGGCGTTCGTGATCGTCATCGTCGGCACCATCGCCGCCATCCTGCTGCACACCTCGCCAGCGGTGTTCAAGCACGCCTTCAAGATCGTGCGCTGGGTCGTGCGGCCGCCGCACAGCGACCGTCGTGAACTGATCCAGCAGATCGTGGAGTGGAGCAACATCGCCCGCCGCCAGGGCCTGCTCGGCCTGGAATCGCAGGTGGAAGCGCAGCAGGACCCGTTCCTGCGCAAGGGCCTGCAGCTGCTGGTGGACGGCGTTGAACCCGAATCGATCCGGCACATGCTGGAGATCGAACTGGGCAGCCAGGAGCACCAGGACCAGGCCGCTGCCAAGGTGTTTGAAAGCATGGGCATCTATGCGCCCACGCTGGGCATCATCGGCGCCGTGCTCGGCCTGATCGCGGTAATGAAGAACCTCGCCGACCCGAGCAAGCTCGGCCACGGCATCGCCGCCGCGTTCACTGCCACCATCTACGGCATCGCCTCGGCCAACCTGCTGTTCCTGCCCATCGCCGCCAAGCTGAAGGGCGTGATCGCCCATTCCAGCCGCGACCGCGAAATGGTCATCGAAGGCCTGATCTCGATTGCCCAGGGCGAGAACCCGCGCAACATCGAAACCAACCTCTCCGGCTTCCTGCACTGACATGGCCCGCCGCAAGCACCACGAAGAGCACGCCAATCACGAGGCATGGGCCATCCCCTATGCCGACCTGATGACGCTGCTGCTCGCCTTCTTCGTGGTCATGTACGCGATCTCCTCGGTCAACGAGGGCAAGTACCGGATCATGGCCGACGCCCTCACCGATGCTTTCGGTGGCGCGCCGCGCACCATCAATCCGGTGCAGGTGGGCAACAAGCAGGTGCAGGGCGGCGGCTGGGACAGCCCGTCGGTGATCAAGTCCGGCACCAAGATCGGGCCGTCCGCTCCCGCGCCCTCGCACGACCCCACCCTGCTGCCGGCGATGGCCTCGCAGATGCGCATGCCGGTGTCGGTGCACAACCAGGAACAGATCGCGCGTGCCGAGCGCCAGCTCAACAGCATCGCCGACCGCCTGACCGCCGCGCTGGCGCCACTGATCGACCGCGGCATGATCAGCGTGCGCCGTACCGAACTGTGGATCGAAGTGGAGATCAACAGCGACATCCTGTTCCCGACCGGCTCGGCGGCGCTGGACGTGCATGCGCGCGACACCCTGGCCAGCCTGGCCGGTGTGCTGCGCGACGTGCCCAACAGCGTGCGCGTGGAAGGACACACCGACAACGTGCCGATTGCCACTGCCACCTTCCCGTCCAACTGGGAACTGTCGGCCGGGCGCGCGGCCAGCGTGGTGCATCTGTTTGCCGACCAGGGGCTGCAGCCATCGCGGCTGGCGATGGTCGGGTACGGCCAGTTCCGCCCCCGCGAAGACAACGACAGCGCACAGGGCCGCAATCGCAACCGGCGGGTGATGGTCATCATCCTGGCCGACACCAGTCATTCGGTGGACCCGCTCGGCGAACGCCTGAATGCCGCCACCGGCACTGCCCGCGGCGCCAGCGAACAGGCCACCGCAGCACCGGCCACCACCCCCACTTCCCCCATCGCACCGGTGCAGTTGCCACCGGTGCCGGCTGGCAGCCGTGTCGGCGCCGCCGTTCCCCCGGCAATGAAGGAGTAATCCGATGCGCATCTGGGCAGTCGCCAACCAGAAGGGCGGAGTCGGCAAGACCACCACCACCCTCGCCCTCGGTCGCGGCCTGGCCGCGCTCGGCCACCGCGTGCTGCTGATCGATCTCGATCCGCAT
The DNA here is from genome assembly GCF_000632045.1 of Stenotrophomonas sp. RIT309. Lineage (NCBI taxonomy): Bacteria > Pseudomonadati > Pseudomonadota > Gammaproteobacteria > Lysobacterales > Lysobacteraceae > Stenotrophomonas > Stenotrophomonas sp. RIT309. The sequence goes on from NZ_JFYS01000001.1 coordinate 405,729, forward strand.
GCCTCGCTGACCCGCGCCTTCGGCGTGCCGATCGAGCCGGCACCGGCCGGCGTGCTGGAACTGTTCGGCGCACCGCCGGCCGACCTGTCCGCGCTCAGCCATGCCAGCAACATCGGCGGACTCGATTACGTGTGCGCGCAGGCCTCGCTGGCCACGCTGGAACGACGCAGCGCCAACCAGCCCGGCCTCGGCCTGGCCCTGCAGAACGCGCTCGCCCGCCACCAAGGCCAGCACGACTACATCCTGCTGGACTGCGCACCGACCCTGGGCCTGCTGATGATCAATGCGCTGGCCGCAGCCGATCGCCTGATCATTCCCACCCAGGCCGAGCCGTTGGCCCTGCACGGCCTGGATGGCATGGTCCGCACCGGCGAGATGGTCGAGCGTTCGCGCCGCCGGCCGCTGCCGATCTCGATCCTGCCGACGCTGTTCGACCGCCGCACCCGCACCGGCAATGAATCGCTGCGCGCCATGCAGGACCGCCACGCAAGCCGCGTCTGGGAAGACGCGATTCCGATCGACACCCGCATCAGCAACGCGGCCGGCCTGACCCTGCCGAGCATCGGCGAGGACTACCCGGGACGCGGCCTGGCGGCCTATCGGCGTGCGTTGAACTGGATCCTCGGTGAGGACGCACGTGCCCTGGAGCAGGCGGCATGAACACCACCGGCATGCTGGACGACTATCTGGACGAGCTGCTCGGCGACATTGCCGTCGCACCGGTCGCCGCTGATGCCGCGCCACGCCCGACGAGCGCAGCAGCCGACGGCGAGCGCGAGCCGACCTGGGATGATCTGCCGGCCGAAGTGATCTACGAAACCGACGCCGTCGCAGTGGCCCCTGCCAACGACGATGCTTCGCTCGAAGCCGCATTCGACGCGGCTGCCACGCCTGCGGCCGACACCGGGCGCGAGCCGACCTGGGACGATCTGCCGGCCGAAGTGATCTACGAAACCGACGCCGTCGCAGCCGCTCCGGCCAACGATGATGCGGCGCTGGAAGCCGCCTTCGACGCCGTTGCCACGCCTGCGGCCGATACCGGGCGCGAGCCGACCTGGGACGATCTGCCGGCGGAAGTGATCTACGAAACCGACGCCGTCGCAGCCGCTCCGGCCAACGATGATGCGGCGCTGGAAGCCGCCTTCGACGCCGTTGCCACGCCTGCGGCCGATACCGGGCGCGAGCCGACCTGGGACGATCTGCCGGCGGAAGTGATCTACGAAACCGACGCCGTCGCAGCCGCTCCGGCCAACGATGATGCGGCGCTGGAAGCCGCCTTCGACGCCGTTGCCACGCCTGCGGCCGATACCGGGCGCGAGCCGACCTGGGACGATCTGCCGGCGGAAGTGATCTACGAAACCGACGCCGTCGCAGCCGCTCCGGCCAACGATGATGCGGCGCTGGAAGCCGCCTTCGACGC